>CALHRC010000093.1 GCA_938038265.1 uncultured bacterium
ACTTGTGTGTTGCCATAGTAAGCGGCAAAGTGTAGGGCAGTACGGCCCCGGTAGGTACGGGCATTGACATCCGCTTGGGCTTCTAAGAGCATTTTTATGCCGGCTGTAAACTGGTATTCAACAGCTAAATGCAGGGGGGTAAGGCCTCTTGTATTGCGCTGGTTTACTGCCACCTTTTGGGCCAATAGCTCGCGTAACAGTTCTTCTTGCAAGTTGTGGATGGCATCCCAGATGGTGGCAGGCGTCTTTTTCTTTTCTGCTGGTTTTATCTCTTGTGGTTTTAGGGGGGGGCTTACTTTAAGTAATATGGCATGGGTTGCCTGTGCCCCGCTCCGGCGGGCATAGTCTAAGGCGCGCTCGCCCTTACCATCGCGGTGTTCGGGGTCAGCTTTAGCGCGCAGGAGCAGTTCTACCATGGCAGCATGGTTTTTTTCGGCAGCTAACATAAGTGGGGTAGTCCCTTGTCTGTCGCTTATATCGGGGTTGGCATAGTTTTCCAGTAAGAGTTGGGCAATTTCCAGGTGGTTTAATTCAGCGGCTAAGTGCAGTGCCGAGCGACCTGTGGCGGTGTCGCTACTACCAGCGAGTATGCCAGCTTTCAGGTAGAGCTTTACTTTGTCCGTATCACCATCCACCACGGCGCGAATAAAGTTAGCCTGTAAGCGTTCTTCTGTAGTAGTTGTGGGGATGTAGTAATAAACATAATAAATAACACTGCCACCGAGAATTATTAAAATAAGAAAAGCCGCCAGCCAAAAGGGGAGACTGAAAATAACTGCACTCCAGAAGTTACGGGGTGTCTTTGGCGGCTCTGTCATAATTCTTACAAATGATTGGCAGACAAGTTGTAAACCGGCTTTTGTAACGATAGATAGTTTTTTGTGCAGCGCTTCATTTTTACTGAAAAAAAGTGGCACTTTTAGTTCTTTTCGTTCGATATTTACGCAGAGGAATAATTGTTTTAACGATTGTTACATCTTAAAGTAAAAATACGTCTGAAGTTTAAGAGTAGTTTGTTGAAAAACTGGCTCAATCTTTATTTAAGGAATAGATAGCGTGGTAGGCAGAAATAGAGTGACCGCATACTTTCAATTTGCCCTAAAGCCAAAGGTGCTAGCTCTGTTTTGGTTATTTGTGCTGTTGGCGGTTTTTAACTTTGCCGCTGCCCAGGAGAAGACAGACAAGAAGAAAATTGAATTTAAGAGTAAAGCTAAAGAAGAAAAAAAAGAAATTAAGTTAGAAGAAATTGGTTTAGATAAAGAGCAGACAAGTGCAGATAATGAGCGTAACATAGAGGTGTTACTCTGGCGGGAAAGGCGGGTTTTGCCCGTTAGTCGCTATTACGTAAAGGCGAGTGGTACCCTCAACTACTTTAATTTAGGCTCTGAATTTATGGCGGTTATTAGCCAAATTGAAGATACCTTTGGGGGTAAGCGGCTGCGGCTGCCCCTATTAAATTTTAACCCTGAATTTTCTCTCTCTATGCAAGAGCCGGTAAAACGGGCGCCCACGTTCTTTTTACCAACCGGTGGGATGGCTTTTGGTTATTTTTTAACCCCCGATAAAAAACACCAGTTAGAATTTGACTTTGGCTTAGCCGGCTTGGTGCCCCTTAAAACCATTGACCTTAATACTACCATGACCCTGCGGGAATACTGTGACAATAGTGACATTAACAATTGTCCGATGGCGAAGTTAGGCTTTGTCAATCCCAATACCTTGCAAGGGCAATATAGCTTTCGCATGACCATGAATGAAGATGTCTGGATTTTAACGCCCTCTGTTTACTATGAATATGAATACCTGCAAAAACCCTGGGGACGCCTTACGGCAGGGGCAGCTTTAGGGGCCATGATCCTTGGCACCTCGCAAAAAATTGCTTTTTATTCCCAAAGAAAAGATTTGTCACCAATTGAGGCCCCCAGTGATTATTTTCAAGCGCGGGTGCTGCAGGGGCGGGCGGAGTCTAATAACACCGCCGATATTGGCCCTATTTTTAGAATTTATGGGGGATTTCGCCCCCAAAAATTTAAGAATATCCAAACCGAATTTCGCTTAGGTTTTAACTATGGTTTTGTCTATCTCAACCGTGATGTCGATGGTACTGGCATGGCGCTGTTAGGTAATACCCTGGCGGCTTCGTTCCCTCTGACCGCACTTGGTTTTAAGAGCGTGGAAGTGAATAAGTTTGAAATGTTAGGCGCCTTTATCCAGGCGGGGGTGGTGTTCTAATGCGCGCGCTGCTGCTACTCATTTTGGTTGGATGTTTTTCGGCTCTCATGGCCCAGGTGCCTGCGGAGGGTAGTGATATGTTAAAACGGGATATCCGGCGCGTGGATAAATGGTTTTCTTCGTTTGAAATTGGGGTGCGCCAGGGGCTATTAATGGCCAGTGAGGCGGATGGTTGGGGTAGTGCGCGGGATAACTCCATTAAAAATGATGTTTTCTTGAAAAATTCACCGCACTATGGCGCCCCGGGCATAACGGTAAGCAGTGGGCAGCAGAGTATCTTGCAGCCCTTTTTTCAGTTAGAGGGCTTACTTGGTTTGCAACTGCGCTACCTCCCTGGTTTTAAGAAGATGAATGGCGTTGAAAAAGTGCAATCGGTGCGGGTGGGGGGGCATTTGTACGTGGCTCCTTTTGGGGGGCGCACTACCTTAGATAAATCCATCCCCACGGCTTTTTATGATGCAAATTTGCAGCAAACCCAGAACTTTACTGCTAAAGTAACCACAACTGAAGATTCCCTTATTGTCTCACCGGGAATTTCTCTCTTTTACTTTCATGAAAAGGGCCTTGGCGATAAATTAGGCGCTTCTATTTTTGGTCAACGGAAGTTAATTCCCTATGGTGGTATTGAGTTAGGCTTAGGTATTGTAACGGGCAAGCGCAAAACTCTGATGGCAACCAACCCAATTGCTGACGGCAGCTTTTTCGTGCGCAATTCGGCCACCCTGCAGGAAAACTTTTTAAACAATTTTGGTTTTCGCGCTAACTTTTTATTAGGTACGCAGTATCATATCTTACAGGGGCAAATGTTAGAATTACGTTTAGGTTACCAATTGCTTTCCATAAGTGCGGATATTACGCGGGTGGGCAATTTTACCCAAACCAAAACAGATGCAGCAGGTAATACAGTCATTACCTATAGTCGGGATGTATTAAAGAAAAGTGATACCAATGACTTTTCCCATTCAGGCTTTGTGCTTACCATAGGCTATACCATAGGACTTTTTTAGGGGGTACTAAATGCGTTGGGTTAAAATTATCACCACCTTAACCATAAGCTACCTGCTTGCCGCTTGCTTAGGAAAGGCTCCGCCGCCGGCACTTAGAGAAATTACCCCTGAACAAAATGAATTGTTAGGTCGCTTGGCGCGTGAACTTGGCCCCGCTGAAATTGATATGCTCTTAAAAGGCCCTGCGGATAATAGCGTGAAGCCTTTGCCAACCAATGAACTTTTGTACCTGTTAGATCGCGTCTCTGATATGGGTAAAATTGTCTCTTTTGTGCGTAAGCTAAGAGAAAATGACCCCCCCGGTGAAGGATCAAAACGCATTTTGCGCTTACTCGATGCCATTAAACAAGTAGGCTGCAGTCGCGCAACCCACGAGGGCTTAACCCAAATAGGCCGCAGTTGGGATGCGACCAATTATGAAAGCTGTGATACCCGCGACTATAACTACATGAACGTTATGGCCCAAGTGATGGATCGCCTCTCCGAGAACGGGCTCAATAACCTGGTGTTAGCCTTACGCCAAGATATCTTAACTACAGCTACCCCTGATAGTAATTACCGGCGTTATTTGCTAAAATTAGCCTATCTTGTTGTGGGTTATGATAGTGTCACTGATGTCAATAACCCCGATGAACCCAATCTCATCGGCGCCCAACGATTGGGGGATTTAGTTAGCAGCGTGCTCGATGGCCGCGACGTAGTTTATCTTCTAAACATACTCGATACCAACACCTGCCCTCATATAGATGGTTATTGTGTGGATCCCCCAACTTTAGAATGGAGTCAAATTGTCGTGGGCAGCCCTCCCCCCCAAATGCAGGAGTTACGCAACCTACTGGATCTTATGCAGCAAGTTACGGATGGCAATAAATTAGGTGCCCTGATCAACGGTCGCAGAACTGCTGCCGGCGTTGCCCAGGATGCCCAGCAGATTAACTATCTCGGCAATAAGCTGCAGGATGTATTGCAAGGGCCCACACCCAAACCCACCGATTGGAACCAGCGCTTAGCCCTTTTAGTCAACCAAATTACCGAGGTGGGTAAATTGGTCTATGTCACCGACCAAATCAATGACATCAACAAACTCAATGATCTGGTAAAAGATTTTCCTTTTGCCCAGCTTAGCAAAATGGCAGAGCTTATTAATTATGCAGAAAATGGAGATAGCTGGTCAGGACAAAAAAGCACTGTACAAAACTGGCAAAATTTCCCAGCGGATTTACCCACTGGCGATAGCGCAGTGCCTCGTATTGTGAAGTTACTAAATGACATCCCCTTAGGTACCACACCCAATACGTTAAGTGACAAACTTATTCCTTTAATTACCGGTATTAGTGATTTACGTAAAATGGCGCGCTTAATCCAGGAAGTAGAAACAGTCGATGATGTTGCCACTATTGTCAAAAATTTGACTTTTCCAGGTGATACCACAGCGCGCGACAATTTAATCTATGTGTTAGAAAACATGAACTTAACCTCCATCCCCCGGATGGCCAGTATTGTCGATGGCCAGCGTTTGCCGGGCAACCAAGGACCAACAGCCCAGACAGCTTACTTGCAAAAAGTAGAAGATCTAATGGCTAATTTAGATAACAGTAAAGAAGGCCCTTTGAAAACCACCCAGCTCATTGATGGCATCAGTGACCCCGATAAGTTGGTGGATTTAATTTATGACGTCAGTAATATCCTCAACTTGGCCAATATCGTAAACAACATCTTTAAGGCGACCGAAACCACGGGTTGCACCGATACCAGCTATGTTACCCAAGCCACCTGTGAAACGAATGGCTGGGTCTGGGGGCCGCGGGATTCAGCCGTTACTACCGTAATTTACCTGATTGAAAATACCGCAGATAGCTCTAAATTAGTTACTTTAATTAACGCCATTGACGCCAATAACGTTACCCGGCTCATCAATGGAGTAGCACAAGGTTCCCGCGTAGCTGATGACAACAGTACCGATCTGCAAGCGGCCGGTAAAAAATTAGTGGGCCTCATAGATAATATAACCGAAGCCGGGGATGTAGTCTATCTTTTAATGCCCAATGATTCAGACAGCGGCAACCCAAATGTGGAACTTAAGAAACTCATTGAGTTAGTCAATGCCATGAAAATTAGCTCTGCCACAAAAACAGCCCAATTAGTTAACTTAATCCAAGGCCCGGATTGCTGGCGAGCTGTCAATGCCCTACCCTATACAACAGTATATCCAACTTCGGGAGGGTCAGGTTACACTTCAGCGCCAACAGTCAATATTAGCATACCTCCCGCGGACCCGGCACAAGCCCAAGCACTGGTTGCTGGCGGAGTTGTGACCAAAGTTATTTTTACCCGCCAAGGTACTGCCTATACGGGACATCCTACCATTACGTTGACCGGCGGTGGTGGTAGTGGTGCGACTATGCCAACGGTACAGCGCATGAGTTGCAATACCACGCGCGGCTTAACCGGGGGCGCAACTGGCTTAGGCAAATTGGTCAATCTCGTCAACTATGTTACTCCGGTGGGTAATTTAGTTACCCTCATCGACAATGTGGATGAGGGCCAAAAGTTAGGTATTTTGCTGAATTATACTGAAAAATCCAGCAATATGATTGGCTTAATCAATGCGGTTCTGGCCAATACCAATTTAGGCACTACCCCTACAGATCGGATGCTTAAATTAGCCCAACTCATACAAGGTATTAGTACGGAGGATTGCTATAAGTTAGCTACTTTAATTAATAATTTGGGGATAGCCACCGAACTACCTGCTTCGGTTACCCCCGCGCCAGATCATACCTTTATAGCACAACTCATGGAAAACTATAGTAATGAAACAGGTGGCTTGGGGCTTACCCAGCTTACCGCCATGGTAAGAAATATAGAACTTAAAGGCGGCTCTGGCTATAGCAGCCCCGGTATTAGCTTTTCTGGCGGTGGCGGCAGTGGTGCTACGGCAGAGGCCACCGTATCTGCCGGTAAGATTTTAGCTATTTCAGTTACCAACCCCGGTAGTGGCTATACAGCCAACCCAACGGTTACCATTACCGGCGGCAGTGGTGCTGAGGCCCAGGCGTATGTGGCCGGTAACCTGGCCACCTTAGCTAATTTTTATGGAGGCAGTAGCTATAGTACGGGTCAAAATTGCAATGTGCGGGGAGCAGGTGGCAGTGGCGCTACCTGTACTGTGACTGCCAGTGGAGGTGCTCTAACCGGCTGTAGTAGCCTTACCGGGGGTAGTGGTTATCACGTGGGACAGTTAGTTTTAATCGAGGGGGGATGTAGCGGCCAAGGCGGTACAGCCATTGTCTCTTCTGTAACGGGCGGTAGTGTAGCGCAAGTGGTTTTGAGCAAGGGGGCCGTAAGTATGGCACAGATGATTAACTTACTTGATAAAACATCCCCCACGGCTGTAAATTATAACCACACTAGCGCCAATATCACCACGCGGGAAGCTTTAGTGCGCCTGGTTGCTTACGGGGTGCGCCATAATAGCGTGGGCTATACCCCACTGAACTACCAAGATTATCCGGGTATTGGGGCAGCACATTTGGGTAAAGCGGTGTTGTCTAATTTAAGTGGTGCGAGCTCCCTGCAAAATATGGTGGCTACTTTGAATAATCCAACTGTGAACATGACGGATCTTGTGGTTTTAATTGGCTGTGGGGATAAGGTATCGCCGAACACGCCTGGGATGGGTAGCTACAATCCTGTGGCGCCAGATTTTCAGCTGTTGTGTTCGGCGCATTCGCCGTCTTTATGGTAAGTTAGTGTTTTTTAGGTATTTTGGTAGCTTGCCAGGTGGTTGTCCATGATAGTCTTCTACCGAAAAGAATTTTTTGCTATGGAAATCCATAGCTAAAAATCCCCCCTTGGTTGAGTAAAAGCAATTTGATTCTTTGTGAAACTTCAACCCATACCAGAAAAGCCGCCACCAAGGAATCCGATTTTGTAACAAAGCCGTCAAAAAGCGCGACAGAGCAATGCGAATCACCATGGAAGTAGTAAGCCCCGTGCGGATCTTTAACTCCAGCAAAACTTTTTCATCCTCACCATACAAACAAACATTAAACCGATGTAGTGTTGGCTCCTCAAAGTTATTGTCTTGTTTGCCACTTTCTTTAATGTCTTTTGCCCAAGATTGCCACTGACTTAGGGCAATCCTTTTTTTTCTGGCAAGTCGAAAGATGCAGAAGCGCACCACCCAAGACATAGTAGTTGCATTATATCTAGCAGCTTGGCGGATTTTTTCCATCAGTTTATGGGAAAGTCTAACTTCCCAGAGGTGTGTGATGCCATAAGGATTTTTTGAACCAGAGTATCTCATACTTGTATATACCCGCCTATAAGGCAAAAATTTGCGTTTTTGGCTGAATTTTTTTGAAAAAAATACAAAAAATAATAAAAAATTTATATGTATGTAAAAACAGCTATCATTGGTTGGTTCTGTGCTATGGAATTCCATAGCAAAACGGCCCTTACGGGCCGCATTATTCCAGTAAAACACCCCCCAGCAGGGTCGTCCAAGCTGCCTTAGCAGTCGTAGTAAAGAACAAACTCATAAGGGTGAGGTCGCTGGTTGACAATCTGCTCCACCTCAGCGCGTTTATAAGCAATGTATGCCGCAATATAGTCATCGTCAAACACCCCACCCTTAGTAAGCCACTCATGATCCTTCTCTAAGGCATCAAGCACCTTAGTAAGGTTGGCTGGCACCGCTGGAATTTTGGCCTTCACCTCCTCCGGTGCTTCATACAAGTTAAAGTCGCAAGGTTCGCCCGGATCTAACTTGCGCTGCACGCCATCTAACCCTGCCATAATCATAGCGGCAAAAGCCGTATAGACATTGCTCGATGCATCCGGTGTGCGAAATTCAATACGACGCGATTTAGGGGTATTCACGACTGCTACCGGAATACGGATGGAAGCAGAACGGTTACGGGCACTATATACCAGGTTTACAGGAGCCTCATAGCCAGGTACCAACCGCTTGTAACTATTGGTGGTCGGGTTGGTAAACGAAAGTAGCGCCGGGCCATGGCTTAGAATACCAGCAATGTAGTTCATGGCTAAGTCGGATAAATTCGCATAACCATTACCAGCAAACAGATTTTGACCATTTTTCCATAGCGATTGGTGGGTATGCATTCCCGTGCCGTTGTCACCAAAGATGGGCTTGGGCATGAAAGTAGCGGTCAATCCGGCCTGCCGGGCCACGTTTTTTACCACATACTTATAAAGTTGCATCTTATCTGCCATGCGCAGCACTTCATCAACCACAAGGTTAATTTCAGCTTGGCCGGCGTTAGCAACTTCATGGTGGTGTTTTTCGGTTTTAATACCCATTTTTTCAAGGGTATGCAACATTTCTGAGCGCACATCTTGAAATTGGTCTGTTGGCGGTAAGGGAAAATAACCCTCTTTTTTGCGGATTTTATAGCCTAAATTGGGATTTTCATCCCGTCCCATATTCCATATCGCTTCATCAGAGTCGATAAAATAAAACCCATTGTTCATGGTCTGGTCAAAGCGTACGTTATTAAAAATAAAGAACTCGGCTTCCGGGCCAAAATAAGCGGTATCGGCAATACCGGTGGATTTCATATATTCTACGGCTTTGCGCAGGATGTAGCGTGGATCGCGGTTGTAAGGTTGTTCGGTTTTTGGGTCATAGATATCGGCGATAATCGCGAGGGTTTTGTGCTGAAAAAACGGGTCAATATAGGCGGATTTATGGTCGAGGCGGGCGATCATATCCGATTCATTGATACTTTTCCAGCCACGGATAGAGGAACCATCGAAGCCGATACCATAGCTAAACACGTTTTCGTCAATTTGGTGACTTGGCATGGTGAAATGCTGCATGGTACCGAGCATGTCGGTAAACCGAATATCCACAAACTCAATTTTTTCTGCTTTGATCTTTTCGATCAATTCTTTGGGTGAAGAGGCTTCCATTTTATTCTCCTTGGTATTGGCTTTGCCTGTTTGGCTTGGCCTGAATGTTCCGGGCAGAATTTTTTTACCCGGGTTTGCCGATGTACAGCAAGCGGCGTGCCAGCTTTACATTTGGTCATCAAGCACAGAGAGTGGTCGGAGTGATTAATTTTTAGTCAATTTGATTATTTTTAAAACTCAATAATGGGTTTAAATAGTTCTTTTTTGAGGCTTGCGCCTCCTACGAGGGCGCCGTCGATATCGGGCATGGCCATTAGGGCTTTGATGTTGTCTGGTTTGACAGAGCCGCCGTAGAGGATGCGGGTAGTTTGGGCTATTTTTTCGTTGGTTAGTTGCTCAAGTTTAGTGCGGATGGCTTGGTGGACAGTTTGGGCGTCTTCTGGGGTGGCATTTTTGCCAGTGCCGATGGCCCAGACGGGCTCATAGGCAACGGCTATGCTATGGAATTCCATAGCAGAAAACCCTTTCAGGCCTCCTTCGAGCTGCTGAAGGACCACTGTTTCTGTCAGCCCAGCCTCACGCTCAGCTAAAGTCTCCCCGACACAGTACATTGCCTTAAGCCCTTCAGACAGGGCAGCAGCAATTTTCTTGCGGCAACTCTCATTGGTTTCGCCAAAATACTGCCGCCGCTCCGAGTGGCCGACCAGGGCCCACTGGCAGCCGACATCTTTAAGCATTGGCGCGGATATTTCCCCGGTAAAAGCGCCTTGCTTCTCAAAGTAAAGGTTCTGCCCCCCAAGGGCAGTGCGTTTTCCGCCCAATACATCCGCCACGGCAGGCAGATGGGTAAAGGGAGCAAAAATAATTGTCTCTCGGTCGGCATAGGGGGCGGCGACAGTAGCGATATCACTGGCGAGGGTTATCGCCTCGGCAATTGTCAGGTGCATTTTCCAGTTGGCAGCTAAAATAGGGGTACGTGGCATGGCCCCACTGTACCAGCCCAGCTTCTATTGTAAACAATGATTTGGCAGCCGCAGTAATAAAGATGCTTTTATTTCACAAGCCAGGGCCTGGAACTTCCCTGTTTCGTCCAGGTATGGCAAAACAAGGGCAAAGCCCGATGTTATCTGCGGGTTATTTTGGCTGGCGAGTGAGCAGTTGGGGTTTTCGCCTGGTCAGATGCACATGTAATCCCCCAAGCAATCCCTGTCCGTGGAATTTTAAGAACATGCTATGGAATTCCATAGCAAATTCAGGAAAAGTAGGGGGCTTAACCCGCCCCCTGCGGGGCACCAGCCACGGCATGCGCGCTTATGCGCGCACCCCCTCGAACCTTGCCGTGGCTTGCCAGTCCTTTAGCACCCCCGGCTCTACCTTACGGGGATAGGATTGCATACCATAAGTAACATTCCTGTTCTTAGAATTGCTGAACAAACGATGGGAAATTCCCCATTAGGCTATGGAAATCCATAGCCCAAGGCAGCCACTGTGTGGTATAATGCAGTCTTTGGGTAACGAAAAGACCCTATAGCTGCCGCGATTTGCTGTTCTCCAAAGAACTTAGCCGGTCCCCATACTGAAAATGATCGGGGTATATTCAATCTTCAAGCCCCCTGAAAACCTGTTGCCGCAGACGCTGCAATTCTGGCAGGGACATCCGCACCCCCTATGCGCAGCTGGCCCGGGTGATTCTGACACTAAATAAAAGTTGACACCTTGTTCACTTTTCTGTAGTGGTCAATAAAGCTGGCTAATGCCCTGTTAAGGGTTGCCCTTAAAAAGAGGTAATTATGGAAACAACAGTAACTAAAGATGAGAAAACTACCGGTACAGCCGTGCGGCCTGATGTGGAAGTCGCGATCATTGGCGCCGGCTTCAGTGGTCTGGGGATGGCCAAAAAATTGCAGGATGCCGGCATCCATGACTTTATTATTTTAGAAGCTGCCTCTGAAGTGGGGGGCACCTGGCGGGATAGCAAGTACCCGGGGGCTGCGGTGGATGTACCCAACCACCTATATTCTTATTCTTTTGAGCAGAGCCCTGAGTGGACCCGGATGTTCTCTTACTCGCAGGAGATACAGCAGTATATCGTGAATATATCCTACAAGTACAACCTGCGTCCCAAAATTAAATTCAATACACGTGTGGTACAGGCTCGTTTTGACGAGGTAAATAATCTCTGGGAAGCTACGACAGACAAGGGGGATGTACTACGCGCCCGCTTTGTGGTTGGTGCGATGGGACCCTTTGCCGCGTCACGCATTCCCGATGTACCGGGGTTAAAAGAGTTCAAAGGCATTATGGCGCATACTGCCAATTGGGATGACAAAATTGACTTGCGTGGCAAAGTGGTAGCTGTTGTGGGTAGTGGGGCGAGTGCTATCCAGGTAGTGCCGGCGGTGCAGCCGTTGGTGAAGGAATTAAAAGTATTCCAAAGGACACCCTCTTGGGTCATTCCCAAATTAGATTATGAGTATTCTGAATTAGAAAAATCTATTTATCGCAATTTCCCCATTGTGCAAAAATTGCGCCGCTATGCGATCTATGGTATTACGGAGTTATTAGCTACGGCAATTGTCTGGGATACCCCCATGACTGATTTGATGGAGTATTTTTGCAAAAAGCAGATTGATGCAGCTATTAAAGATCCGGAGCTTAAGCGTAAAGTGACTCCCAATTACCGTCTGGGTAAAACCCGTATGCTGATTTCCAATGACTGGTACCCTACTTTGGCCAAACCCAATGTCGAGCTGGTAGATCACGGAGTTGAGGCCCTTACCGAGAAGGGTGTGGTTGCCAATGGCAAAGAATATCCTGTTGATATAATTATTTGGGCCACTGGTTATCGCTCTCCTTCAGAGGGTTTTCCTTTCCCGCTAACGGGTCTTAATGGGCGTGATCTTAACCAGTATTGGGAGCGAGGGGCCAAAGGTTTTAAGGGCGTTGCTATTGCTGGTTTTCCGAATTTATTTACTTTGATGGGGCCAAACACTGGTCCGGGGCATACATCCGTTCTGGTCTATGTTGAGGCGCAGCAGGAATATATTATTGAAGCGATCAAGTTGTGTCGTCAAAATGGCTACCAACGTTTGGCAGTACGTGAAGAACGCCAGGAAGAGTATAACCGAGAACTCGACAAGAAAATGAGTAAGACCACTTGGGGTAAGGGTGGTGAGAGTTGGTACTATACTAAAGATGGGCGCAATACCACACTTTACCCCGGTTTTGCCACGGATTATGTCTTAAGTGTGCGCCATTTTGATATGGCAGATTACCAGATCGCCTGAATTATAGCCCCCGGTATTCTCAATATCGGGGGATTTTATCTTAAGTATCCCTTGACTGTCTAACTTTAATACTGTAACAGAGTTGCATGAACCTACATGGAGATTTATTTTCTGTTCCCTTGAAAAATCCGGTTCTGATTTTTTCTGTCATACTTTTTATCATACTGTTCGTGCCGATTCTGTTGGACCGTATTCGTATTCCCCAGCTGATTGGTCTGATTCTTGCCGGGGCTTTCATCGGGCCACACGGTGTTAGCATAATGGCACGAGACAGCAGTATTATTCTATTTGGTACGGTTGGTTTGCTGTATATCATGTTCCTTGCTGGCTTAGAGATTGACTTAGGTGAGTTTCGGCGGAACAGCCTGCGTAGTGCTATTTTTGGTCTGTACACCTTTTTGCTTCCCATGACGCTTGGGACTCTGGTATTTCGCTACCTGCTAAATTATGGGTGGCTTTCATCCATTCTAATTGCGAGTATGTTTGCCTCACATACCCTGGTGACTTACCCCATAATTAGTAAACTGGGGGTAACCAAGAATCGTGCTGTAACGGTAACTATCGGTGGCACCCTGATTACCGATACCCTGGCCCTTCTTGTGTTGGCTGCCGTGGTTGGTTTGGCGACCGGTAATGAAGAGAGTACATTCTGGAGGAACCTGGTATTGGGGGTAACTCTATTTGCGGTTGGGGTAAGTATCGGTTTTCCGCTTATTGGTACCTGGTTTTTCAAGCGTTTTGACGATTCGATTGCCCAGTTCATTTTTGTTTTAGCTATGGTTTTTCTGGCTTCTTTTCTTGCCGAGGTGGCCGGTATGGAAGCCATAATTGGCGCTTTTCTTGCTGGTCTCACCTTAAATCGCCTGATTCCCGCGACATCCCCCCTGATGAATCGTATTGAGTTTGTCGGTAACGCTCTTTTTATTCCTTTTTTCCTGATTGGGGTGGGCATGCTGGTTGATTTTACCGCATTTATTCGCAGCCCTAAAACGATATTAGTTGCAGTGGTGATGAGTGTTCTTGCTACTGTGGCAAAGTATGGCGCGGCCTGGCTTACCAAAGTGTCGTTCCAATACAGTAATGCAGAGCGGCAGCTTATTTTTGGTCTGAGCAATTCTCAGGCTGCAGCGACCTTGGCGGTGGTGCTGGTTGGCTATAATATTGGCATAGGTACCGATGTGGATGGCAATATGATCCGCCTGCTCGATGACTCTATTCTAAATGGTACCATCTTGATGATTTTGGTAACCTGTACCATCGCCTCTTTCGTTACGCAGAAGGGAGCGCAGGCTCTCGCAGAAGAAGCCGCTCCGGCAGATCCACAGAAGCCAAATGGTGCGGCTAGTTTCCTGATTCCGGTAAAAAATCCCGAGAACATCGAAGAGTTGGTTAACCTTTCTCTGGCTTTAGGAAATAAAAAAGAACCGGATCGCTACACCGCCCTGCATGTTATTGAAGCTAGCTCTCCTGAGGCAGAAAAAGAGCAGCACAGCCGCAAGTTGCTCGATAAAGCTGTGCATATCGCTAGTGCTGCCGACAAAAAGATGACACCGGTGTTGCGCTATGATCTGAATCTGGTCAGCGGCATCAATTCTGCCGTGCAGGAAAATAAGGTAACCGATTTGATTTTGGGGGCACATCGAAAGAAAGGTCTGAGAGACTCGTTTCTTGGTAACCTGACCGAAGGTATTCTCGCGCGTTGTCGGGTGTCCATTTGGGTTTACTGTTCCCGGCAGCCATTGGCCACCACCAGGCGTTATCGGGTAATTATGCCTGAAAAAATTGAATTTGAAGCTGGTTTTGTCGCCATTGCCGACCGCTTGCGTGCCTTAGCAGAAAATACCGGGGCTTCGCTTACTGTTCACTGCCGCGAGAAAACAGCGGTTCGCCTCAAATCATTGTGGAAGAAGCAAAAATTTACAGCAAAATTTGAGCCACTTATTGCCTACCAAGATTTAATTGCTGCCGCACGGCTGATGGTCGATAATGAAGGCTTAATTTTGCTGATGAGCCGCAATGAAGGTATGTCGTACCAGCCTATTATGGATAAAGTGCCGCGCTTTTTGAATCGGATATTTGCTGACCGCAATTTTATTTTAGTCTATCCCGAACAGGAACTCGGGGTTGATCGCAACTTCGGCCTGCGCAACTCCAGGCTGGTATCGGCTATGGATCGTTTAGCGAAATGGGGTCGGGGGCTTTTCAGCTCGCGGCATAGTTTGTTTTAGTCCAGTGCGTTAATAGGTTGTTGTGGCCTCATGGCCCCACGGGTAAAGTTGCGGGATAAGGATGGGGAATTCCCAGGCAAGCGGGTGGCTATGGAATTCCATAGCTATGATGGGGAATTCCCCATCAAAAAACCACCCCAGGGAGACATAAGGTAAGTTTTTTAGTAACAAACCAGCCCCTTCTGGGGGATGTAATTCCGCTTTTGCCCTTAAGAATTCCAGAGTAAAATTTTTCTTGTTAAATTGGAATATTACCATGGAACACGCCTGGGGTAGCGCAAGCCCGGCAGACCGGGGTCAGGTTCGCGGGGGTGCGTGCTTAGCGCCGCAGGCCCGTGAGGGCAGCCGGGGCTGGTAAGCCCCCCACCTGTTTTGAAAGTGCATGACAGGGGGGGATGGATTTGCATATTGTCCCCCGCGGCTGCGGATTATCGGTCGCCACTAAAACAATATAACCGAGGGAGCCATGAAATACCAGTTTGAAGACCTCAAAGATGCTGTCGTCATTATTACCGGTTCAGGACGGGGTATTGGCAAGGGTATTGCTGAAGTTTTTGCCGATTATGGCAGTAAAATTGTTATTACAGACATTGACGCGGATACAGCGAAAGCTACGGCTGCAGAAATTGCCCAAAAAGGAGTTGAGACCCTCTCTTATATCTGTGATGTATCGAAATATGACCAGGTTGAAGCTATGGTGGCGGATGTCGCCGCTAAATGGGGCAAGATCGACATTTTAGTTAACAATGCCGGTATTACGATGGACGGTATGTTTTTACGTATGAAACCTGAGCAGTGGCAAAAAGTAATTGATATCAATCTCACAGGTACCTATAATTGCACTTCGGCGGTGGTACAAGTGATGCGCAAAGCTAAGAAAGGCGCTATTATAAATATTTCTTCAATTGCTGCCGGGGGTAATCCGGGTCAGGCCAATTATTCAGCTTCTAAGGCGGGGGTAATCGGCTTTACAAAAGCACTCGGCAAAGAACTTGCTCCTATGGGTATTCGGGTCAATGCCATTGCCCCTGGTTTTATCCAGACAGCGATGACGGATAAGATACCTGAAAAACTGCGGGAGCAGATGCTTCAGGCGATTCCCATGAAACGCCCGGGGCAGCCCGAAGACATCGCCAAGGCGATTTTATTTCTCGCCTCTGGGTTGGCGTCGTATATTACGGCGCAGGTTATTGATGTCAACGGGGGACTATCTAGCCTCTAATTTTCTCGAAAAATTAAGGCAAAAAACATATCATTCCTTCGGGAATGAAAATTCATAAAAGGAGCTTATGCATGAATACAGCAGAAGCAATGGAAAAAGTAAAAAAAATCATCGCTGAGCAACTTGGCGTTGATGAGTCAGAGATCACCAATGAATCGCACTTCATTGACGACCTCGGCGCTGACTCTCTCGACACCGTAGAGCTTGTGATGGCTCTCGAAGAGGAGTTCGGCATCGAAATCCCCGACGAAGACGCAGAAAAAATCCAGACTGTTGGTGATGTAGCAAAATACATCGAAGAGCACAGCTGATTTCACTCACCGGGCGGAGCAATCCGCCCTTTCCTCTCTATATGACTGCGCAGCGCAGGCGAGTCTTGTCGGAATTTTGCGTAACGCACAATCTCCCAGTTGATACCATCCACCTTTTAGATCTGGCTCTGACGCATAAGAGTCATGCCAACGAGCTGCCCCAATATGCCGATTCTCGTTTGAGAGAAAACCTGCACAACCAGAGACTTGAGTTTTTGGGCGATTCGGTTTTGGGGTTGGTTATTGCTGAGAAGCTTTACCGGGATTATCCTTTAATAAGCGAAGGGGAGCTGACCAAGCGCAAGGCCCGTGCAGTCTGTGAGCCTACGCTATATGAGATTGCCGAACAGCTCAATCTCGAGCGACTGTTGGTACAAGGCAAAGGCGAGCGCCACGGCCAGAAGAGCCGGGCTGTATTAGCTGATGCTGTCGAAGCGGTGATTGCCGCCATCTTTCTATCTTCAGGCATTGACGCTGCGCGTGGATTTATTCTTCCTTTGTGGGAACCCTATTTGAATGAAGAACTTACAGCAGCTGATAGTATTGATTATAAATCCTGGCTGCAGGTATTTTTGGCTCAAAAACGCCGCCTGCGACCTGAGTACCGCCTCATATCAAGCAGTGGGCCGGACCACCGGCGTACTTTTATTGTCAGCCTGTTTGTTCAGGGGTATGCAGAGGTTCAGGGCGAGGCTGGTTCGCGCAAGAAAGCCGAGCAGCAGGCCGCCAAGGCATTCATAGAGAAATATGACCTTGGGGGTCCTGAAGAATAGATGATCTCAAAAATTGCAGCTTTTACCCCGCGCGGCCAGGATGGCTTCAAACAGCGCTTCTCCCAGCGAGGGGTGAGGGGCCACGGTATCGGCAAACTCATGGAATGTCAACTCGCCAGTTCTGCCTAAGGCGATATTGGAAATCAGTTCGGTAACTTCCGGGCCAACAAGATGGGCGCCGAGAATTTCTCCTGTTTCTTTATGAAGGTAAACTTTGCAGAAGCCTTCGTCTGACCCTGAGGCAAGGGCGCGTCCTGAAGCCAGAAAAGGGAAGGTACCAATTTCATAAGGGATTTTCTTCTCTTTTAATTCTGCTTCTTTGAAACCTACTGAAGCTACTTGCGGCTCGGTATAGATGCAGCCCGCGACGTTGTTCATGTCGAGCGGGTGGGGCTTTTTTCCTGCGGCAGCTTCGGCGGCAATGATGCCCTCATGAGAAGCCTTATGAGCTAATTGCTTGCCGCCGGTCACGTCACCAATGGCAAAGATATTTTTCGCTCCCACCACGCGGCACTGCTCATCTATTTTAATGAGGCCTTTCTCGAGTACGCCACCGGTATTTTCAAAACCAATGCCTTCGATATTGCCCACGACTCCTATGGCGAGAATGGCCCGATCAAATTTTTCTTCTTGTTTGTCGCCGGCGACTTCGATGGTTGCCGTAACTCCAGAACCAGTGTCTATCAAGTTCAGGATTTTGGCTTTTTCATGGATAACCATCCCCCGTGCTTTGAAAGCTTTGGCGACAATGGCCGCCACTTCTTTTTCTTCGGTGGGTAGTATGTGGTCGGCAACTTCGATAAGGGTAACCTGGCTGCCTAACGCATTATAAAAATCAGCAAATTCGCTGCCAATAGCACCTGCTCCGATAACCAGTAATTTTTCGGGTAAAGAAGTGGGGGTCATCGCTTCCCGGTAAGAGACCACGTTTTTAGAAAATTTCAAATCACCAATTTCACGGGCCCTTGCACCGGTGGCAATACAGAGATAGCGGCTGCGCAATTCCAGTTTGTCACCTTCAGACAAATCTACGCGCAGTTTTCCGGGGGCTTCGATGAAGGCAGTTCCTTTTATGAGAGTGACTTTATATTTTTTAAACAAGCTTTCGATGCCTTTCGACAGACGGGCGGCGACTTCCCGCGAGCGTTTGACAATTGCGGTAAGGTTTGGCTGAAGGTTTTCGGTGCCAATAAATTCGGCATGTCCGTTCTTCACTTTACGGTATAGGTGAGCGCTGTGCAACAGCGCTTTAGTTGGGATACATCCCCAATTCAGACAAATACCGCCGGGTTCAGCTTTTTCAATGACAGCGCTTTTAAGGCCAAGTTGCGCTGCGCGGATGGCCGAGACATAGCCACCGGGCCCGCTGCCGATTACCGTGTAGTCAAATTCATTTATTTCCATCATGAATCAGCAGATGCAGGGCTTCTTTTGATTCGTCAAACAGTTTCACAAGCTGTTGGCGCAGTGAAGCAGTATCAGGGGGGATGGAACCGCTTTTACCGAGCTGTTCTAATTTAAGGCAGAGGTGACCGAGCACGGTGGCGCCCATATTGAGCGAGGCGCCTTTGAAGGTGTGGGCAGCCTGTTGCAATTTCGCCGGATTGTTTTCGGCGATTGCCTCAGTAATTTCGTTGATCAATTTCTCTCCCTGGTTAGTGAACATATCATACAGGTGCTGCAGAAATCCGCTGCTCGGCGAGTCGAGTTCTTGTAATTGTGTGAATGTTTTGGGGTCAATCAGCTGCTCGGCACCCATCACCCCAATATTGGATATCTTAGAGGGACTGGCAATCTTTTTTCAGTAAGTCCATCAGTTCTTGCTGGTCAAGTGGTTTACTGAAAAGGTAACCTTGGATTAGGTCGCAGTTCAACTCTGTTAGTATCGTTAGCTGCTCTTTTTCTTCTACGCCTTCAGCCACTACCATCATGCCTAAACTGTGGGCTAAAGAAATTATTGACTCAACAATCGAGCGGTTTTTCTCTGACTGTAGCAATCCATTGATAAAACTTTTGTCTATTTTAATAGTATTGATTGGCATGTCGCGCAGGTAACTCATCGAAGAAAATCCTGTTCCAAAATCATCGAGGGAGAGAGCTACCCCAAGACGTTTAAGACCCTCCATCTTTTCCAGAGCTGCCTGCGGATTCTGGATAAATAGACTTTCTGTCAGTTCAATTTCTAACAGCGCGGGCTGCAGGCCAGATTCCTGAAGTACTTGCTTCACCGTATCAATAAAGCTTGTCGAGTGTTTGAAGTTGAACTGTACTGCCGAGACATTGACAGACACTGGTAAATCAATTTTGAACGTTTTATGTACCAACATGGCTTGCTGGCACGCACTTAAAAGTACATAGCTGCCGATGTCATGAATTAAACCGGTTTCTTCTGCCAAGGGGATAAAACGGTTTGGCGAAACAATACCTAGTTCCCGGTTGCGCCAGCGCAGCAGAGCTTCCATGCCTTTGATTGTTTTTTTGTCGGGCGTAAATTTGGGCTGGTACTGCACGAAAAATTCTTTCTCTTTGAGGGCACGCCGCAGGTTGACTTCCATGGAAAGTCTTTCAAAAGCATGCACGTTCATGTCAGGAGAAAAGAACTGGTATGTGTTGTTAGCATTCTCCTGTGAACGGTGCATGGCAGTCTCTGCGTTGCGCAACAATACCGCTGCGCTACTTCCGTCGTTGGGGTATAATGTGATGCCTATCGAGACTGTGATTATGTGTTCTTTACCCATGATGGTTATCGGTTCTTGAAAAGATCTGAAGATTTCCTCAACAACATGTAAAACATCACGCACTTCATTAGCCTGCTCTGTCAGCAATAGAAACTCATCGCTGCCGACACGGGCTAATATATCCTCTGGTGATAGATTTCCCTTGAGACGGCGGCTTACATGCAACAGTATTTCATCCCCAGCTTTATGCCCGATACTTTCATTGATTAGCTTAAATCTGTTGATATCGAGAAATAATACCGCAAATTTTTTGCCGGTCAGTTTGTTGCGGGTGATAGCTAATTCAAGTGCTTCTATAATGAAGTTGCGGTTGGGTAGGTCAGTGAGCAGATCATGGGTCTGCAGGTACCGGAGTTTTTCTTCATGCGCTTTTGATTCCGTAACATCGCTAAATAAAGCGACATAATGCGTATGCACACCATTTTCATCAATCACTTTGTTGATATTGATCCATTCGGTGTATATTTCACCATTCTTGCGGCGGTTGATAATCTCGCCTCGCCAGTGGCCTTTTTGGTGGAGAATATCCCAGAATACTTCATAAAATTTTTTATCGTGTAATCCTGATGATAAGAAGGATGGATTTTTACCGAGTACTTCTTCTGGGCTATAGCCAGTTACTTTGGTAAATTGACGGTTAACATAGACAATCCTATTTTCTTTCGTCTGTAATGATAATTCCTTCAACGCTATTATTAAAGACTTTTTCCATTAAGCGGGCATTAGCGGCTGCTTTTTCTAATTGCATCTTAGTTTGCTCTGCAAAAATACGGTTTTGCAAAACACGTTTGCCAATTTGGACACGCACCCGTAGTTGTTGGGCCCAGATAGGTTTTTCAATAAAATCATCCCCACCGGCATCGAGTACCATGGAAAGATTGCCGATATCGCTGGCAGCGGTAATACAAATAATGAAGGGAAGTTTACCCTGTGGGGTAGCACGGATTCTGCGGCATAGCTCTAAACCGTCCATGTTGGGCAGACGCCAATCAAGAATACAAATGTCAAACTGGCTATCGTTCCAGGCAACCAGTGCGGATTCGCCGTCTTCAAAAGTTTTTATCTCGCAGTTTTCTTTTTTTAAAACAGCCCGGCATAGCGATTGCGAAACCGGGTCGTCATCGACGAGCATGATTCGGACAATTTGGATTGTCTCATTTGAATAATGCCACTCCAAAGTAAAAACCCTCTTCTCTAAGTCCCAGCGATGGATATTTCATCACTCGGTGCCCTATGATTAGGGGGATCGTTATACCAATCCCTAATTGTTTTAGATGTAATGTGCCACGAATGTCTGTCATAAAAAGTTTTAAGTTGCTAGCGCCGCCCACTGAAGCAAGCTCTCTGCCTGAACCTAATGTTACATTTAACTCTGAGTTGCTCTCAAAAGGAACATCAAACAGTCGTAATAATAGAGCGGCGCTTATTTCAATAAATTTTATTTTTGCAAATTCAAAATAAAATCCCCAATAGCCACCTAAGTTATGCGGCCCTAATGTCAGTAAATAACTTTGTCCTGTGTTTTGGTCACGAATAACATAGAGAGTGTCTTTTTCACCAACATCCCCCCCTAATTCATCTTCGGATGCAAATTTCATCGTAGAGCCAAAATAGCTATAACTGAAACCAACAGCAGGGCCAATTAGTACGCCTGAAATGGGATGCCACATAACGCCAAAGTCAACAAGTGTGCGCGCTTGTAAAAATTCAAAGTCAAAATCTAACAATAGATCAATTTGATAATTTACCATGGGAGCTAAATTGTTTCTGGGATCTCTCTCGAAACCACGGCCTCTGACGCCTAAAGCCGTGAGACTATGTTGCCTCGATTCTTTGATAATATCATAGTAAGTCGAGGAAAAGCCATAGCTGTCGATGCTCTGTTTGGTTTCTATGGTAGCTACCCTTATTTGCGTTTTGTTAGGTAAGGTGGAAAAATCAAGGCTGCGCGGTGAAAAATAAATTTGGCCTGCCGAACGAGAAAAGGCTACAGTATCGCTTTCCGCATTAAAAATTTCTTGCTCAAAAATTTCTTCCTCAAAAGCATGTATTGCCTTGTTTGCAGTTAAAAGAAGCAATAACGAATATCCTAAAAAGAATAATATTTTGTTTTGCATGGTGTTTCTTCGGGCATTTGGGTTATGCTGTAAAGATATATTATAGTTGC
Source organism: uncultured bacterium (assembly GCA_938038265.1). Lineage (GTDB taxonomy): Bacteria > Spirochaetota > Leptospiria > Turneriellales > Turneriellaceae > CALHRC01. Next base: position 21,846 of record CALHRC010000093.1, read on the forward strand.
AGAACCAGTGAACAGATCAATATTAACCCATGAGGCACACTCTGTTGTTGATTTTTTCGCTGGCAGGAATTCTCTTTGCCTGTGGCCGTGCTCCGGTGACTGTGAGCCAAGGCGAGGTCATAGGAGGGTATAAAACCATCCTTTTCTATGCCGAAAATTCCCGCAGTGCAGTAGCTACTGCTTTTTATTCTGTTAAGACGTTGGTTGAGGCTGAACCGGGTAAGGTCTTAGCTTACCGACCACTGAATACCCCGGGGATTCTCAGTGGAACTTCCGCTCCCGTGGCTCTGGTGATTGTCTTAACTGGCGCCACCCAGGATGAAAATGCGCAATTGCGCAGCCGCTTAGAAACCAATGCGCTGTTACAGGCTTTTTCACCTTTGGCAGGAGTGGAGCTTTCTCCGCGTGGTTTGCAAAGTGAGTTTACCGGTTTGCCCTATGTTGTCTTTGCGATTGAAAAACGCCACCTCTCTTTTAACCGCTTTCCGATCAATGTCAAAGATGAATTGATTGCCGCTGAAGAACGCGATTTGCATCACGATGTGCCGGCGATGGCCATTAACAGCAACCTGTGCCTCACTAATGATTTCTGTGATTCTCTGCGTATTGCCGGTTTAGCAGAGCTGAGTGCTCTCTACCAATTTGGAGTGAATGGGTCATATTTAAGAAACCTGCGCAAAGCTGACAGCGCAGTTTTTTTCGTCACGCGTGCGGTGGATTTTAAAGCGCCTGTTTCTCAGTTCTGAAGTTTTTTGAGCAAGGCCTGTCGCTTTTTCAATTCACCGGTTTGTCTGATTTCTTTTAGGATCGTCTGACTTCGAGCTAAATCAACAGAAGCGGCCCGGTACTGTAAATCCTGCACGCGGTCAGTACTAACGGAGAATTTTCGATAGCCAAGCGCGAGAAGCAGTTCCAGCCAGCCGGGTTGTGCCGCAAGTTCGCCGCATATGGTAACTGCTCGGCTACCAGCTCGGCTGAGTATGTTTTCCAGCGCTTCAAAATTCGCTTCCTGCAGAGGGTCGGAATATTCAGGCAGTCGGTCATCATTGCGTCGCGTCGCGGTAAGAAACTGGATTAAATCATTACTGCCGACACTGTATGCCGAAACAATTTTATTCCAAAAAGGTACCATCGCTACCGCAGCGGGTGTTTCAATCATCGCCGCGATTGGGATTCGCGGTGCCTTGAGAGTGGCCAAGATCTTTTTTACTGCTAGCAATTCTTCCGTCAGCGTTACAAATGGGATAAGGATGGTGAGTCTGGTGCGGGCCTGCTCCTGGGCAGCGAGTAGTGCTTTGAGTTGTGTGCAGAGCAGCTCCGGCTCCTGAAGTAAGCGCCGGATGGATCTCAGCTCCATAAATTTGCTGCGCGGATTAAGCTGCTTGTCTTCGCCAAGATCAAACAGCCGAAAGTTAAAAGGCTTCCCCTTAAAAGGACTCATCATACGGGTATAGACTTGCACCTGTTTTTCATAGGATGGCAGAGTTGTCTGGCCCAGAAAGGGAAGTTCGCTGCGGAATAAACCTACACCCGCCACGGGATTGCGAATGGCGGCAGGTAATTCCTCAGGCAGCGACAGGTTCAGGTACAAACGAAAATCCTTGATGGCGATATTTTCTGTCATCTTCCGGGGTTGGTATTTTTTAGCTGAAGTAACCGGTAATGTTGCAGGATGTAAGATTAACTTGCCGCAGTTGGCATCGAGAATGGCAGATGTGCCGCCTGGGGGAATTTCCGGCTCGTATTCTGGGTGGTAAAGGAATGGTATTCCAAGTGCTTTGGCGATAATCAGCTCGTGTGAAGTGGGTGAGGCATGGCGTACGATAATGCCCTTTACACCAGCCCGTGCCAGGCGCAGTACCTGGCCAGGCAAGACAGAGTCGGTAAAGATGATTTCTGAACAATTAGAGAGCCGGGAAGGTTTGCGGCGGGTTACCCATGATAGCAGACGACTGCGGATATCTTCTATATCGCGGGCTTTTTCCTGAAAAAGCAGATCAGGTAGTTTTCTAAAAGAATGAATCAACTGCTCAAATACCTCAGAGACTGCCCGGGCTGCCGGCATATTTTCCCGGTGGATTTTTTTATGGATTTCTTCTCTGACCATGGGGTCGTGCAGGGCCAGAATGTGACTGTTGATAACTGAAATAGCGGCAGAGGCTTCGTCTGAAGTGGATTTCTTGAGCGCTTTTTTCTGGCGTTCTAATTCACGGGTGGCTGCCTGCTCAGCTTGGCGCCAGCGTCTCTCTTCCGCTTCAGCCGATTCGGCGTTAGAAGTAAGCTCGGCCAGGTGATCTTCCCGGTAAAAGGTGATTTGCCCGGTTACCAAACCGGGTGAGCCGATATGAGCTGGTATGATAATTTCTGACTCAGGCAAAGTAATTCCATAATGTAATAGCAAGGTGTGCGGTAAAGGCGAATCGAGTGAGGGTATGCAATCCGGGGAGCTGAGAATTATTCGACGAATACTTCTGTAAGATATAACCTAAAAACAGGAACCATAAATGCAGCTCTATAATTCATACCAGACATCCGGGCAGACAGCAGAACCCAAACCGGGCCAAACCATCCGGCCACTATTTCCTTTCTTCAGACATAATCCTGACACTGTTTTTCTTGATTCGGCAGCTACTTCGCTTAAGCCCCAAAGCGTCATCCATGCCATGCTGGAATATTTTGAAGCGAATAGCGTCAACATCCACCGGGGTGTATATGCGCTTTCAGTCAAAGCTACCGAAGTGTATGAACAAGCGCGCCAGACGATTGCGGAATTTGTGGGGGCACCTTCAGGCAGCGAGGTGATCTATACCCGGGGCACCACGGAGGCAATCAATTTGCTGGCCTATTCCCTGCTTAAGGTGCGCGATGAATTGAAAGACTTTTTTAGCGCCTGGCAGACTGGTTTAGGGCAGGGGGATGTAATCCTCATTTCAGAGTCGGAACACCATTCCAATATTGTGCCCTGGCAGATGCTGGCCTCTATGACCTCAGCTAAAGTGTTATTTCTGCCAGTAAAAGCCGACGGCAGTCTCGATTATTCGCCAATTTATCCCAAAGGGTCATATCATGAAGCTCCCGTAAAAGTTATTTCCCTTGCGGGCATTTCAAATGTCAGCGGAGTTATACACGACCTTGAGCCGGCCCGGGCGTTTGCGCGTGAAAAAGGGGCGATATTTATCATTGATGGTGCGCAGGCGGTGACTCATGCCCGGTTTAGCTTGAAAAATTCTGGCGCGGATTTTATCGCTTTCAGCGCACATAAGATGTGCGGTCCCACCGGGATTGGCGCTTTGGTCGGCAGTCGGGATGTACTCTCAGTCATGCCCCCGTTCATGGGTGGCGGTGATATGATTGAGACAGTGACTACTTCAGGTACCACTTTTAATGTCCCCCCGTACCGTTTTGAGGCGGGAACTCCGGCCATCGGTGAGGTCTATGGTTTTGCCGCCGCAATTCGTTTTTTAGAACAAGTGGGGATGGCGGCAATTGAAGAACATGAGCGTAAGTTGACTTTGTCTGCACTGGAAATGTTGCAGCGTGAACAGGCAATAATTTACGGGCCATCCTTAGCACAAGTGCAAAGTGGCGCAATCCGCAAAGCCGGAGTTCTGGCATTTTCATTACCGGGCATACATCCCCACGATATTGGTACCTTGCTTGACGAGCTGGGTATTGCCATCCGCACGGGACACCACTGTTGCCAGCCCCTGATGTCTGCCTGGGGCATTCCGGCTGCTGCCCGGGCGAGTCTGTATTTATACAATACGGAAGAAGATATTGAAAAACTGGCGGATGGCCTGCGTTTTGTACGTAAGATGTTCAAAAAGCCTTGACAAGGCTTCTTATGAAAACCGTGTAAACTTATGAACATTTCGTATTACTTTAAGAATCTTGACGCAACCGAAGCGCTTAAATCCTATGCGCATGATAAATTGGAAAAATTAAAAGACCGTCTGCACCATATAGAAGGAATCGATGTACGTTTTGCACTCGAACGGCAGAACCAGATATTTGAAGTAACTATACATGCAGACGCTCGCGTATTTCACTTAAAGAAACAGGATAAAGACCTCTATGCGGCGATTGACAACGCTATGGCTGCTTTAAATAAGCAGATTGATCGCTACCATAAAAAGATCGATGAGAATACCTCAATCATGCCGGCCGATTTACTGCCGCAGTACGATGCTCCAAGCGTAGATCGCGAAGATATTGCGGTTTATGACGCGATTATCAAGCCCATGGATGATCTTGAAGCTGTAATGCAAGTAAAAGCTAACCGCTATCGTTTTCTGATGTACCATAAATCAACCGAAGAGCGTTATTCCGCAGTTATGGTGCGTCCTGATGGTAAGTATTCGATTGTTTCTCCCATTGGTGAACCCGGTAACTACCAGGAAACTGTAGTGCGCCTGAAAGGCAATGAACTTGAAAAAGTGAGTGTTTCTCTATACCCCATGACTCGGCTTACGGTGAGCGAAGCAATTGACAAATTAATGGAAAACAATTTGGAGTTTCTCATTTTTGTCAATGAAGAAAGCATGCGTATGAATATTCTGTTCCGCGATCGCAAGGGTTCGCTCGGTATTAAACGCCCGGCTGTCTAATGCGTACTGTTAGGGTTCGCGATTTACTGCGCCATGCGGATCATTTGCAAATTATTCTGCTCAATCAAGATGCCAATTTAGATGCTGAAATTCGTGAAACAGAATTAAATCGGCCCGGTCTGGCACTAACTGGTTTTTTTAATTTTTTTGCTCACGAGCGCATCCAGTTATTTGGTCAGGGCGAATGGTCCTATATTGAATCCATCCCCGCGGGGCAATTGCAGACAGCCTTAAAAGTATTTTTTTCTTATGAATTAGTGGCCTGTGCCTTTACCCACGACCACCAGCCGCCAGAGTTATTTATGAAATTTGCTGTCGATCATCGGGTTGCTATTTTTAAGACCCCCTTGACGACGCATAAATTTATTGCAAAAATGTCTGATTTTCTTGACGAAAAATTAGCGCCGTCCACTACTGTGCATGGTGTTTTAGTAGAAGTGTTTGGTGTGGGGATTTTAATTCGTGGCAAAAGTGGTGTGGGGAAAAGTGAGACAGCGCTCGAACTGGTAGAGCGCGGCCATCGGCTGGTTGCTGATGACATTGTTGAAATCATTTGCCGCGATGAAAGCCGGCTTTACGGCTTTGTATCAGAAACTATTGAACACCACATGGAAATTCGCGGTCTCGGCATTATCAGTATTAAAGATTTGTTTGGTGCAGGTTCAGTGCGCCGAGGTAAAAGAATCGATCTGATTGTGCATATTGAAGATTGGGATGACCGTCACGAATATGATCGCCTTGGCATTGAAGATTCTTACGAAGAAATTCTTGGTGTCCCTGTAGCCTCTCTCACCATTCCCGTGCGCCCGGGTCGCAATTTGCCTGTATTAATTGAAACTGCGGCGAAAAACCATCGGCTAAAAATGATGGGCTACCATCCCGCACGCAAATTTAATGAACGACTATTGCAGATCATGCAGGAGCGCAGCCGAAAAAATTGAATATGGTATCCCGATCTGTGACAATTCGCACGGAAACTGGCGTGCATGCCCGCCCAGCTGCTATGTTTGTCAAGCTGGCCAACCGCTTTCCCTGTGAAATTTATGTCGAGCGAGACGGCGTCAAAATCAATGGCAAGAGTATCATGGGTCTCATGATGTTGGCGCTGACCCGAGGCGCAACCATAATTATTACCGCGGAAGGCGAACGGGAAGACGATGCAGTCAAGGCACTGGTCGAATTAGTAGAAAATGATTTTGAACGCGAAGATATTCTAAATTAAGTTGCGCCTGCGGCGGATGGACAGAGTTGCTTAAGAAAACACTCCGTACAGTTCGGGCGGCGAGCCGTACAATATTTACGACCATGAAAAATTAAATAGAGAGAAAAGTCACGCCAGGTATCAGCGGGAAAAATTTTCATTAATTCTTTTTCCGTGCGAACAGCATTTCTCCCATTCGTGTAGCCCAGACGTTCAGACAGCCGGAGTACATGGGTATCGACGACAATGCCCGGCGCTTGGCCAAACGCCTGGTTCATGATTACGTTGGCGGTTTTTCTGCCGATGCCAGGTAAACCTATTAGTGTTTCAAAATCGGGGGGGATCTTACCATTGTGCTTGCGGCAGAGTATTTCTGCCAGTTTTTTTATATTGGCAGCCTTGTTGCGGTAGAAGCCGGTAGGGTAAACCAGTTGCTCAAGCTCCTGCTGATTGGCCCGGGCCAGAGCGGCCATGTCAGGGAAACGCCTGAAAAGCTTGGGGGTAACCTGGTTAACGCGCTCATCGGTGCATTGCGCCGACAAGATTACTGCCACTGCAAGCTGTTCTGGAGTTTGAAAATGCAAAGGGGGCTTTGCTTGCCCATAATATTCCTTCAGAAGATTATAGATTACTTGCGGGTCGGGGGGTGACTTTCGAGGGTAAGACAAACTTGAAACAGTATTTAGGTGAGGCTAATGCGTTGTCAAGACAGCTTTGGTCTGCTTGGGGCCACCCTTCAGGCATAGCTCCGCCCGGGGTGTTTTTAGTAGCTTTTAGAAATGTGCTTCAGACCGCTGTGGCAACGGCCCCGGCAGGGTCGCTATACCGGAAATTTGCTTAGCGCGTCTTCTACTTCACGCAATCGGCCCATCA
>CALHRC010000094.1 GCA_938038265.1 uncultured bacterium
CAATAATTTTTTCAACCGGCAGACGCCTGCCAATTACTCCCGTAGAAGAGGGAAAAACTTCACTCTTGTCGATCTGCAGTTCGCGGGCTATCGCTTTGCAGGTATCCACGGCAGCTCGGTATCCTTCTTCTCCTGTCGCGACATTAGAGTTTTTGGAATTTACTACCAAGGCTTTAATTTTGCCTTTTTTAATGTGCTTTTTACCTACCTTGATCGGGTTGCCGCAAATTTTATTTGTGGTAAACATGGCGGCGGCGGTAGCTGGTACTGCAGAAACAATAATTCCTAAATCAAGAGAATTGTCTTTGATGCCAGCATTGGTAATATAAGATGAATACCCTTGGGGGATGTCATGCAAAATGGTTGGTTTTTCCATATCGGCATTCGCTGTTATACTTTATGGCGCCTTGTCAAGCTAATTGATTATGGTGCGATGCAAAAACAAAAATGCTGCGAAACTAAAAAAAATACTTCAAAATATAAGTTTATTTATTATGATATCCGCCGCCACAGCCATTTGCCTTTCGTAGGTAAATGTAAGAGGTGCTAAAAATAAGGCTTATGAATTCTGTTACTTGTTAGTGGTAATACTAAAAGAGTAACAGGTAATGCCCTAATGTTAAATTTTTTAGCAGTCTTTTGGTAATGTTTTGGGGGTATGTATGTCAATGAACATTAAAAATGTAGCCGATCTTTACGCGGAAGCGGCGCGGGTTTATGGCGATCGCGCTGCGTTTGCTACAAGACAGAAAGGGAAACACTGGAAACCGATCACCTTTCAAGAACTATATGAAGCAGGCCTTAACTTAGCAACGGCCTTGATCAAATTAGGAGTTAAACCCAGAGACCATGTTGGTTTGCTTTCCGATAACCGCGAAGAATGGATTACCAGCGATTGCGCCGTACAGCTCTGTGGGGCAGCCGATGTGCCACGCGGCGCGGATGTCACGCCCGATGAAATCAAGTATATTTTAGATCATTGCGGCGCTGAGGTAACCTTTGTTGAAAATTTAGCTGTCTATGAAAAACTTAAAAAAGTGCAAAGCTCGCTGAAAAAACTAAAGCATGTGATTTTAATGTCACGTGAAGAAAAGGCGCCGAAAGGGGTACACTCGCTCGAAGAGCTGCTCGAAGAGGGCCGTAAGCTGCGCGAAAAAGGAAACCGTAAGGCCGAAGAACATATGGCGGGTATTAAACCAGATGACTTGTTTACGCTGATCTATACTTCAGGTACGACGGGCACTCCCAAAGGAGTTATGCTCACCCATGCAAATATAATTTCGCAGCTAACCCGTATTCCTATAAAGATATCCCCTTTAGATAGGGTACTCTCTATTTTGCCCGTGTGGCATATCTTTGAGCGCGTCTTTGAAATGTATGCCATTTATAATGGCTGCTGTACTTATTATACCAATGTACGCAATTTAGGCGATGATCTCAAAGCTGTGCGGCCAACCTTCATGGGGTCAGCGCCTCGTCTGTGGGAGAACATCCACGCAAAAATTTTAGCTAATGTAGAAAAAGCCCACCCTGTAAGACGAGCTCTCTTTCATACAGCTTATTTTTTTAGTCGGATGTACCAAGGTTCGCTGTATTTCATAACAGGTCGCAAGATAGATCTACATGGTCGTAACCCAATAATTTCAGCAGTCCTGGGATTGCTACATATCGTGCGCTGGGTTGTGGTACTTCCCTTCTATGGGCTATTTAATGCTTCCGTATTGGAGCGGTTGCGGTTAGCTGCAGGGGGAGATCTCAAAGCCTCGATATCCGGCGGTGGCGCGCTGCCGCCCCATATTGATGAATTTTTTAATTACATTGGCATTCCGGTGCTTGAGGGCTATGGTATGACTGAGACATCCCCCGTGATTGCCTGTCGCACTTTCAAAGATTTAGTGATTGGCACTGTGGGCAAAATAATTGCCGATACGGAACTGCGTTTGGTTGACCCGGCAACCGGCGAGATTATTTACCCTAATAAGAAGCATAAGCATGGAGGGCGTGGCATCAAAGGCGAAATTCATGTCAGAGGCCCCCAAGTAATGAAGGGCTACTACCGCAACCCTGAGGCGACAAAAAAAGTACTCAATGACGGTTGGATGAATACCGGTGATTTGGGGATGGTTACATTTAATGATTGCCTTAAGATCATGGGACGCACTAAAGACACCATTGTCTTAATTAGCGGTGAAAATGTCGAGCCGGTGCCTATCGAAGCACGCTTGCTGGAATCACCCCTTATTGACAATGTTATGGTAGTTGGCCAAGATAAAAAATACCTAACTGCTTTAATTGTACCCTCGGAAGAAGGTTTCAAAGAAGTGGGTATTAAAGGGAGTGTTGAGAAACTCAGTAAAGATGAAAAAGTGCGGGCGATGATTGCCGAAGTGCTTAAACAAAATATTTCGGCAGAAACCGGCTTTAAGGCGTTTGAACGTCTGCAAGATTTCCGCTTGGTACCTAAACCTTTTGAAGTGGGGGATGAACTAACCAATCTCTTTAAACTCAAACGTCATGTCATCACCGAGAAGTACAAAAAACTCATTGAAGAAATGTATAGGAGCGAAAAATGAATTTCTTTTTTGCCACAAGTACGCTAACCCAACTGATTGCCGACAAGGTCAATCATGGCGGCGGTCTTATTAACAATCTCGAAAAGCCATTGCTGGCTTTTATGGTGTTCATTATCATGTTCGGTATGGGCGCCACCCTTAGCCTTAAAGATTTTAAGAATGCCCTTAAGCGGCCTAAAGGTATGCTGGTGGGATTTCTATCCCAATTTGGCATTATGCCGGCTTTGGCTTTTGGGCTTTCTTTAGTGTTGAAGCTTGATCCGCAAAATGCCATTGCCTTGATTCTGGTTGGCTGTCTGCCGGCAGGATCGACATCCAATATGTTTGCCTATTTCTCGCGCGGTGATTTAGCACTATCTATTTCCATGACCTCTGCCTCAACCTTGATGGCAATCATTATGACCCCGCTGTTGCTGGTGTTTTATAGCAACCTCAGTGTGTTTGGCATTCCATCGCTGGCAGAACAGATGAGCGCTGAAATGGCTAAAATTGCCAGTGCAGCCGGAACTGTCGATCCCGCAGCAACGATCAAATTTCAAATTCCCACCAAAGATATTATTGCTTCTTTAATTTTGGTATTAGTGCCAGTCATTGGGGGGATGATTTTACTAAAAAAATCTCCCGGCTGGGCTAAGGCCGCTGAAGATACCGCTGGCTTTATGGGCGTGATTGTAATTTTATTTTTGCTGATGAGTGTGGTTGCCCGCCACGGCGATCTTTTGGTTGCAACCGACTGGAAAATCTATGCGGCGGCAATTTTGGTTGGCTTAGGCGGCTTTAAGTTTGGCTATCTCTTTTCCTGGGCCATCAAATGCCCGCCGCGCTGGCGACGTACCATATCGTTAGAAACCGGTATCCAAAATGGCCCTTTAGCTTTTGCTATTGTCATGCTCAGTTTTAAGGAGCCTCTGATGAGCCAGATGCTGTGGCTACCAATTCTGTATGCAGCGTTTATTGTATGTACTAGTTCCATTGTCACTTTGATCTACCGCAAGGTGGGTAAGGAAGATTACGAACTTTATGTCAATGAATCTGTGCAGCGTCAGCTATTTGGTCATTTTTACCGCCACGGTATGTCAGGGCCTAAAGTAGCTGAGTAAGCTTCTCTGTGCATCCCCGGTGTGTGATCACCGGGGAGTTCATGACAACATTAAAAGTCGGTTTGTATCACGGATCAATTGGGGTCCATAGTAAATAAGTCCAGTATATACCTGTACCGCGTCGGCGCCTTCATCTAAGCGTAATTTCGCTTCTGCCGGCGACATAACGCCCCCGCTTGAGATAATTGTTATCTGCCCTTTTGCGGCTTGCACTGCCTGACGCAGCAAGTGGCGGCTTTTTTGTACCAGCGGTTCGCCTGAAAGACCGCCACCTAATGTGCCGACTCCTTCAGGTATTTTTAAGAGGGAAGAAAAATCTGTGGAGGTGTTGTGCACGATGATGCCCTGCGCGCCAGCATCGGTGGCCGCTTTGATGGTATCGGTAAATTCTCTGTCATTGGCAAAATCTGGCGCTAATTTCACAGCTATAGGCAGGGGGGATATATCCACCGTAACTTGGATCAGCCTTTTGAGCAACTTGGTCTTCTGTAAGGAACGCAGGCCCGGGGTATTGGGAGAGCTGATGTTAAGTGCCACATAAGATAGAGTCTTGGGTAACGGTTGTTCTTTTAGGTATTGCAGCATATGCCGGTATTCGTCAGCTGCGTTTTCCGGGGGGGTGTCTTTACCCTTGCCCAGGCTTAGGGCAGTCAAAAAATCGGCGGGGCAATACCTGTAACGTTTTATAAAATTTTCAAAGCCTTTTGTAAAGCCGGGGTTATTAAAGCCCATACGGTTGATCAGCGCCTGTTGTTCCGGAATACGAAATACCCTCGGCTGGGGGTTGCCTGCCTGTGGCTTGAGGGTGAAAGTTCCTAATTCTGCGCCACCAAAACCCAAACGAGCTAGCAGAGGGAACATGGTAGCTTCTTTATCAAAACCGGCAGCTAACATGAGGGGGCTGCGTATCTTACGACCGAACAGGGTTGTCGCCAGTGAGGTATCAGGTTTTTGGTCAGAGAACAAAAGGTGGCTTGCGGAAAGCAACCGCATGGTAAGTCGGTGGGCTTTTTCTGGTTCCAGACGAAAGAGCAGGGGTTTGAGCAGGGGGTAAAGCGAGAACATTATTGCAGTATGCCGGTAAACTTACCTTTTTTGGTTTTGCCGATTTCTTCATTACTAATGAAGTGTTCTTCCTGGGCAAGGTCAAGGATACTTTTTGATTCTACGTGGTTGCAGTCGCAACGTTCTCCGCCCACGGACTTGGTAATGCCGCCGACTTTGATGGGTTCAGGGATTAGGGTGCTGACCATTTCTTCGTCACATTCTGGGTTGGGCCATTTATAGGTAAAGCGACAGACACCACCTTTCCTGACGCCGTGGGGTGGGTTCTTGTCAAACGGGGCCGGGTATTTGCCGCGTTTTTCATAGACCTTGCGCATGAAGGCTCCCCAGGCCGGTGCACAGATGGCCCCCCCCGATTGACCACGGCCAATCGTCATAGAGCCCTGGTCCATGCCAATCCAGACAACAGCGGCCAGGTCAGTTGTGAAACCGGCAAACCAGGCATCATTATGCGAGGATGTCGTCCCCGTCTTGCCAGCTCCTGGCCCCCGGTAGCCACCTTCCACCCGAACACCTACTGCGGCAGTTCCAGCGTTCACCACTCCTTCGAGCATATCACGCATGATGAAGGCGATACTCTCTTCAATGAGCTGCACTTTACCGCTTTTTTTCTTGTAATTGAGAACTTCAAATATCTGGTTTTCGACGTTATTGATTACGTTACCATCCCGATCAGTGATGTAGAGGATTGTGTGGGGTACTAAATCACGGCCTTTGTTGGCAAAGATTGACATGCCCTGTAGCAGCTCCATCGGGGTGAGTTCCGAGGCACCTAAAGCAAGAGCCGGATTGGGCTGAAAGCGCTCTGGTGGGGCCTTCGTTAGGCGGCTGGCAAAATCAATAATTTTATCAGGACCAATTAGGTCATAGATTTGTACCGAGACTATATTCAGCGAGGCAGAAAGAGCGCGGTATGCCGGCACATAGCCCATATAGCCGCCTTCATAGTTGGTCGGTGCCCAAATAGAACCATCCGGCTGGATATTCATCATAGGCGAATCAAGAAAACCCATAGCCGAGTGGATGGCGCGGTCTTCTAACGCGGCACCATAGACAAACGGTTTGAAAGCTGAGCCGGGTTGGCGCTTTGCTTGGGTGGCTCGGTTAAATTGATCAGAGGCTTTAAATTCACGGCCACCAATCATCGCAGTAATGCGACCCGTGTGGGGCTCCATAGCAATAAACGCCCCCTGAACACCCAAGTCAAATTTAAATTCACGAGTAGCTTGCAGAAAATTCTCCGAAAGCTCATTTACCGGAGCAACAGGCAGGATTAGCGAAAGTAATTCAAAAGCGTCTGAATCGCTTTCCTTGAACTTGGCCCGAAAGTCATTGCGCAGCGAGTAAGTAGTCACTGCTCCGGGAAGAGGTAAGATGCTCCGCAGGCTATTATACAGCGAATAAAGGTTATAGTCAATGGCTCCAGTATAAGCTCGGTTAGCCGCCTTGGCAATGGGATCCTGTTTCTCCAGTAGCTTTAGCAGTACTTCTTCGGCAGCATCCTGCTGGTCAAGGTCAAGGGTGGTATAGACCTGTAATCCTTTGGAATAAACTGTTTCTTCACCGAAAAGACCAATGAGCTCCTGCCTAATCTGTTCGGTAAAGTAGGGGGCGCGATTTTTATTCTCACCAAATACAGTAATAGAGGGCGGAGTTTGCACAATAGTTTTCCAGTATTCAGGCCAGAAAGTGTTGTAGAGGCGATCGGCTTCAGAGGGGCTGATGTACTCGAGTTCCACAAAACGGTTGAGTATAAACCGGTTTTTCTCCCGGCTTTCATGCGGGCTTCGAAATGGTGAATAAGTATGGGGGGATTTCGGTAAGGCCGCTAAAATGGCTGCTTCCATGAGGTTAAGTTTTTGCACGGGTTTATTGAAATAAAACCGCGCAGCCGTAGCAATGCCATAAGCACCATGACCAAAGTAAGTCTGGTTAAAATACATTTCGAGAATTTCTTCTTTCGTATAGACTTTTTCAACCTGCAGCGCTAAAATAGCCTCATAGATTTTGCGCAATAAAGTCTTTTCGCCTTTGGTATAAAGACCCTTGACTAACTGCTGGGTTAACGTTGAACCACCCTGCACCACCCGCAAGTGTCTTAAGTTTACCAGAGCTGCTCGTAAAATACCCTTAAAATCAATCCCAAAATGATTATAAAAATTAGTGTCTTCAACAGCTAAAAACGCCGCCACTACAGCGTCCGGTATTTCATCGAGGGAAACCAGATCGCGCTGGTGCTGGAAAAGCTCGGCAAAGGGTCGTCCTTTGACATCATAAAGTCGGGTGGGCAGCGCCGGGCGAAATGAAGATAGCTCTTTAATGTCTTTCGTGCTCTCAATGGCGAAGACCAAATAACCTAAAAATAGACCACCTAATATGGCAATCACAAAAAAAGAGTAAAATGCATAAACTTCAAGGTGGGGGATGTCTAAATATTTACGCACTATACTTTTCAGCTTTTCTTTCATAGTGGAAAAATGTGCTGCTGATTTTAATAACGATTCTTTTTAACTATCAAAATTGTACCGGCAATATGGTCATGTAAGGCCTGTTTACGTTTCGTAAATGCGGCCATGAGCCAACCTATCCCCAAGGTCAAGTTGGTGATCATTTTGGCAAAATAGCGAGCCGTGGCTCGGTCAAAAGTTACAGGAGCCATGTTTTTGTCACAGACCAGAATACCTGCCGCCATCTTTCCTAAAGTCGCTTGAAATTTTGAACTTTCCATCTTGGCATAATAGATCCAGGTAAGCCATAGGTTGGCTATCGCGAAGATTACGGCACAACTGTAATAAACCACCAGCCGGTGCCACTCGCCGGCCTCAAATAGGTTGAGCACCGCATAGATCATCAAGAACAGCAGGCCGAAAAAAATGAAGCGTCCAGCTAATAGTACCAGACCGTCTAAAAGAGCTGCTAAAAATCGTAGCCAGAAGCCGGCGTAATGTGTAGTTTCTTCGCTCATAGGACCTCAAGCAACTGTAATTTTTTTATTTAGATAAACATCCTGGATGGCATTTAATATCTCAATGCCCTCTTTCATGGGTTTCTGGAAAGCTTTACGGCCACTGATAAGCCCCATACCGCCGCCCCGCTTGTTGATTACTGCAGTCTTAATGGCATCGACTAAATCGTTTTTGCCCGACTCACCACCACTGTTGATGAGGCCAATACGGCCCATATAGTTATTTGCTACCTGGTAGCGCACTAAATCAATGGGATGGTCACTGGCAAGCTCGGTGTACATCTTTTCGTTTAATTTACCATAAGGACTTACAGTATTGAGCTTTTTGAAACCACCATTGTTGGTAGGCAGTTTTTGTTTGATAATGTCTGCCTGGATAGTTACCCCTAAATGGTTGGCCTGACCAGTCAAGTCAGCGGCCGTGTGGTAGTCAACGCCCTCCATCTTAAACTGGCTGTTGCGCAAGTAGCACCACAAAATGGTAAACATCCCCAATTCATGGGCGCGGGCAAAGGCAGCTGAGACTTCTTGAATTTGTCGGGTGGATTCCGGGGAGCCAAAATAGACCGTCGCACCCACACCCACTGCCCCCATATTATAGGCCGTTTCAATTTCACCAAACATAATTTGGTCAAATTTGTTGGGGTAAGTCAACAGCTCATTGTGGTTAATTTTTACAATAAAGGGGATTTTGTGGGCATATTTACGAGCAACTGCTCCAAGAACGCCAAAAGTTGACGCCACGCCACTACATCCCCCCTCAATAGCCAGTTTGACAATATTTTCGGGATCAAAATACTGCGGGTTGGGGGCAAACGAAGCGCCGGCACTGTGCTCAATTCCCTGGTCAACCGGCAGGATGTTGAGAAAGCCCTTGCCGCCCAGGCGCCCACTATTAAACAGCCACTGCAGGTTACGCAGGGTGTTATTGTTGCGGTCAGACGGGATAAAAATTTCATCCAGGTATTTTTCTGAAGGGAGGTGTAGATTTTTCTTGGGGATGGTTTTGCATTCGTGGGTCAGCAAGCTTTTGGCGTCGCTGCCAAGTAATTCTTCGATTTTTTCAATACTTAAGGCCATAATGCTCTCCTAAAACAGTTTCTTGCAATACAGAGGGCAATTGCCCAACTCCTTGCCGATTACCAGAAGGGAAGTGCGTTGCAAAGTAAAAAAGAGTGTTATCACCCACCCTGTTCTCAGAATTCCTGGACACAGTTAGGAAATTTCATAGCAAATAAAGTACAAGGGGGGCTTCCCGCCCCCTCGCTGTGGCCAGGCTTGTCCCCGTAGGGAAAAACCGGCTCTAGCAGGCGGCGCTAAAGCACCCACCCCTTCGAACCTTGCCAAAGCCTGCCTGGCCTGCGCTACCCTCTGGCCTGCCATGGGCAGCTCCTCTTAAGGTTAGGGAGAAT
>CALHRC010000095.1 GCA_938038265.1 uncultured bacterium
CTGACCATTATCTCGGAACTTATCGTCAGTGTTTTTTACCGGGAGAAATTTGACCCGCAGGAAATTGAGGCAATGAAAAACCGCGACGTCCTCGAAGATATGTTGATGAACTTACCACCTCGTTATGCACACATTAGAAACATTATAATTGACGAACGTGATCGCTACATGGCACAGAAACTACGCCATGCCGCCAAGAAACATGCCAAAGCCCAAAATCTGATTGCGGTAGTCGGCGCCGGGCACCTGCCGGGTATTGAAAAATATATCGATGAAGACAGAGATATCAAAGAGCTGGAAACAGTTAAGAAAAAATCCCGATTATCCGGGGCGCTGCAATTGGGTCTGCCTGTCATTATCATTCTCGGCATACTGGCCTATTTTACCGACCTGTCGAGCGTTGAAGCAATATTACGCAATCTGGGAATCTGGATCGGCACCAAAGCGGTGTTGCCGGCGCTGGCCGTCGTTTTATTACGCGGGCATATATTAGCTGCCGCCGCCGCAGCAGCTAGCGGCCCAATCTCCAATTTCAATCCGGTGTTCAAACCGGGCTGGATGGCCGCTTTAATCGAAGCGAAATTCCACAAGCCCAAAGTCGAAGACTTTGAAAATATTACACATGACAGTGAATCCATTTCAGGGCTGTTGCGCAATAAAGTATCGCGCATTTTTCTACTTTTCATTTTACCACAGTTAGCATCTTCTGTAGCAACCGGTCTTGCCTTATGGTGGATTGCCCGCAGCTGAAGAAGAACATCCTGCTGAAAGTTGCTTTATTACTTGTTTTTTCTCTACCGCAACTTCTCTGGGCGCGCCATGTTTTGGGCGGCAACCCGGTCTTCACCGCTGAGCAACTGACCATTCTCGAAAATATCGGCTACCGCGTCGGCTACAGCGAAAATTTGAAAAATCCGTTATGGGTGGCCTACCGGCTTGGTAATTGCCACCGCGAAGAAAAATACCAGCGCACCCCACGTTTTTCAACCGATGAGCGCACCAAGGCTAAGGTGCACCCCGAAGACTATACCCATAGCGGCTATTCCCGTGGACACATGGCGCCATCACTTGCCATTTTTCTCTGTTATGGCAAACAAGCGCAGGATGAAACATACCTCATGTCAAATATCGTGCCACAATTACAGAAACACAATGCCGGGATCTGGTCGCGGGTAGAACACCTGAACAGCAGAGAACATGCCAGAGAATTTGGCGAAATTTTTATTATTACAGGACCAATTTTTAATAAAGAATATCCGCAGGTTACCGAAAAAGGTATTCCAATACCGGCGGCATTCTATAAAATTGTTGTACGAGCAAAAGAAAAAGGTTACGAAGCGTTAGCCCTGGTGGTCCCTCATGAAGACGCGAAAACAGCTAACCTGCCGAGCTATGTCAATACCGTGCGCTATATTGAAGAGCTTACCGGCATCAACTTCTTTTCAGAATTGCCTGACGATATTGAAGACGAGCTGGAAACTCGCCTACCTGAAAGCGACTGGAAACTGACCCCACGTCAGAAAAAAAGTCAACACAGGTAAGCCCGGGAAAACAAGTTCTCAAGTTTTCTTTAAGGCGTGCAACAGGTTGCCAGCCATCCCCCCAAAACCACCGTTACTCATCACTACAATAACATCACCTGCTTTAGTTTGTGAAAGTATTTCGGTCAGCAGACTTTCCGCAGTAGCTCTCACTATCATTTTTTGCCTATGCGATTTAAGTCAAAAGCCAGACGCTCCAAGTTCAGTTGCTCCGCTTCAGGAATCTTTTCTTTGCGGTGCAGATCACTACAATAAATTACATCCGCGACAGCGAGAGACTCCACTAATTTATTTTGGAAAAAATTACGCACCATGGTGTTACTGCGCGGCTCAAAAACCGCCACCAGACGCCGGTGGGGGTAGAGATCACGCAGGGTCTGCAACGTCAAGGCAATAGCCGTCGGGTGATGAGCAAAGTCGTCATAGATGAGTATATCCCCCACAGTGCCTTTTTTCTCAAGACGCCGCCGCACTGGAATAAAAATAGCCAGTGCTTGCTGGATGTCTTGCGGGGCAATGCCATTCTGTAATGCTAACACCGCTGCCGCCAAGGCATTACGCGCGTTGTGTTGACCAGCTACAGGTAACTTGATAGAAAAAGGTGCTGTATTTGGTGGATGGATGACAAACTGACAACCATCCACCCTGTTGATAAAATCACTCAAGCGAAAATCACAATTTGCAGAAGTGCCAAACGTTAGGCGCGGGCAAAAAGTCTGCTCACTAACTTCAAGCGCATTGCTATCATCGCCGTTTACCAACACAATACCCTGTGAAGGAATCAAATTAACCAGCAGACGGAACGATTTTTTAATTTCATCGAGCGACGAAAAAATATCGGCATGATCAAATTCGAGATTATTGATAACCACCATATCGGGCAGATAATGCAAAAATTTGCTGCGCTTATCGTAAAAGACCGTATCGTATTCATCACCCTCGGTAATGAAAAATTTACCGCCCCCCTTGCGCGCCCCTACAGAAAAATTACCCGGAGCGCCGGCAATCATGAAGCCCGGTTCTTTACCCGCGACCTCAAAGATATGCGCCGTCATGCTAGTGGTCGTGGTTTTGCCGTGGGTACCAGTAATTACCAGAGAGGTGCATCCCCGAATAAAATTTTCGCGTAAGAATTCAGAGAGCGAGCTGAGCCTGAGGTGACGGTTTAAGGCCGCTTCCAGTTCGGGATTGCCGCGAGAAATGGCGTTACCCACGACAATGAGAGCTTCACCCCGGGGCAAATTGTCGGCGCTGTAACCCTTCTGGTATGGAATTCCATGCCGCGCCAAAACTTCCGACATGGGGGGATAGACCGCCTGGTCACTGCCGCTAACCTGAAAGCCAGCTTGCTGCGCCATAACCGCAACCGACCCCATGGCAGTTCCAGCAATTCCAAGAAAGTGTACCCGCATAGGGCAGTTTTCCGCAGAGAACTCCCCCGAAAATGATAATCCTGTTATTCCTGAACACGATAAAGTTGGGGGTAGCGGAAAACCGGCAAGGGTCGAGGATCACCGACAAACCATCTTCCCAAAAGACTTGACAGACTCTAAAGAACTATTTAGCTTACAAACTATGATCACCCTTGAGCGACAACAACGCGTGCGCCGCAACATAGAGCAGTTTGCCGAGGGCTTGCCTAAAAAAGAGCTCCTACTCCTTGCCGTAGATGATTTGCTCGAAGAAATCTCTTCGTTAGAATACCAGAAGGCTAATAACCAGGACTTAAAAGACGTACTTCTGGCAGTTCAAGAAGGCTTCAAACGCATGGACGAGCGCTTTGCCGCCATCCAAAAGCAAATGGATATTCGTTTTGAAGCCATCCAAAAACAAATGGATGAGCGCTTTGCCGCCATCCAAAAGCAAATGGATGAACGCTTTGCCGCGGTCGAACGCCGTTTTGAAACGCTGCAAAAACAAATGGATGAGCGCTTTGCCGCCATCCAAAAGCAAATGGATATTCGTTTTGAAACGCTGCAAAAACAAATGGATGAACGCTTTACTGCCGTTGATAAACGCTTTACTGCTATGGACAGCCGCTTTACCCAATTGCAGTGGCTCATTGGCCTCATGTTCGCCGGCTTAAGTCTGTTAATTGGCTGGCTGGGTACCCGACAACCCGACATCGACGAAACTAAATTACAAAAAAGCCTTACTGAAGCAGTGCGCCAAGGCTTCCAAGAGGCTGTGCAGGAACTGAAAATCCAGCCTAAAATAAGATAAGTTTGCCATAAAAATGCCCTAACAAAGCATCCCAGCTATGGAAATTCGATCTTTTTTGTTTTAAGAATTCCCGAACGCTATTGGTGGGGATCCCTAAAAAACGTCAATTGTTCAGGAATTCCATACCTGGTGGGGAATTCCACATCAAGAAAATCATCCCCCAGGGGACATAATTTAGCTTGTTAGTAACTAACCATACCCTGCGGGGGATGTAACCCCGCTGGGTTCAGGTTTTCCTTACACTAAACACGCAAAAAAGCAGATTTTTTTAGTTGCGAGGCCGTCAACCTACCCCCAATCCACCCTATGATCATAAAATTTTTGATTACAGGCCTCACCTATGCCCTGTTACTGTATATCTTATCGCAATTTAAGAATTTCTCACTGCGATCCGGTGGACTGCTCGTCGTGACACTCATACTGGTGTTCGTTGACTGGCTCTTAGGAACCGTGCTTGGCTTCTTCGCCTGGATACCTAAAGTACTGACCCTGGGATTACTGAACCCAATCATTGATTGGTTTATTAAAGTAATTATTTTCTGGGTAACCGATAAACTCTCTGACTCACTGAAAATTACCGGGCTATGGATGCTTTGGGGCAGCGGCCTGGCTCTGGCAATAGCATCGTATGTGGTAAGTTTGCTCGTGAAATAAACGAAGGGCCTAGTGGCCCCCCTGAGAAATAATCAACCTTGAGGTGGGTCTTCTTTTGTACCTGACAGGTTGCTGATACCGGTTTTGGCCTGGGCCACGGTGTCATGGATCAGTTTCTGTGCCTGTTCGGCAATTTGATTGATGCTTTGGGAAGAGTTTCCAGCAACTTCATTGATACGTGCAGTCGCATCGGCAATAAATTCTCGGATTTTGCGTACGGTTTCATTGTCAGTACTTTCACCCTTGGCAATCAAGGCATTGGCTTCAGCTTCAAGTCGGGTGAGAGCCTCCCGAGCACTCTCTTCGATAGTTTTCACCGCTCCAATCCCCAAGTTGACAATTTTTTTCAGTGTTTCTTCCATGTTTATCTCCACACAAAAAGTTTTAAGCCTCTCGGCTTACGCCGGTAGAACGTACCCATATTTTGTGCGGTGCATAAAATGTAAAGTATTATTTGTTGGGGGTATAAGCTTAGGGGGGTTAAGTTAAACAACAACAGCGCGGCAACTCCTTAGCTGCAGGAATTCTAAGAACAGATAGGGAATTCCCCACCAAAAAACCATCCCCTATGTGACATAATGTAAGTTTTTAGTAACTAAAAACCTTTAAGTGGCCACGAGTATTTCTTTTAGATAAGTACTCATTAGGTACCAAACAAAGCAGCCGCCATCCCTTGTTATGGAAATCGTTGGGTAGTTACAATGCAGTTACAATGCAAGGTATGTTTCTGTTCGAACATGACAATCACCTGAAACCAAATCTATCCAGGGTAGCAATCCATCCGGCATCAAAAGGTGCTTCAATAGTAATTTCTTGTTTTTTCAGGGGATGGGGAAAGGATAGCCGGCGGGCATGTAACATCAGCCGACTGTTATCTTTTTTTCCATAAATGACATCCCCCACTATGGGCAAACCCATCGCAGCTAACTGCACCCGAATTTGGTGGGTACGTCCGGTTATCGGCCGCGCCTCAAGCAGCGCCACTTCGCCAATTCGCGCCAGCAGGCGGCATTCAGTATAGGCAAACGACCCTTCTTCGCTGTCGTTCCCGACGCGGTATTTATTTTTTTTCGGGTGAATCCGCAGCAACTGGTTGCGGATGGCCCACTCATTTGGCAGATCAGCCGTTTTGGTATGACACAGCGCGTGATAGACCTTGACCGCCAAATGTTCCTGAAAAAGCTGGGCAACCCCGGCATTGGCATCTTCAGCTTTGGTAAAAAGCACTACCCCTGATGTGTCGGCATCGAGTCGGTGGTGAACGCCCAGATAGGCACCCGACTGGCCGCTGCGCTTGTTCAGGAAATCCTGAACAGCTTTAACCAGGTGATAGCGAGCTTCATCTAAGGTAGGCGCCATCGGCAAACCAGAGGGCTTATTCACCGCGATTAAGTTCTCATCTTCATATAAGATATCCGTCTGTGACAGCTGGATGGCTTTCAAGCCGGAAATTGGTTTTTCTTTCTTTTCGTTGTAATATAGCTCCACTTTGGCACCCGTCCGTAATGTCTTCGAGGCGATCCTGACTCTCGATTTGTTTAAATATACTGCCCCTGCAACCAATAACTTGCGGATTACCGACTTAGACAGGGGCATCTTAGCCTGCATCAGGTGGAATAAGCCCTGGTCCAGGCGGGTTCCGTTTAACTCTTCCGGGATGATAAATTCAAAATGCTTCATGGGAACTCTGTGTCTGTTCAGGATTTCCTGAACAGACAGCCAACAAGTTTTATTGCCACAGCAGACCCTTTTCATATAATGTCAAATTGATGATTACGCAGATACTGGCCGCCGCCCTACTCTTAGGCATTTGCATTTTTTTCCATGAATTAGGACATTTTCTAATTGGTAAATGGATGGGCGTCAAAGCCAAAGTCTTCTCCATCGGCTATGGTCGGGGAATTTGGTTCAAAAAAAAAGGCGGCACCATCTACCAGATTACCGCCATCCCGTTCGGTGGCTATGTCCAGTTTTACGGAGATGATATCACCCGCGAACATACCAACTTGAAACCCGGGGATTTCTTTGCCGTAGGGCCCTGGCGGCGCATTGCCTTAGCCTTTGGCGGCCCGCTCTTTTCGATATTATTAGGTTTTGTAGTGCTTTTTGTGCTGATCAGCGCTGGCTGGCAGCCCATATCCAATAAAATCCGCGTTGATACTGAAAAAAACAGCGCGGCAGCGCGCGCCGGACTGCAAAACAACGACCGGATAGTGGCCGTCAATGGCTCTTTAACCCAATCCTATGAAAAAATCAGCTATGCCATTGCCTTTGCGGATACATCCGACTTTACCCTGACCGTCGAGCGCGATGGCACTACCCGCGAAATTAAAGTCTCCATCCCCCCGCGGGAAGAAGGCGGTATTCGCATGCTCGAAGGTATGCGCCCTGCTGGGCGACCCTACCTGGCAGTTACCGCCGATAAAACTTTTACTAGTGGGGCCAAGCTGCTAAAAGATGATAAGATCATAGCGGCGGATGGCCAGACTGTCGGCGCAGTTAGCGACCTAATTTCGGTTCTCAACCAGGGCAAAAAAGACGAAACCAAGCTAACCATTTTACGGCGTTCTGGGAGCGTGACATCCCCAGAAGCGGAAGAATCACTGACCATCACAGCCCCCTTGATGAAAATGGCTAACCTCACCTTGCAGAATATCCGCGATAAGCAGACGGGTAAAATTATCCCTAACCGCGAGATTCTCGCCAACCAACCCGAGTCTTTTACCCGCCTGCAGATTGCCGGAGAAACTGTCACAGACTGGGATACCCTCAAAGTAGTGCTAAATAGAGCGCCCCGCAATGCGGATGGCTCCGTAACCCTGCAGGTGGGCGCCCTTGAAGTCGATGCCATCCCTGTGCTGGGCGAACGCCGTATGCTGGGGATGGCTCTTGCCGAAGGAGTTGACGCCGAACGAGCTAATTTACCCCGCGATATCATCTCATTGTTCACTCGTACTGCTGACGAAATGGTAACCGTTACCCAGGGTACCCTCTTGGGTCTCTACCGGATCATCCAGGAGGC
>CALHRC010000096.1 GCA_938038265.1 uncultured bacterium
AAGACAACCGACTATTGCGCAGCGCTTCCAGAAAAGAATGACCAATCTTACGGCGACGTTCTAGAATACTCGGCAAAAGGTTCAACTGTTCAAGGCCCATAGCTGCCTGGTAATCCGTGATAGTATAATCGAAGCGCACCCGGTACGGACGAGTACCGCCGTGCATTCTGAGGTCTTTCGCTACCGCATATATATTGTTAGAATCGGTGAGCAGCATGGCGCCTTTACCGAGAGTCATCAGACCGTCTTCATGCAGGCCGACAATCGCGATATCGGCATCACCACCGACATAGCGCCCTTTATATTCGCTGCCCACCAAATAGGTGATATCTTCGATGATGGTTAGTTGTTTTTTTTGTGTGGGTAAAATTGCTATGTTCGACGCTAAATGTTCGCGCACCGCTTCAAAATCTTTGAAGGAACCGAAAGGATACGACAGAATAATGACCCTGGTTTTTTCATTTATGCACCGGATTATCCCGGCGGGCTCGGGATGAAAGCTATCGCGGGCGAGATCCACTAGCACTGGTTTGGCACCGATCTGTCCAATGGCATCAAGGGCTGCAAGGGGTGCGGCTGCCGATAAAATGACTTCATCCCCCTGCCCGGCATCTACCGCCATCAAGGCAAGATGATAAGCCGAGGTTAGCGAGGGCAGCGCCAAAGCACGCTGGAATTCAAACGCATGGGCAAATTCTTTTTCATAGTTTGCCACAGTCGCACCGGTGGATATTTCATCCTGAACCAACGACTCCAGTACGGATTTCAGCTCATTTTTGGTAAGGGTCGGTTTTAAAAAAGGAATACCATTTTTTTGTTTGCCGCCTGCTGGTTGTGACGAAAGATTTTCCGAACTCTGTACATTAGCTGGTGCCATATTATGTCTCTTCACAATGTGACATAAAACGGCAAGCTTTTTTTAGGCTCTGTTGCCTGAATTCCAGCCCAAATGCGCCAATAAAGTAATATGCGACATAATACACTCTCTAAAAAGCCCAAAGTACGCTACAAAGTACAAACTGGCGCGGGTACAACACTAGCTGCTCATGGAAAGTTTGGCTGCTAAAGAAAAGCTGGTAGGATGGTACGACTAAACCCAAGACCAGAAAAAGCGGGCAATGGTATGATTGCTTGAGATGACTAGCGCTTAAAGTGCGATTTTCAAGTGCTGTGGAGTCCACCAACCGCTACACGTCGCAGCGTTAGCATCAAGTCGGGTCACGGCACCTACGCATTGTTCGAGCAATTTCTCTATAGCCGGCAATCCTCCATCGCTTAATCCGTGTGCGCACGCTAACACAACGGCAAATAAGACGCAATACCTAAGTGCTACTGCGCGCAATAGCATGAGCATTCAGGCTTTTGAGCGCCTGTTCAATGACTTTCTGGTCTGCTACCATAAGCGCAGGGTGCAATAGTCACTGCACAGTTTGGTCCCCAGGAAAAGTCTATGGATGTCGATTTACTTAAAACCGCTTAAATGTATGTCCCTGTGGAGGCGCCATTTTTATTAGGAAAGCATTGCGCTGCACTCTGCAACCTGCTGGACGATTTTTTCCAAAGATTAAAAAACTAATTGACTAACCAAATGGTTAATGTTTCATTTTCCTTGTACATGGGAAAACATCCAACCTCCCCCAAAAACAAATCTGGCGGTTCCAGAAAAGAAAATGCCGATAAGACCAGAGAAAGAATCCTACGCGCTGCATTGAACGAATTTGCCTCTCGTGGTTTTTCCGGCGCCCGCATGGAAGCCATTGCCCGGAAAGCGAAGGCAAACAAAGCCATGATCCATTATTATTTTGGCAATAAACAAGCGCTTTATCGTTCCTTGCTTGAACTTATTTTTGCGCATAACGAGTTAGAACAAGGTTTAGATCAGGCATTGCCTACATGGGATTTAACTATCCCCCAACAGCTTTATGTCATATTGTTTGTAATGACTGGAATGCATATTGAGCGGCATACTCCCGAGCAGCGCGACATATATCGCGTTATGGCCTGGGAAAATGCCGAGGGGCAAAATAACATACGCCTATTAGCCGAGGAATTTATTATTCCTCGATTACAAAAAATAGCTACTTTGTTGACCTCTGGTATTGAACAGGGTATTTTTGCGCCTGTACATCCCTGGCTTTTTCTCTACGGGATTATTTCACGTATTTTGTTTTATACAATGCAGCAAGACCTTTACAAAGGAACAACCATCTATAACCAACTTTACGGGAATATCAATCGTGAGATTTTTTTTCGTTTTTTAAGCGAGTCTGTTTTTCGCGAGCTGAGCCTTCCCGGTAAACCACTGGCAGTTCCTGAGCTGCCGGCAGACATCATGCAGAAACTAACGGAATTAGTAGATCAATTACGAAAAAATCATTTGTCTTTCACACGGACATAGCGTCGACTCAACAAACGGGAATACTCCTCAAAACGAAAAAAGCGATTCGTCAGACCAAGGTGTCGCTTCAGGTACGCTGAGCCGCGCAGGTGAGACATCCCGCGCAAATGGCTGCCCTCACCACCAAGAACGATACAAAGCTCTTGCCCGGGGAATAATGCCCGGTACAGCGCCTCCAGAATGCCGCGTACATCCCCGGTAGCATTGAACAGTTCGCCATGCTGCGACGGCTCTTGCTGCACCAGAGGGTGGGAGCTGCGGTAGCTGATTTTTTTCCAGCCGTCCCGTCGGTAAAGAGCTGGCACGCTCAACGCGTCGAGCAGCAGCAGGGGGGGATGGTTCGTCTCACGTGGCAATTTCACTCCCACGAAATGTTCCATTGAGGCAAAGCCGGCGTCAATACTTGCTACCAGCGACGGAACTAACCCCCTGCCAATAAGGGCCGGCAGAGCAGTATCGGCACACCATAAGCGTGCGCTTGCCGGCATTTGGTCAAGGGCGGCATCTGCCTGTGGTCCCCCCAAAACAATCGCGTCAGGACGGGCAATTGCGCAGTGACGCCAATCTTCTGTAGCCAACCAAGCCCGACGGTTACGTTGAAAATTCCATGGCCAGAGAATTTCAAAATGGCGGATTGTTTTCAGGCGGGCGGCAGCCCTCTGCAAATCTCTCTGCAACAGATCTGTCAGGTATTCCCGGCGGGGTAAGGCTAAATTAACTTCCAGGATAAATTTTTCATCTCCAGTTAAAGAGAAGAGGAACTGTCGCCATTGATCAACCGACTGGATTAAGTTACTGCGACTTTCAACGATTGTTCCAAACGGATTTAGCCACACGACATTCTGCGGGATCTCATGCCAGGGAGCAAACGGC
This sequence comes from uncultured bacterium, assembly GCA_938038265.1. Taxonomy (GTDB): domain Bacteria; phylum Spirochaetota; class Leptospiria; order Turneriellales; family Turneriellaceae; genus CALHRC01. The sequence continues at coordinate 3,272 of CALHRC010000096.1, forward strand.
GCAACATAGAGCACTTTCTTGCCCGGCGCTGCTATTCCAGCGAGCATTCTGAATTCCCGCATTGCCGAGCGTTGGGTGGATATTTTCTTTTCTGTGGCGCCATCCTGCACATAAAGCGCATCATCTCTCAAAACACTTCTCAGACCACAGTCAAACAGCGATGTCATGGTTGCAGACGCAACGTTAGTTCCGTACGCGCCTTATGTAGGATTTTCTGCGCCAGCTCAATTTCATACTCTACCTGTAGTGGCGGTGGCAACCTGAAGGGCTCATTTTTTTCGCCCGCATATTTCTTTTCCAAAATACTTCCGACTAGTGAAAAACCAGTGATGCCTTGTCGGCGGTAGTCAATGCGTTCCATCGGATAGCGCTCGCCGCCATCAACCCGATAAAATACCTGAAGCTGTTTCAATTCATCTGGCGATAGTGTCTTATTATCTTTAGCGGGAAAGTACTCAAACGCCAGCGTATCACCGGCAAAATAAACCTGGTGATAAAAGTCTGCCATGGTTGCCCGGGCTTTAGGGGGCGTAACGGTAAGTAACACCCGGCGAGATAGGCGCGGCGGCACACAACCTGTTTCAGTCACCGTGGTACAGAAAGAAAAGCTGCGCTCTGGCAAAGTTTCTGTGCAGCCCCAGAGGATGAGCCAGAGAATCCCATAGCGTTTCACAGGTACCTCAGCAAGACAGCAGCACTAACTACCAGCAACGCCATCCCCCCAATGGCATACCTCTGCCATATATTTTGCTTCTCACCCCAAGCATCGGCTGAACCACCCGGGTAACGCAGCGCCGGCTGTAACAGAAAGAAGAGACCGAGCATCAAAATCATCTTTATAGAGAATACCAGCCCGAACAACCCTTCCCAGGGAGAGCGACCGCTGAGGCCCATGAGACCAGCACCTGAGATTACCGAGACAGCCAGAGAAATATGGAAAGTGGTCAGAAAGATACGGAGGATTTCCAGGCCATAGTTTTGAAAATAGACATATTCACGGTATTTATGCCATACAGGACGCAATACCAGCGCCAAAATGACTGAACCGGCCAGCCAATACCCACCGGCCGCTAAGTGAAGAACCGTCAGGCCTGCCTGCAGGGCCGGCACTTTACTCCTTATAGTAAAGTTCGATTAAATTTCCGCCCGGATCCTGGATATGGACAGCTTCACCGCCGGGGATCTCAAAAGGACCAGAGACAATCTGGATATTATTTTCTTCAATTTCCTGCAGGGCTTCAGTAAAGTCATCGACATCAAGGATAAAAGACATGAGCGGCAGCGAGGTTGCCTTATTAGAGTCAGTCTTTACCAGGCGGATATTTAGGGAATCAAAAGCAACAATGGCATCTTTCTCAGTTAAAGAGACCTGCTCAAAGTCAAAAAACATGGTATAAAACTCAATTGATTTCTGCAGATCAAGAGCAGGAAGGTTTATGTGGTCAAAAGATTCAATAACTATCATTATTTGGGCCTTTTTATAAGGAATTTTTAGTCAGAAATTAACTTTTCAACCTGTCAGCAACCATTTTTTATGGTTTACTTATGTTTGCCCGAAACTGGATATTTTATTTATCGGGAGCTTTTCTGCTTTTGGGGCTATTATATGCTTTCCGCAGTTTAATTGAAGATTTCACAATCCCCGATCCAGCTCGGGTAGCCATAGGTATCGTCTTTAGTTTTACGCTGTTCCTTGCGGCGTTTACCCGTTTTCGCAACAACCGCTTGCTGAGTGAAATCCTGGCCGGTACCGGCACCTTTGTGCTCTTTTTGGTGTTTATCTATGCCAGCTTTGCTTCCAGCCTGCAGTGGAGCACAATTACGCTAATGCTCTGCCTGATACCGGTTTCCCTGCTGCTAGTATTTTTAGCCCAGACCTTTTCCCTAAGGGTGTTTACTTCCATTAGTGTTTTGGGCGGCTACCTGACGGTGATGGTGGTACAGGCAGGTGAGCAGCATCTTTTGCTCTTATTTCTCTACCTGACCATTCTCAATCTTCTGGTAATTTACCTGTCAGCACAGCGGGAGTGGATGGAACTACCATTTTTATCTTTTTTATCTATATTCATTATTTACCTCTCCTATTACCTGCGTTTTTCTCCCGCGAAATGGCTGGAACCTTTCCTGTATATCACCGCTTTTTTCCTCACATTTCTACTGGGGATGGTCTATCGGGTACGCAGGAACCCCAAGGAATTTGCTGCGGCAGAGATCTACCTAAATTTCGTCAATGCCGTACACTATATCTTCTGGAGCGTACTGCTGTTTGGAACAGTAGCAATGCCAATTGCCCTGCCCCTAATAATTACTGGCGCAACTTTTCTATTAATTGCCTTCTGGCTGTATCATATTTTCAGCGAGCAGCAATTACCCGCCTCTGCTTATTTTTTCGGCGGCCTGCTGCTTATCGCGTTTTCTGCAGAAAGCCTGGGCCAGCCTTTTCAGGAGACTGGCCATCATTATGCGATCCAGACAACTATCTGGCTGGTCATCATTGCCGTACTTTATCTGGCCAGCCTGCATCTGAAAAACACTTACCTGCATGTCACTGCCGTTGTTTTATTTCTGATCAATTTGCTTTATTGGTTCGGTCATGCCTGGGACGTACAATGGATACCAATATGGGGAATTCCGTTCATTCCTTTTATCAATGCCGGGGCTCTAGTTTGGATTGCCTTTGCCATAGCGGCTTTTGCTGCTTCGCTGCGAACTCCTTCTTTTATAGAGCAGAACCCGGAACCGCTCATCGACATCCCCCCTGTGTTTTATCAGAAATTCCTGGGGTTAATTGGCCATCTGGTCACCGGCGGATTGCTGACAATACAGATATCCAACCTGTGGGAGGCCTATGCCATTGCGTTGCTACCCCCAGGGATTGTAATTTCTGCGGCCTGGAGCCTCTACGCCCTCTCCCTGTTCAGCTGGGGTGCCTATGTCAAGGATGTACTCTATAAATATTTCGGCTCAGGAGTACTCCTGCTGACCGCAGCGAAAGTGCTGCTCTATGACATCGAGGGGCAGAGCAATTTGTTTAAGACGGCTACCTTTATCGGTATGGGCGTTATCATGCTGGCCATCGCACTACTTAACCGGCGCTGGGAAACAAAGTAATGTAGCCCTCTGCCGGTAGTTTGACCTTTGGTTACACAAAATCACCGGATATTTGCTCACGCTTTTCTTTTTCCTGCCGATAAACGAAGAGGGGAAGTATGAGATATCCTGCAAAAAACACTGTTGCCTCAATTGGCCAGACCAATAAAAATAAGCTGGTCAACCTACTGTTAATTTCAGCGGCACTGGCAGGATGGCAACTGCACCCAATGGGACCAGCAGTTGTTGAGAATATGGGTGAGACCATCAATACTGCCGAAGATGAATTTTCGCCAAGCCTGACAGCCGATGGGAAAGAACTCTTCTTCAACACCCGCAAACCGGGCGAGCGCTATATGAACATTTACCGCAGCCTTGCAGCAGACGACAAAAAATTTACCACCCCACATAAAGTAACGGAACTTTGTTCAGAATATAACGACGAAGCCCCGTTTATCGCCCCCGATGGCAGTTATATCTTATTTGCCTCAGATCGCGACGGTTCGCTGGAAATGCCTAAAGATGCCCAGGGCGTAATCCGCGTTTCGTTTGATCTATATATTGCCTACCGCCAGGGAAAGAGTTTTTCCCGACCAATACGCCTGCCCGGCAAAGTCAATTCGCCCCATCATGAAAAAGCCCCCTATGTACACAGTGACGGTTACCTCTATTTTACCCGCTACCCCTTTGGCGATATTTCCCGCGCGCATATTTTGCGAGCTAAGCCTTTGGGGGATGGTTCTTTCGGCGAAGGTGAGCCGCTCCCTGCGGAAATAAACAGCGGCCACCAGGAAGTAAGCCTCACCGGCGCTCCCGGCGGTTTTTATTTCAGTTCCAAACGCCCTGGTTCCATGGGTTGGGATATCTATTATATCGCCCACGTACCGGCTGCCGGGGGTAAAGCAGAAAGCTGGGGGCAAGCCATCCGCCTGCCAGAACCCATCAATTCAGATAAAAATGAAACTTTTTTAAGCCGTAGTGGTAATTATTTTTATTTCTCGTCCAACCGTGATGGCGGTTATGGACGCTTTGATCTTTACGGCGCCAGAGAAACCAGAGCGGAGACCAAATTACGTTTTCTGGTGCGTGATAAGAACACCGGTGCTCCCGTAAAAACGACGGTTCTGCTTACGGCACAGGCAGGAAACCAGCGGGCCGACCTGGAAAAAACAACAGACCCCTGGGGACGTTTTGAAGTGGTTGTGCATCCGAGTGTCAGCGCTTTTGAAATAAAGCTTGAACAGGAAGGCTACCTGCCTGTCTATCGCGAATTAAAATTAGCCGAGGTAGCTGACGGTTCTGAAATTATTCTCGAACTTGAACGCGCTGAGCCCAATTCCAGTTTTACAGTACATGCCATACACTTTGATTTTAATTCAGCTGTACTGCGCAACTCTTCTCTGCCCTACCTTGACGCTCTCGCAGGTTACCTAAAGCGCAATGCCAATATCAAGCTGCTTATTATCGGCCATACCGACCTGACTGGTTCGGAAGAATTTAACCTGAAATTAAGCCGTGAACGGGCCAACGCGGTGCGCGATTACTTGCACAAAAAAGGTGTCGCGCAGGACCGCTTACAGACAGAAGGCGCCGGTAAGAGTCGCCCTCTGGTGCAGCGTAATGATGCCACAGCAGACGAACTTAACCGACGCACTGAATTTAAGATTTTAGCTAAATAGTAACTATTCTTTATATTTGATAAATGCGAATTTCTCGACAACCTCTGCTAAATGAGCTTCGCTGTTAGCCTGTACCACAAACACCCAAGGGGGATTGCTCCAAGTAACCAGCCGGGCGCCGTTTTCTCCGCTGGCTTCAATCTGAAAGCGACCATTTTTTTCAATACTTATTTTCTGGCTAAATTTGTCTAATATCGGCCGCAAGTATGATTGCCGGAATTTTTCGAGAATTTCCTGGTTGCCCGTCTGGATTACCTGAATCTGGGCCACGGCACCATACTCAGCCTGGGTACCATATAACCCCTCTCCCAGCGAAAGCCGGCTGAGCAAACGCACTTCGTTGCCAATAGATTCAGGATATACTTCTTCTAATGTAGCATCAACCTTGGGCGGCGTAAGATCCGTACTGAATTTAGCGGATGGCTGGCAGCCTGCAGCCAGCAATGCCAGCAGCAGGCACCCAAACTTATTCATGAATCTTCTGTACTTTCATTACCCTACCAAGGTGGATGGCAATTGGCCCTGCCAAAAACGACATCAAAGCGCCTAATTTGAGCATATCTGCGACTTCGGTTGGCATACCTTTGGTAGATACATCCGTTACAAACAGAGCCACGGTGAAACCAATACCAGCCAGACAGCCAACCACCAATTGCTGCGACATCTTCATGTGAGCCGGTAAAGAAAGCCCGAAGAGTGAACCCAGTTGGGAGAACAGATAGATACCCAATGTCTTACCGGCCAACAAGGCAATAAAGATAATCCAAGTCGGGGATGCACCCAGTGCGCCACCAGCAAGATGTACCCCGGCATTGGCTAGACCAAAAGCAAAAAGACCAACATCAACCAGCGGCTTGAAATAATGCTCAAACTCATTCATGGTATCATGACGCCCTGCTTCCATCTCAGCAAACATACCCAGGTCACGGGCCGCGTGGGGCATAAAAGGCACGACAGGTACTAAAGCCAGAGCTGCGTGAACTCCGGTGAAATGCAATCCAAACCAGGCAATTGGGCCGGCAATGAGCATATAAGGCCAGAAACTGCGCACCCGTTTGCGCCGCATGGTTTCGGCAATCAGCATGGCCAACGCAACCAGTAAGAGCCACACCGGCTGGATATCTGAACTGTAAAAGACAGCAATAATCGCCATCCCAATCAAATCGTCAAGCACCGCTAACACCAGCAAAAAGGTAACCGCAGGATGTTTGGCACCAAACACAACAGAAGCAAATAGCCAGGAATAGGCAATATCGGTTGCTGTCGGTACCGCCCAGGCCCGGGTAATATCCACCTCAACGCCATTGACGACAGCCGGCCACACTGCTTTCAACACAAAGAAAAGCACGACCGGTCCGATGACCCCCCCCAAGGTAGCGATGGCCGGCAACGCCGCCTTACGTACCGAAGACAGGGCACCACCAGGCAGAAAGCTCTCTGATACCTCTTTCATGGCCATACCAAAGAAAAGCGCCATGAATACATCATTTACCAGAAAATGAAAGTTCAGCTCAAGGGGCGCGCCACCATGCCCCAGAAAAGGGATTGTCTCAAGTGTAGTGTGGACAAAGTGGTGGTAGGCTTCATGGTTGGCATTCGACCAGACCAACGCTAATACCGTACCGCCCAACAGAAAAGCGGAGAACTGGCGCAGAGTATTAAAGGTAGCTTTTAAGCCACGTTTTTTTCCGGGGGGATGTTTTTCATCGTGCCCATGGCCATGAGCCACTGTTTTAGCCTGGGTTTTGGCTGGTGCTGCAGCACCCCCTTTCTGTGGGGCAGATTTTTTAACTGTCTTGGCTGCAGCGGGTTTCGCTTTCGCGGCTTTTACGGCCGCTTGTGTATCGGTGGGCTTTTTTACCGTAGGTTTTGTCTTTGATAACGCAGCTGGTTTAGAGGCAGCGCCTTTTGTCTTTTTTTTGGGATTAGTTGCCAAGGGAATCCTCCAAGGATAGGATGGGTTAAGCCTAAGTGTGCCAATGACCTGTCAAGAATTTCAATCCCCCAAAACCTGCATAACCAGAACACATCCCCCTAAAAGTGCAAAAGAATAAAGCACTATAAGCTAATGCTCGCAGCTTTCGAAGAGTACTTTGTAAACGACAACCAAAGAGGAATTAAATGCGATTTTACAATCCACGCCCTAACTAAAGAACCTCTGAAGAAGTCCATCCATGAACTTCTTCAGAGTTAGTTCTGCGCCATGAAATCGGAATAAATTTTGAAAAACAGACCAGCTTAGCCACAGAACCCGTAAATCGCCTGACACTGCGGACATATTGCCATCGCCAATACCAATTTTGCGTTGGCGAAAGCTTGAATCGCGCCCCAGTGTCTTATACGGCCCATAACACCCGTCTTTTGGTGTAGGTGTTTATCAAGGTGCAGGTGATCCACAGCCAGTGGGTATTTTTAGAGCGACCTCTTACCTGTCTTTGTAAATCCCCTGTGATGCCAGCTATCAGAAACGGTGTTTGGCCCAATGCGCGAATTGCGGATTTTCGTCTGTTTTTTGTCTTTTCCCGTACTGGAAACGGTGCATGGCGATAAGCTCGCTTATTGGTAAAACCTTTGGCATGAGGCGCAACCTGCCTGATCTTTTGTTTCGGGTTAGCGTAAGCAGGTCACCATATATGCGCCGCTCATTGCCGTGTAGAAGCGCCAGAAGCCTCTGCGAATCATGCACATTTGCCAATGTTGTCGCCACAGAATAAATCATGTTTTCTTTGCTGTCCACACCTATATGCAGCTTCATCCCCACTGGTTTGCCTTCTTTGTCTGGTGCATTTTCGGGTCACGTTTACCCGCTGCATCCTTCGTCGATGAAGGTGCGGTAATGATTGTGGCGTCCGCTTCCTCATACAGCAGGATCAGAGAAGGCAAACCAATGCTGAAGAAAGTGTATTCGCAACATCTTTTCCCATGCAATGGCAGGCCTGCCGTTTTCTGCGTTCGGGTAGTTAAGGTGTAATTAGCCCGATCCATTTGTTCCAGAAAAATCTGGCGCTTCGTGGTCTTGACGTATCGGTCAAAGTTGCCGGAAAAAAAGTCTGTTGTGCCCCAAGCCAATATATGCACAGGCGCGACAAGAATCAAGAGTTTTTCAGAGGTTCTTTAGTTACTAAAACAAATATAACGTTA
>CALHRC010000097.1 GCA_938038265.1 uncultured bacterium
ACCTCCCGTATGGTACATGCCAAGCGGTGGCAAGGCAGAGTTTAATTGACCCTCATTTGCGGGACGTCCGCTGAATATCCCAATACCAGCGCTTTGCCCTGAAAAGATAAATCCGCCTTCGGCAAGGCTGCCGTCGTATTCGGCATAAGCTGTATTAGCAAAAGAAAATAACACAGCAGGATTTTCAAACAGATAAGGTAGCTGTCGCTCTAACATCCAGTAGCGGCCTTCTAAATTAAGGGCATCCGACCGTGCTCGGGTCGCATGAATTCGACCGTTCAACAACAGAAGGGCTGCCAAAAACCAGACACGAAGTCTATTCATTTGGGCCTCCGGCAGATGGCAGCAACTTCACTCGCTCGTTGAAGTGATAGGTCAGCGCAATTCCCAGCGACAGATCGTTAGCGCCACCAGAAAGAAAGTTCGGCCCCACAGTCATAAAAGCAATATTCATCAACCAGTCTATCGTGAAAGCCGGAGACTGCCAGCTCAGGCCAAAAGCCGCATTACTTAACGCAGCAGCACGACCCCGACGGCGCAACTCCAGGGTCTGGTACACTGCACCATTGGCGGCCCGCCTTGCAGCCAAAGTCGTTTCATCATAAGCGCCGATACCAATGTTATTACTGCGGCGGTTCACCACACTATGATTGATACCAAAGCGAATGATCCAAGACGGAGAAATTTCCCCTTCCATCCCAAGATATACCGGGAGTATAAAAGAGTAAAATTTCTGCTCTAAAGGAGCTTTATTCCCATAGACCGTTCCATCCCGGCGCCGACCACCATTGAGGAGGTCTTCGCCGTCAAAAGAATTTTCTAACACTTCCCATTCTGCCGTTACTGCGGTAAACCAGATGATGCTTTCCTTTAGGCGTATTTCATCCGAAAAACCCAGACTGTATAACTTACCGGTTCTGGAATATTTGTCGCGCAGGTCAAAGACACAATCGGTAGCAATCAAACAGCCGGAATTAATTTCCGCTTTGGCTAGGGCAATAGTACTACTGTTTAGGTCGGCAAACTGGCCGCGCAGGTGAAACAAGTGACCGGCAAATAACCCTAACTGAATCTGCCCTTGAAATTCCCAATCTCGGGCGCCGTCAGACTCAAGAGATGCTATAACCCGACGACCGTCAGTATCGCGTTCGTCATAGCGATTATCGAGCAGGTAATGCACATAACGTACTGAGATATCCGCCCCGCGGTAAACCGATCTGCCGCCATGGTTGTGACGCACCCCCAGGCCTACTGGTATCTCGGCTTTGAACAGACGTAATTCTTCTGACAGCGCCCCCCTCTCTCGCAGCTGCAGGTCTGCAGCCCGGGAGAACCCTACCGCGCCACCAACATCCAAAAATCCTAATGGTACAACGTATATGGCTGATACATTCTTCTGCCCAATTAAATTGCGATTGTTTTCATATATCTGGGCACTGTCAGCTAAGGCCAGACCGGAACTGTTTACTATGGCGGAATTGATCCTCAGGTAGTGAGTAGCGTCAATAAAGCGGTTGTCAGCAATACCCTGCGTCGAGGTTCGGCCGTCATAGAACATCCCACGGGGATGGTCATTGCGATTTAGCACCGTCCCATTGGCTAATTCACCATAGAGCAGCGCCAGGGTATGAGAGCCCAACGGTATTAGTAAACCACCGGATACCCGCGCAGGATCCGAGGCGCTGCCGGCTTCCACAATAAAACGATTGCGATGGTCGTTAGCAAATGCCGGATTAAGAAATAACTGTGGATATAACCCGCTGAACATCCAAGAGGAGGACGTACTTAAAGCCAGACCGGCTGCTCTCATTTGGGTAGCCGATAACGCACTGCAACTAAAAAGTGCGAGCCACACTACCGATCTGGCAAGGTTTGACATTATGCTGACCAGCAAAATTCTCCCGCTAAGGAACCTGAGTTAAGTACAAATCTCTATTGCGAGCATCATTGTCAAGCGAACCCTGGTGGCTTTTCCTTACATTTTACAACATGCCAAAACCCGGGTAGCCTGCCAGCGGCTTGACGGGCTGTCTGCGGCCAAGCTGCTATCACCCATCCATGAAACGTTCGGTGCGTGAAGCTAAAAAACAGGAAAAAAGAACCTTAATCCTCACAACCACCGCGCGCCTTTTCAAGGAAAAAGGCTATCATGCCACGACCATCGCAGATATCATCCGGGAAACTGGGCTCGCCCGCGGCACCTTTTATCTTTATTTCAGGGAGAAACAGGAAATTTTTAACGAGATGCTCAAGGCACTCTATACCAGCCTTACCGCTGGCGTCTGGCAATTTGAGATTGAAAAATTTCAAGATCGCGAAAGTTTCTATAACCAATTGGTAGCTTTAGGTTACCGGCTGCTGAAAATTTTCCGTGAACACCGCGAGGTGGTGCAAATACTGGTGAGTAACCCTGCTGGAGCCGATTCTGCTTTCGACCGCCAGGTGCATGGCTTTTATACCCTGCTGGTCGAAGTGGCCCGGGGCATGATAGAACGCGGTATTGAAACCGGACGGATTGTACCCCATGACAGTAAATTACTTTCTTTAATTTTAACCGGCGGCCTAAGGGAATTTGTCTTTCAATGGCTTACTACCGGCCTTTATGAAGACGAACTTGAAGATAAAATTGAACAAATTGTATTCTTCTTTATGCGCGGCGTCGAAGTCCGCTGATAAGCCCATAGTTTCTGCGCCCCTATTGAAAAGTTCTGGAAGGATTGCCCGGAACAACCGATACATAGATCGTGGAACTGACCCTATTTGTACTTTTTTTAGGCATCCTGCAGGGGGCCACGGAATTTCTGCCGGTCTCAAGCAGCGGGCACCTTGCTCTGGCAGAAAACCTGCCTTTTTTTGCCCATTCCATCGAACAGCTCGAAGCAGAATTCCCGCTGCTGGGCTTTAATGTCATGCTCCACTTTGGGACAATTCTTTCTGTTTTGGTCTATATGGCCCGTGAGGTCAGCGCTGTAATTCAGAATTTTTTTACGGATCTCACCCAAAAAAATTTTTCCGGGGATGGCTGGCGCATGGGCTGGCTGATCGTCATTGGTACCCTGCCCCTGGTCATGGTGCCATTTTACAAAAAGTATGTTGACCAGAGTGTAAAAAGCAGTACTGCGATTGGTATATTTTTTCTACTCAATGCGCTTTTGCTGATTACGGCGGATGTACTCCACCGGACCATGACCCGGCACCGCCACCCACGGTTAGCCCATGAAATGAAATACCCCCAGGCACTCCTTATTGGGCTGTTCCAGTGCATCGCAGTATTTCCCGGTATCTCCCGTTCTGGTTCTACCATTGTAGGCGCTCTGCTGCAACGTTTTCGGGGGTTTGATTCCGTGCGCTTTAGTTTTCTGCTGTCGATCCCCGCTCTGTTAGGGGCAACTGTGTTTGAACTCAAAGAAGCGCTCGAAACCGCCGGCAGTTTCAGCAACATGCGGTTTGACCTGCTGGCCATTGGTGTGGGTGCGGCATTTATTTCCGGCTTACTCTCCATCCGCCTGCTGGCTTGGATTGGCCACAAGATGCTATTTTATCCTTTTGGTATCTATACAGGCCTGTTAGGTCTGGGGGTACTAATTTTTCTGGGTAAGTAATATGGGCTGGTTTGAAAAAAAAACCGTAGGGCCACAACAACGCCTGCCTTGGTTTGAAGTATTAAAGGCGCCAGAACCCACTCCCCACCAGGAAGAACCAACGGTAGAAAGCGAGGTGAGGCGCCGCCTCAATGAATTACAGAATACACTTAATGAAGCAGAAAAAGCCGGCAGGGATCTTACAGACAAGCTAAGCCTGCCCTCGCAGAGCCACACGCCAACCGGCACACTCTCTGCCGCCGAACTCTCGCATATCTCCTTTACGTTAGGGCTGCCCTTTCGGGCGGCAAAACCGGCAGCCGCCGAACCGGCAGCCTTAGCCGAATGGCCACGACCGACAATCTTTGAGGTTGACGATTTCAAGGAAGAAACGTTCGGCAGTGCCACAGGCAATCCGCCGCCACCGCCGCCGGAAAAGCCTTCTGCCGGGCAACAGCAGAGCAATACCTTTAAATATGAATATAAAATTTCTGCTACGGCAAAAAATAATCATTTTACGTTTGGATATCCCCTGACCCCGCCCGTTACAGAAGCCACTAGGGCCGACCTTACTGACCCAACAAACCAGCCTCTACCAGCGCAAATTACTGCCAATCATGATAATCCAACCGATGATTTTTTGACAGAGCCCGCCGAGCTGCAGGCGACACGGGAACTCGAAAAATTTTTTCACCCGCTGCACAGTCGGGAAGTCGAAGATTTTTTTAAGCGCCCTGACGACGATTTCTCCGCCACAATCACCGGAATTGAATTTGCCACCGAAGAAGTATCCTCTGCAGAAGACGAAATATGCGACACTCAGGCCGACGACGCCTCCCTTGAAAAAATCGTTCAACCAGTTGCGGCTTTAGGCAATCCTGAAAACTTTCCTAAAAGCGCCAAAAGCCCTGAAGAAACAAGCAGCCTTAAAAGCGATATTGCGCCCGATAAAAAATCGGCGGTTTTGCCTGCTCGCCAGAGCGGTTTATTTGCCCGGGCTGAAAAGGCGGCCGCCGATGATGGCGATCGCGCTTCGGTGACCCCCCGAATTAAGCTAAACCGGCAAATCCATATTCCCTTTAATCTTTTACACACGCAGAAAAAAGCGTTTGAGGTCGCCGACCCCAAAGAAACACAGGCAATCATTGCGAAATTAGAAGAGACCCTTGACCAGTTTGGCATTGAAGGTCGGGTCATCGGCATACAGCGGGGCCCCATTATTACCCGCTATGAACTGAAGATGGCACCCGGCATCAAAGTAAACCGCATTCTGTCTTTGACAGATGAATTGGCCATGGCACTTGAAGCATTACGGGTGAGGATTGAAGCGCCGATACCCGGTCGCTCCACCGTGGGAATAGAGATCCCTAATAAAGATCGGGCCAAGGTTTTACTCGGCGATATTGTTAACGATCCGGGCTTCAGAGAATACGGCGGCGAACTCCCCCTGCCCCTAGGCAAAGATATCGCTGGCAATTTGGTGCTCGAAGATCTCGCCCGGCTGCCCCACCTGCTAATCGCCGGAGCGACAGGCTCGGGCAAATCGGTGGCAGTCAATTCTTTCATCACCAGCCTGATATTAACTAAAACTCCCGAAGAGGTGCGCTTTCTGCTAGTTGACCCAAAATTGGTAGAATTGTCTCACTACAATGACATCCCCCACCTGCTGCATCCGGTGATCACCGACCACCAGAAAGCCATTCTCGCCTTGAATTGGGCGGTGGAAGAGATGGAACGCCGCTATGAAGACCTGGCCGAAATGAGGGTGCGGGATATTCGCTCTTACAATGCGAAACTTACTGCCCTGCGGGAAAGCCATAAAATAGATTATGACATCCACCCACCCATGCCCTATATTGTGGTTTTGATTGATGAGTTAGGCGACTTGATGATGGTTGCCGGCAAAGAGGTGGAAGCCTCGATCATTCGCTTAGCGCAGAAAGCCCGGGCAGTGGGCATACACCTGATACTGGCAACCCAGCGTCCTTCTGTCGATGTCATCACCGCCCTGATCAAAGCAAATTGCCCGGCGCGGATTGCCTTACAAGTGGCACAAAAAACCGACTCGCGCACGATCCTTGATTCTAATGGTGCGGAACAACTTGTCGGCCAGGGGGATTTACTGTTCAAGCATCCCAACCGCGGGCAGTTAGTGCGGGTACAGGCCCCCTTGGTACTGGACGACGAAGTGGAGAGTGTAGTCAACCAAGCCAAGAAGATGGGCAAAGCAGAATATATCACGCTTGAAGACCCGAAAGCGAGCGGCGGCAATCTCGAACCGGAAGAGGAACAGATGTTTGACGAAGCCTGGCAGATTATTGTGGAAAGCGGCAAAGCCTCGGCCAGTTACCTGCAGCGCCGTCTGCGTATTGGCTACAACCGGGCTGCTCGGCTCATTGAAGCTTTTGAAGCACGGGGGATGATCGGCCCCCAGGTAGGCTCTAAACCCAGAGAAATTTTGGGTCGCTAAGCCAACCTGGGTCTTGCAGCACAGACAGGTGGTAACTTGATTTACCGAGGCATGTCACGCAAACCGCCGGCATTGGTTACTCTATAACCATGCTGCTCCAAAAAATGTTTGGCAGAGCCGCTGCGGGCGCCGGACGCACAGTAAACCACAATTTCGCGCTTTTTATCACCAAACTCTTTAAGGCGAGCTGGGATCTGATCTACGGGGATATTGATCGCTCCAGCATAATGGCCCATTTGGTATTCCATCGGGGAACGAACATCTACCACCAGAGCACCCGCCTTAATTTTTTCTGCAATGGCATTCATACGTTTGCTTTCTCCCTGGTCTGCAGTTGTTTTTGGCTGTCCCTGTACTTCTTCACTGCAGGCAGTAACTGCCAGTATCATTAGAAATACCGGAACGATGATCTTTTGTATCATGTGACCAGAATACTTAAGCCAACCAGGAGCGTCAACTTTTTATACCTATAGGGGTATGGGTATATTAAAATCGGACAAGGTTCTTCTCGTTAATTGCCTCAAGCGCTTCGGCTCGGTCGGTATCTATTACCAGAGCAGTAAGATCGTCCTCAAGAATGCGATCGCCACTGAACACCGATAACACTCGCAGCAGACCTAATAACAGCTCTCGGCGGGACAGAGCACGGCTCGCTGCAAGGTGTTTCATCAGACGGGCCTCGCCGAAAAGGTCACTGTTGTTACGACTGCGCACTTCAATTATGCCATCGGTAAAGAAAAAAAAGCGATCGCCGCGCTTATACCCAAGAGTTGAATTACGGTATGATACCTGCCGCGAAATGCCAATACATCCCCCCCGTGATTGTAATTCACTGATATTGCCATTTTCGTTAATAACATAAGGGGTGGGATGTCCCGCATTAGCAAAGACAACCTGGTTTTTGTGGGTATCAAAAACGGCATAAAAAGCAGTGAGAAAATTTCCGGGAATTTTCTGCACCAAGCTCTCATTCAGGTGGGCGAGCATGGCAGCTGGATCATTGTGGTATAGCGCATTCTGTTCATAGACTGTTCTTGCCATAGAAGCAATCAGAGCGGAACCGACACCATGCCCCGACACATCACAGATCAATACGCCAAAATGATCACTGTCAATGCGCTTGATATCAAAGAAATCACCGCCTACTTTAAAATAGGGCAGATAAAGGTAGGTAGCACCGGCCGCAATCGAGGAATCCATACTTTCAGGCAGAAGGTGCCCCTGGATGACCCGGGCGAGATCAAGATCTTTTTCCAGCTCTTCCTGGCGGCGGCGCAGCTCCTGGGTGCGCTCTTCTACAGTCTGCTCTAAGCGGCGGTTAATGCGTTGTACTGCCATGTTTTGGCGAACACTGTTTAACAGCAGTCGTTTATGCCGCAGGCTGCCATAGCCCGA
The DNA here is from genome assembly GCA_938038265.1 of uncultured bacterium. Taxonomy (GTDB): domain Bacteria; phylum Spirochaetota; class Leptospiria; order Turneriellales; family Turneriellaceae; genus CALHRC01. The sequence goes on from CALHRC010000097.1 coordinate 7,447, forward strand.
AATTACCCCACTGATCAAAATAAAGAGGGCTTTAATACCTTCATTGTCGAGCGAAAAGCGAACCTCGCGCACATTGCCGCCAATAGTATTGGTAAAAATTTCACCAAATACTTGCTGTGTTAACCCCCAGATGATAATCACCATATAGCCAAGCATCGATACAAAACCGGAAAATACCGACGCTGTGAAACTGAGCCTTAAAACCGACAAAGTAGTGAATATAAAATAGACGGCATAACCGTTGACAATAAAAACCGATGCCGCCGAGGAATGCAAATCGTAAGCACCCGAGAAAATAACCAGCGTAATGAGTGATGTCTCAATTAAAGGGCTTATAAAACGAATGGCTGGACGGTAATAACCCGGTCGCAGGAAATAAAATAACGTTAATGAATACACGATACCGAGTAAAATCCCGCTGCCCGCAATATAGTTGCCGCGCGATATTTCAAAATTGTTATTGGCGATGATTAGCAGAATCAGTAAAGGAAAAATAAGACTCAAAAAAAGACGCGCAAAATTGATGACCCGCTCGCCCTTAATTTCCTGCTGGCGGATCAGGCTTTGGTATTGTCTAATGCTCCGCTGCCCGGTTGTGCTGTCTGCGCTCATCATTAGATAGAGAAGGCGCTGTTGACCTGCCGTCAATTAAAGATTACACTTGACAGCCATGATAGCTGGCTTGCCCCCAAAATAGATGCCGCACAAACCGTTCCTTCTGATCCAGCAGGGAATCCCCGCGCCACAGGACTGGCTTGAAATTTTCTGCCGGCCCATCTGGTTTGTGCCTGAGACCGCGCAGAGCACTTTTCTCAACAAACAAGACACCACACTACTACTTGTCAGAGCTAACTTTAACGGCAGCCCAGAATTACTTGATTGCCTGCCACAACTTGCCTCGGTAGGGCTTGTTTCCACCGGCAGCGACAACCTGCCGCTGAACTACCTGCAGCAGCGCGGCATAACATTATACACTGCCAAAGGCGCCAATGCCAGAGCGGTACAGGAATACTGCATCCAAGCGCTTGCCCACTGGGCGCTGGAATATCCCCATGAAGTTGAACGTGGCGTTGGTATCATCGGCAAAGGGCGGATTGGCAGCTTGCTGCTGGAATTTATACAGCGTATAAATATCCCAGTATCATGGTATGATCCTTTTCTGCCGGGCAGCCAACCTCTCGAACAGGTATTACAGCACGCCATACTAAGCTATCACGTGCCCTTAACCCGCGAGGGCCCCTGGCCTACCGTAGAATTTATACACCGTATAATTTTCCAGCAAACTACTATACAGCGTATAATAAATACTTCCCGAGGTGGCATCTGGCACCTGCCTTCTCTCGATTATTTTTCGCAACAGGGTATGATCTGGGCACAGGATGTCTATCCAACAGAGCCGCCGGCAGTCTTGCCGCAAGCCCGTTTTTCAACGCCACATATTGCCGGCTACAGCACCATAGGCCGCCTACAGGGTATTGAAAAAGTATTGCAGGCCATGCTGCCGGATGTACCCCCCATACCCCGACCGCCCTCTAAACCGTGGTATCTTGCCGAAGAAAGCTCATGGTTTACCCAACAACCGCAATTATTCCAAGAAAGACGCAATACCTTTCCCTGGCGCAAGGAATTTGCTGAATTTACCGCCGAGGAGCGCGCACAGTTCAAAGAGAAGTTTTCTGGATTGCCGCCTGCCTGGTTTGCCGCAATCTGGCCTCATGAAAAGGGGTGATCCTTATTCCCGCGCCTGGGGGCTAACTGGCATTATCGGCAGTGGCAAATCAACTGCCGCCCGTCTCTTTCAGGAACAGGGGGCTGCTGTCATTGACGCTGACCAGCTCGCCCGTGAAGTCATCGAACCGGCGAGCATTAGCTACCCCAAAATCCGCAAGATGCTGGAACAAGCTTTTCCCGGCGAAGTACTCTTTCAGGAAGATGGCAGACTCGATCGGGCACGACTGGCTGCGCTGGGCTTCAGCCGTCGGGATACCACCGAGTTACTCAACCGCGCGTTTCACCCTGCCGTTGAAACATTGTTCGCCGATAAAGTAAAATCCATCCCCCCTGAAACTCTGCTCATCTATGACGTACCCCTTTTGTTTGAAAACCATCTCGAGCGGCGGCTTAAAGGCAGCATTGTCGTCTGGTGTGACGAAGAGACCGCGTTGCGCCGCGCAATGGAACGCAGTTCGCTAACCCTCGAGCAGGTCCGGGCACGGCTGGCGCAGCAGATTTCCATCAATGAAAAGCGAAAACTTGCCGATTATATTTTAGACAACAGTGGCAGTTTAGCTGAACTAAGCCTACAGGTTAAAAACCTCTACCGGTTACTGACCGGTAGGTAACCTATCTATAATACGCCGCTGTTGGAGGATGTATCATGAGAAAGATCTATGTACTAAACCTGGATTCCCGGCGTCTGCTGGTAGTTGCCGGTATATTGCTGGTGCTTTTCAGTGTTTCCATCTACCTGGGCATGAAGATTGGCGCCGGCAATGCCAGAAGCCAGGAAACTGCCCACTTCAGCAATATTCCCGCAGACATCCCTATTGTAGATCATACACCGCGCCAGTTAGCCGAGAATGGCTTTTTACAACCCCCCAACGAGACCACCAGCCAGGTTGCGCTTGAGGCAGCCCCACGCGATCCTGTGGTACAAGAAGCAGAGCGCTCCCCCACTTCTCTCTTATTGCAAGAGGATCCCTTTATACAGGCGCCGCCAAAGCGCAAAACTGCCGCCAAGAGAACTGCCACCGAAACAACCGTAAAAACAACAGAGAAAAAAACAACTAAAACCGTTGTCCCCGAAACATTTTATACTATCCAAGTGGCCGCTTTCATCAAAGAGCAGGATGCCCGCAACCTGAACTCCCGTCTGCTCAGCCGGGGCTATGCCTCGCGCGTTGACCGCGGCAATAAGTTCTGGTTCGTGAGAGTGGGCAAAGAAAACCGCCCGGAAAGGCTACAGACACAGGCCGACAGGCTGCGCCGGGAAAGTTTTGATGTTCTAATTAAGAAGCAGGAAAGCTGATGCCCCGACATTTTCTCACCGCGTCTGATATCACGCGCGAAGAATTTCATTCTCTAATTGATTTCGCCATTGCCATTAAGCGCAATCCGCTGTTAGCCGGCTCCCCGCTGGAAAATCGGAACATTGCCCTGATTTTTGAAAAACCATCCACCCGTACCCGAGTCTCTTTTGAAGTAGGCGTGCGCCAGCTCGGTGGCAACCCGCTAGTACTAAACGGCAATGAGCTACAGTTAGCCCGCGGCGAAACCCCGGAAGACACCGCACAAGTGCTGTCGCGCTATGTGGATGGCATTGTCATCCGCACCTACTCTCACGAAAACCTCAAACGCCTTGCCGCCGCCTCGCTGGTGCCGGTGATCAATGGTCTCTCAGATTCCTACCATCCATGCCAGGCGCTGGCAGATTTTGTCACCATACGGGAAAATCGAAAAACATTCAGTGGCCTCAAGCTGGTATTTATGGGGGATGGTTCATCTAATGTCTGCCACTCCCTGCTGATGGCCGCGGTTTATACCGGCGCGCAGGTAACCGTAGCCTGCCCCAAGGAGTATATGCCATCTGAAGAGATTTTCCGCTTTGCCCAGTCACAGGGGGCGCGCATCAACATTGAACACGATGTCAAACGTGCCTGCGCCGGGGCGGATGTACTCTATACCGATGTCTGGGTTTCCATGGGACAAGAGAACATAAAAGAACAAAAAATTGCAGCCCTCAAGCCCTACCAGCTCAATGAAGAAGCGCAGTCCGTGGCGCGCAAGGATCACCTGGTTATGCACTGCCTGCCAGCCCACAAGGGCGAAGAAATTACCGAGGGTACCTTTGATTCAATGAACTCCGTCATTTTTGATCAAGCGGAAAACCGGCTGCACGCCCAGAAAGCTCTCTTTCACTTGCTGTACCGTTAACAAGACAGCAACCTAAACTCTTTACGGCATGCCGGCTATCACTAAAACTATCCCATGTCGTTATTCGACGAATGTTTCAACACATTTCCCGATACTACCGGGAAACCAGCAGACTTTGACGATTTCTGGAACCGACAGCTCGAACAACTGAAAAAAATCCCCCTGGAAACCGAAGCACATAAAAAAATTTCAAAGCGCATGCTGACAGAAAATAATTTTTCTATTAGTTTCCAAAGTGCCGGTAAGGTAAAATTAAGCGGGCACTTCATGGGACCCAAAAAGCTGATTGGCCGCCCTCCGGTAGTGATTGTTTTTCCTGACTACAATACAATGCCTGTGGCCTATAAAGGCCTGTTGAATTGCGGGTTTGCGCAGTTTATTCTGAAGTTGCGCGGCCATGAACAGTTCCAACTACTTGCCGAAGCTGAAAAGAGCAATACCAAAACTTCCCGCGCTAAAGCGGAAGCAGAAGAAAGTTCGCCCGGTCTGTTTGGAGAGAATTTATTAGATCCGGAACGCTACTACATGACCCAGTTACTACTCGATGCTTACCGCACTGTCGAAGTCTTACGGCTGCGCAAGGAAATCAACAGCAGCCAGATTGGTATCTGGGGGATCGGTACCGGGGTGCCGATGGCTCTGTTTGTATCCCGTTTCATGAAGCGCACTGTCTGCCTGTTTCTGGAAAATCCCAGCTTTGCCAATCTCGAGCTAACACAAAACCTTTCACAGGCAGCGTATGCCAAAGAAATCAACAATGCCACCAGAATGTACAAGAAACAGAAAAGCCAAGTTAAAAAAAATCTGGCCTATTGTGACGCGATCTACCATGCCAATGAGCTGAATATCCCCTCGGCCATGACAGTCAATTTAAGTAATCGGTTGGCCATTCCCCAGGGCGGCTTTTCGATCTTTCACCTGCTTGAAGGCGAAAAAGAAATGCACTTATTCCTTGAAGATGACCCAGCGGCCCTACTCAAGGAACAAAAGAAGATCCGCTTGACTGCTGTTAGGTTCTTTGAAAAAACGTTACTACAGAAAAGGGACTCTGACTTATCTGAACTCAAAGACAAGGATGAGGGTACTCTTAATTTCTAATCAACCCGCAGAAACTTAACCTTCCCGGGAACGGCGTTTTATATAAGCAAAGAAATCCTGCACGACATTGGCCATTCTAGCAAGGAACAGAGACGTGAGCACATAGTCGAGTATGGCAGGCAGGCTTAGGCCACTGCCGTAAAAGAGGCGCAGCTGCGGTACCTTGGCGCAGAGCCCAAAAGCGATGAGAAAAACAAACGCATTCCTGATACTTAGAGCCCAACTGCTGCGTAACAGTTCTTCAATAGCTTTTATACTGAACACTGAAGCGACCACAGTTTCAATAACGAAGGCAATAAATACCAAGAGCGCCAAGTTAGCGACGAGCTGGTCTGCGTTTACTTTCATAGCTCCTCCAGACAGCGGCTGTCATTCTGAAAAGAAGATTTGCCCCTTTAAGCGGATTCTTCCGGCGCAAATACAGTGGCGTCAACCACCATATCGTTTTCGGCAATGCCAACAACCTTAACTCCGGTTGCAGAACGGCCGAGAACTGAGACGGATTTCACATCACTGCGCAAAATCATGCCGCTTAAGGTAGTTACAATCACCTCATGCTTATCGGTGACAGAATGGATGGAAACAATACGGCCGGCCTTTTCATTTATTTTAGCAAACATCATACCCTTACCGCCGCGGCCTTTGGCTGAAAATTCAGAGAACCTAACCCGCTTGCCATAGCCGTTTTCAGCGATAGCCAACAAATAGTCCTTATCTGATTTTACTACAACGGCTCCGACCATATAGTCATTATCTTCAAGGGTCATACCGATAATACCACTTGCCGCACGGCCCTGTGGTTTCATCTTAGACAGGTTGGTGCGCAGCCCAAGGCCCATAGCGGTACCCATAAAGATATCATCTTTGTCAGTAACGATGGCTACATCCACTAACTGGTCATTTTCACTCGCCTTAAACTGCATGGCCATAATGCCGCCTTTCTTGGCATTGGCCACTTGAGATAATTGTAGTTTTTTGATGATCCCCATGCGGGTCAGTAGCAGCAAGTAATGATCATCGCGCAACTCCCGCACGGCACGCATGCAAGTAATGTTTTCTTCTGAGGCAAGGCTCAGCATACCCTTGATGGATTTTCCTCGGGCATCTTTACTGGCCTCAGGGATTTCATGGGCTTTGAGATAAAATACTTTGCCGCGGCTGGAAAACAGCAGCACAAAATCATGGCTGCGGCAGAAAAGTATATGACGCATTGCGTCTTCTTTTTTTGCGGCAGTAGTCACCCCTTTGCCGCCACGGTGCTGTCTCTTAAAAGTATCGAGTGGCACACGGCGGATGTAGCCTGCTTCTGAGAGGGTGATGACCTCATCACTGTTCTGGATCAGATCTTCCGTATCGAAATTCAGACTGTCGGCCTCTACCACGGAAAGCTCCGATTTTCTATTGTTGCCGTATTTGTTACTTAAGGTAACTAATTCATCTCTGATAACACCGTAAATTTTAGCTTCACTTGACAGAAGATCTTGCAGCTCTTGGATAAGTTGCTTGATCTGCGATAGCTCTTCCAAAATCTTCTTTGATTCGAGAGAGGTAAGTTTTTGCAGCCGCATTTCCAGAATCGCATTGGCCTGAATTTCAGAAAGTTTGAAGCGCTGGATGAGGGCCTCGCGGGCAATGTCAACCGTGGCGCTAGCACGGATGATTTTAATAACCTCATCGATAAAATCGAGAGCAATTTTCAATCCTTCGAGGATATGCGCTCGTTCTTTTGCCTTGCGCAGTTCGTACTCGGTACGCCGGGTCACTACTTCTTTACGGTGGGCCAGGTAATGCTGTAGCATCTCTTTAAGATTTAACAATTTAGGCTCATTGTTTACCAGAGCTAAAAAGATAATGCCATAATTGATTTGCATAGAAGTCTGTTGGTAAAGACGGTTAAGGACAATCTGCGCATTGGCATCTTTCTTTAATTCAAAAACGATACGCATTCCGGTGCGATCTGACTCATCGCGAATTTCGCTGATACCTTCTATTTTTTTCTCATTGACCAGCTCGGCGACCTTTGTAATGAGATCGTTTTTCCTGATCTCATAGGGAATCTCGGTGACAACAATCGCTTCACGGCCACGGGAGACCTCTTCCACTGTCGCCACGGCCCTTATCTTGATCGACCCCTTGCCAGTACTGTAAGCTTTCTTGAGGCCATCTTTCCCTATGATAATTCCACCGGTGGGAAAATCGGGCGCCGGAATTTTCTTCATCAATTCCTTAATGGTAACCTCTGGTTTCTGAATCAACAGTTCTAAGGCCGCAATAACTTCTTTAAGGTTATGCGGGGGGATTTTAGTCGCCATACCCACAGCAATGCCGCTTGATCCATTGACCAGCAGGTTGGGAAAAGCAGCCGGCAAGACTTTGGGCTCCTTACGGGTATCATCAAAGTTGGGAGTGAAATCAACCGTCTCTTTATCAATATCTTCTAACAGAGCTTCGGCCATGGATGTCAGACGGGCTTCGGTATAGCGGTAAGCGGCTGCTCTGTCGCCATCCACCGAGCCAAAATTCCCCTGGCCATCAATTAAAGGCACCCGCATGGCGAAATCCTGCGCCATACGTACCATCGTCTCATAGACCGCCGCGTCACCATGCGGGTGAAAGTTACCAATAACTTCCCCGACAATTTTGGCCGACTTGACATAGGGTCGGTCATGGCGCCAGGCTCTCTCGTTCATGGCGTGCAAAATGCGCCGGTGTACCGGTTTGAGACCATCCCTGACATCCGGCAGAGCGCGACCGACAATCACACTCATGGCATAGGCCAGGTAGGATTTCTTCATCTGGTCTTCAATTTCAACAGGGATAATTTCCTTCGCGGGTTTATCGGGCAGCAGGGGGGCATTTTCTTTCTTTTTTGCCATATTGGGGACATAATTCCTATTTTCAGATAGGTAGTCGATCGTTTTACTTTTATAGGCCACATTTCTGTTGTGAACGAGGTAGTCTCTGGTGTTCACCAGCAAAACAAATATAACGTTACATAGTTTTTATATCCCCCCTTGATTGTACCAGCCTTTTGGTGGGGAATTCCCCACCAAACAATGGCACTCCATAACTTGAGTTCAAACATTCTAAGAACAAGAGGGCAGAGATGTTCTCTGGTGTGTTCCGGTTAGCCGCCGCGGTAGGTATTGGTTGGGCAATTCCTATTTAAGAGGAATATCTATGATTAGAAACGTAATATCGTCAGCCACAGGCAGATCGCCCTTATGTTGGGCAAGCTGGCGCAGCAATTCCAGCTTGAAATCCGCCGCATTTTTCTGCGCATGCTTTAGCATCGTCTCTTTGAGACGTTCCACAGAGTATAACTCGCCCGAAGCGCTGCGCAGTTCTGTTATCCCATCCGTGAATAACAGCAGTCGGTCCCCCGGATGGACTTCTTGCTGGTTAGGTTCACAGGCCCGCCGCTCCATGAGGCCAATCGCAGGACCCCGCCCTTTCAGTTCGACAATGACGCCATTGTCCCGCTGGTAGTGCAGGATGGGGGGATGGCCAGCGTGAGCATAAAACAGAGTACCCCGGGGACTATCGAGGCAAATGGCAGCCGCCGTGATAAAGTGATTCCCCAAGCGCGAGCGCAGGCTGGCATCAATGCGATTGAGTAACTCCGCCGGATCAGTCAATACATCCCCCTCATGGGCATAGGCAATCTTTAGCATCGAAGCAAACAAGGCTGCTGAGACGCCGTGACCGGTAACGTCAGCAATGATGGCGCTCAACCTGCCCCGGTCAATTACGCGGTAATCATAGAAATCCCCGCCAAGATCATACTTAGGTAGATAACTGGCCTCAATTTCGTAATACTCAGAGGAAGGCAATTCTGCCGGTAAAATATTAATCTGGATGCGCCGGGCGATGGCAAAATCATCCGTAATACGCGATAAGGTAGCCCTTTGTCTATCACGGTCAAGGCGCATGAGGTTCATACGGTAAGCTAAGCCAAAAGAAAGGCTTAAAGCGCCTAAAACCGACATGACCTGCATACCGAAGAGACTTAAGATCATATTTGGTAAAAAAGCAAAATTACCGAGGATTGCGATAAGGCCGCTCAACATCATTGCCATAGTAGAAAAGAACATATAGCTTGCCAGTGGCTTTTTTTGCCACATGCTGACCACACTGGCGCTCAGGCTTAACAGAATGGTTAGAAACAGCAGTAGGTTATCCAGACGGATGGCGGTATGATAGCCTTGCAACGCTATGGTCGGGGTATGCAATAATGCGGCATACATGAGATAGCGCAGACCGGCATCTAAGTGGACGCTCCCAGAGCGGATATCGAGGTAGGAACGAATGAAGCGCGCGGTGGCTGCAACTAGCAGAGATAATAAAATTGGATTGAGCAAGTTATTGAAGTGCTGCCAGTGGGGCCAGAAAATTTCCAGAGTAAAGCCCTTATAGACCAACATATAGCTACCAAACAGCAGCAAAAACACCATATAGTGCAGGTAGATGCGTTCACGCAACGAAAGAAAGATCAACAAATTGTAAAATGCCAAAATGATAAAGATACCGAAATAAATGCCATAGAGAAATTGATCCTGGCGGTCTTGCTGGTGGAAGATATCGGGATCATAGACAGTAATGGGCATTACGACAACACTCTCAGTAACTAGTTTTAGATAGATGGTCTTTTTTTCCCGAGGAGCAAAATCGAGTACAAACACATGGTTACGGTGCTGCACTTCACGCAGGTTATAGAACCGCAATTCACCGCCTTCCCGTGGTCGCAGGCCTTTTTCGGAGAGATCATAGAGGTCAATATAATCGGCAGGGGGCCAGGCCAGTTCCAGGTACAGACGGTTGGCAAACTGGGACTGGGACTCCAGCTTTAAACGAATCCAAAAAGCCGATGTTGAAAAACCCAAATTAGGCACGGGATAGCGATGCCGGCGAAACTCATTGGCCATCTGCGGCTGCACCACATCGGTGATACCCAGACGATGGTCTTTATCTTCCAAAATTTCAAGGTAGGGGGAGACATCCACAAAACCATCAGGACCAGGTACCAGCACATACCCCGTTGCAGCGGCCTGTTCTACCGTGAGGGCAGGCGTTAGCAGAAATAGCCACAGAAAGAAGAGCCGCAGCCAGCTAAACATCGGGACATCCAACAGCCAATGGATCATCTGTCATGTGTTTTATTTATTTTTAACAGAGAGCAACACCAGTTACTCTTCATTGATATAACGGTTATCGATGAGGCGAACACCTTCAATATACACAGCCACAGCCAGCAAACCGTTCCGGGGGGATTGATTGTCAGACAAGGGCTTTAATGTTTGCGGGTCAAAAACCGCCGCATAATCTGTCTTGAAAGCAGCAAGCCGCTGCGACAACAAAAGGTTAACCTCGGCAACAGAAATGCCTGGTTGGCCGGCCAGCCGGGCGGCTTCTGCAAGCGTGCGTGGGATAACTGCAGCTTGGCTGCGCCCGGCAGCACTGAGTCTGGCATTGCGGCTACTCATGGCCAGACCGTCGGGTTCGCGAATGATTGGCGCAGATACAATGGTAACCCCCAACGATAGTTCCCGGTTCATGATCTCAATTAGTTTTAACTGCTGGTAATCTTTACGCCCAAAAACAGCGTAATGCGGGTTGGTCCACAGCAGCAGGTTATGTACTATATGCAACATCCCTTCAAAGTGCCCGGGTCGGGTCTTACCGCACAGCTCCTGCATCAGTGGGTGGGTCAGGCGCAGGCCAGGAGGGCCATCAGGATAGACTTCCTGGGAGTTTGGCAGAAAAACAACGTCCACTTTTTCAGCTTCTAACAGTGCCAGATCGCGCGGCGTATCTCGGGGGTATTTTTCCAGATCAGCCGGATCGTTAAACTGCAGGGGATTGACAAAGATGGATACAATGACTCGATTGGCGCGCTCACGCGCTAAACGAACCAGGGAAAGGTGCCCTTCGTGCAGATAACCCATCGTGGGCACAAAGGCCAGAGAACAGCCTGCCGCCCTGCTTGCTGCCGAATAACGCTTCATATCGGCTATCGTCTCAATAACCAGCAAACCATCCCCCTATCTTAAGCTGCCTGCTAACCGTGAATTTCAACAGACGCCGGCAATCCCTTTTATCTGTTCTTTTTTCTTTACAAGCCCGTAAATTAACCTTGTTTGGAGCTATGGGATCTAAATTCGAGTTCGATGAGACTCGAAAAGCAATTGGAGCGCATGAACTCAGTGAGCAGGAGCGTAAAGCTATGCTCGAGAAATTCCGCTCCGCAGGCGGCAAGGTACTAAATGAGAAGGAGGTACGTCCGCCCACTGCGCCGCAGTATTCCGGCTCTAAAACCGGACTTTCTGCTGGCGGTGGCGGGCGCGATCGCGGCGCTCCTGCCAAATTACCTTCTGAAATGGAACGCGAGCGGCGGCGGGCGATGGCCGATAAGGCGGAGCGGGAGCGTGAAGCCCAGGAAAAACTGCTGCGGCAGTTCAAGGGTCCTGGGGCCAGATTTTTTATTAAATTGCGCTGCCTTATGGCCGGCGTGGCCGGCTTTGGTTCCGCGGCGATCAAACCTAAATTTATCAATTACCTTTCTCTCGATGTCCGCCAGGCTTTAGTCGAATTTAACCTGACGGGAAACGATCTTTTTTTTCAAAACCCGGCGATTGGTCGCAAAATTATCCATAACCTCGACGCAAAAAATCCGCTGCTGATGGAAGTACTCGAAGCTGCCCACCATCTCTACCACGCTCCTTCGTTTAATTCTATTTTGGAATTTAGCCAGGCACACCCCGGCGCCGCCACTCCGTTGGAACCAATTGCTAAACCGCTTAAAGATCTTTTTCGCGCGCTTTACCTAATCTATCCGTTTCAGGAAACCCTGAAAAAAGCGTTTTCTATAGCTTTTGATACCTACCTGGCAGAACAGGCAAACGCCGACCGCAGCCAGCTTGAAGCCAAACGACGCAAGGTCATAGAAGACGTTAAGGTTGTCTTTCAGGGTGCCTTCCCGAAATTATTTCTGCTGATTTGCCGCCTCGATGAAACCGACTATCCGCCTTTCTCCCCGATGCTCGAAAAAGCTCTGGGTATT
>CALHRC010000098.1 GCA_938038265.1 uncultured bacterium
TGCGGGCGGCTCTTTGTTACCCCCGGGTGGTCACTTTTTTTTCTATGCAAAATGATCCTTACCCTATCTATTACCTTCAAAAGCTATGGAGAAACACCTGTTACTTATTTTTTTGCTAATGTCGCTGCTGGCCTGCTACCCGAAAACTGACCCCGCAGGAGCAGCCGGGAACGCCCCAAATCTGGAACAACAACCAGACAGCCATGCCAAACCAATTGTCAGCCACATCCTGCAAACCAGGGATGCAGTCAGGGCAACATGCCCTGACTGCCTTTTTATCACAGTTTGGGATTTTGACGGCACCATCCTCAAAGGCGATTGTACAGAAGGCCTAACAGAAAATGGTCAGGAAGTATATCCTGGTCTGGCCAAAATGGCCATCCTCAAAGGCCTGAGCTTAAGGTATAAGGGCGAAAGTGGTTATGAGCGTTTTTTGCAGGAATACCGCAGCCGTGAGGAGAAAAATCCTTTAGATGCCTATACTTTTATTTTGAAAATATTTGCCGGCGCCCGACAGCAAGACATCGAGGATCTCGCTCTAAGCGAGTTTAACCACCGCTACCAGCATTATTATTACACAAGCTCGAGATCCATCCTCAGGCAGCTTGACCAACAGGGCATCCAGACCGTTATCATATCAGCCAGTGCAGATCTGTTCACAAAAATGGCGCAATCCACCTTGCCGGTAAAAAATCCCGCTATTTATGGCATTAGACAGGAAATCAGAAACGGAGTACTGACAGATAAAATTCTCGAACCTGTCACCTACGCAGAGGGCAAAACAGAACAGCTCCGCAATCACATCAAAAAAGTCGCCCAAGCAACCGGCCGGCCGGTTGTGGTGCTAGCCGGCTTCGGCAACAGTTACCACACAGACGCCCCTTTCCTGAAATTTATCGCCGATCAGAAATTGCCTGCCGGCAAGCCGATAGCTGTTATGATAAATGGTGGTTCCGTACCAGAGGAATATAAGAACCTTTTCTGGCGGGTAAAGCAAGACCGCCATGGTCATACCTGAACGATCCTCCATAAAAACTATTGCGCCGCCTTAGGCGGTCTTGTGATACCTGGGCAACAGAGGCCGCCAACCATAGACGGTTACAGATGTTGGCCGGCATTATGTTGTGGTATAGGTGGAATTCCCCATTAAATTTCTTAGGGACCTAAGAATAAGGCAGCTTGTCAGGGTACTGCCGCAGCGGGGGCCCTGTTTCCAGCAAGCCACCGGAACTCCCCCGCCAGGTCTCTAGTACAGATATTCCGTTAATCAACGAAATAAAAACTTTACGTAGGGATTATGGATTGGTTTACGGTTTTAGATTGAATAATCTTGAGGACGTCCGCCATGCGGATGAACCAACAATTTAAGGAGAATCTATGTTTCAGAAAATAAAAGTTTTTGCCTCAATCCGTATGCTGCTCATGGGATTGCTAATGGTTGGTTCCATGTTGTTTGCGCAGGAGGCCTCTGCTCCTGCTGCCGAGCAGGCCCCTGTTGAGGTAGAAAGTGAAACCAGTGCTTTAGCTGAGGCTGGCGCTCTGCACTTTGGCGAAGATCCCACCGTTTGGGTGATGATTTTTCTTTTTATCGTCGCTTTGGCTGTGACTATTGAGCGGGTGGTTGTTCTCAGAAAAAATCGCGGCAACAACGCCGAACTGGTAAAATTACTGGCTGACAAGCTGGCTCCCGGCAACAACCCGGATGTCACTCGTCTGGCTGAAGATGTTTCTGTAAAAGAATATGGCGTTGAGGGTCGTGTGGCTGGGGTAACTCTCAAGGGCTGGCCTTACGGTGAGCATGCGATGAAAGAATATTCTGAAGCAGCCATTATTGCCGAGCAGCGCAATCTCGATAAACGTTTGGTGATTTTATCTACTCTGGGTAACAATGTACCCTTTATTGGTCTTTTGGGAACCGTACTTGGTATTATGAAAGCCTTTCGCGATTTAGCGATGATGGGCGATGGTGGCCCGGCGGTGGTCATGAAAGGGATTTCTGAGGCCCTTATTGCAACAGCAATGGGGTTGGGGGTGGCAATCCCCGTAGTGTTGGCTTTTAATGCCTTAAATAAAGCCGTTAGAACGAAGATTGCCAACGCCCAAGAAATTGCTACTTTGTTGCGGGCAATGCGGCTATCACGGGAAGCTATGCAGAGCACTCCTTTAGCTCAGGATAGCCACAGTGTAGCACCCGAGCTATTGGCTGAAAAAGCAACTCATTGAGGTAGGTTATGGCAGCAAAAACAGGTGGTGATGGTGGGGATGGCGCAATCGGCGATATTAACGTTGTCCCTTTGGTAGATATTATGCTCGTGCTGGTGATCATTTTGATGGTCACAGCAGAATTTACTAAATACCGCACGGTTCCAGTGCAGCTGCCTAAAGTAAACGCAGCAGCGATGAAGCAGGAACCACAAAAGATTGCCCTTACTATTAAAAAAGGCGGGCAGGTGTATTTTAATGACAAGCCAGTCAAAGATCTAGCAGAATTGCCGGTGCGTCTCAAGGCAGCCAAGCAAGCACAGCCCCAGGTAGTGGCGATTGTGCGGGCTGAAGATGACATCCCCTATAACCAGGTGATAAAAGTACTTGACGAAGTTAAATTAGCGGGGATAGCTAAAGTGGGTCTCGCGGTTGACGCTGCGAAGCCGAAAGGAAAGTAATATGGCAGCTCTGCGGGAAAATGTCTATGGGGTAACCGAAGTCTATGGCATTCACTTGCCTGGCGGTCGGGTAGTCTTTCCCGGACTGTGCAATAGCTTTCAGTTAGAACGGCGCGGCGGTATTCTCCGCCGTCTGTTGTTCCTGTGGTCATTATTGGGGCCGACAGCAGGTCTTGTGTTATTAGGGGGCCTTGCGGTAGCTCTGGGACTTGCCATTAAAGCAGCGCAAGAAGCTGAATTTGACAAAATGGCTTTTATCGTTGATTTTGGGGATGTCAGACCACTTAAAAAAAGACAAGGGCAGCCTTTAATTGAGGTTGACGAAGTCTTTGGAAACCAGTATATTAAAAAAGACGCACCCGTAGTACAAAATGAACAGCGGGTAAGTGTCGATGACATTATTGAGTCCACCCCTATGGGTGGGGTAGCTGACTATACTGCTCCTATTGATCTTACCCCTGAAATCCGCGCAGAATACACGCCGGAAGCACGGGC
>CALHRC010000099.1 GCA_938038265.1 uncultured bacterium
GCTGCAATTGCGCCCGCTGTGCCAAAAACATCCAAACTTAAAAATTTCTCGCTTAGAAAATCGCTTACCTGTGCCAAACTATACCTTACGTACGGTAGAAAAATTGCTCTCTTGTTTTCCCCGGGCGCAAATAACATTCGTTTTAGGCGCCGATGCCTTTTCTAACCTACCTAAATGGCATGAGCCGGAAAAGTTAGCTGCTATAGTTAATTTTTTGGTGTTAAACCGTGCCAGCGAGCTTTCTCTAACAGTGCCGGAAACTCTGCAAGGTAAACTGCGTTTTAAGTACTGTGACAATCCCCTGTGGGATATATCCTCTTGCCTATTGCGCGAATGGCTGCAAGATTATTATTTAGCCAGCGAACAGCAGGATTTTTATTTACAGCAGTGGGTAGCCTCCCTGCTGCGAGAAAAATTAGGCGTAGAAGTATTTGAGGCCATCATCCGCCATGGCTGGTATCACAAGACTACGGCTGTTCTTTAGCCTTAAGCTTACTATTTATGTTATATTAGGTAGAACCTATGAGTGTCGTGCAAACTTTAGAGAAAAATAGATTCCGCTTGCAAAAAAAATTTTCGTGTATTGTGGTAGGTGGCGGCCATGCCGGTGCTGAGGCAGCTCACATTGTCGCCCGGGCGGGCTTTGATACCTTACTGCTTTCCATGAGCCTTGACACCATTGGCCAGATGAGTTGTAACCCTTCGATTGGAGGGGTGGCTAAAGGACATATGGTACGCGAAATTGATGCTTTAGGCGGCCTTATGGGCCTGGCCATTGACCGCACGGGCATTCACTATAAAATGCTCAACCGCTCCAAAGGGCCGGCTGTTTGGGGGCCCCGGGCGCAAGCAGACAAAAAACTTTACCAAAATGAAGTAAAATGGATTTTAGAAAATGAGCCCCACTTACATATTTTGCAGGATGCTGTCAGTGAGCTGTTAATTGAAAATGGTAAGGTTTTGGGGGTGTTAACCCAACGTGGCTTTGAATATTTAGCAGAAACAGTTGTTTTAACCACGGGCACTTTTCTAAAAGGCTTAATTCATGTGGGCGATTTTAATATGGCAGCCGGCCGCTTTGGCGATAAGAGTGCCGAAGAGTTATCCCCGTGGCTTGCCCGTTATGGCTTTCCGGTGGGGCGGCTTAAAACCGGCACCCCGCCACGGCTGGATAGCAAAACCATAGATTATTCCCGGTTAGAGCCCCAACCGGGCGATGACATCCCCCAGCCATTTAGTTTTTCTTTTGAATATGCCCAACAAGCCCCCTTGCAGCCACAGGTGCTCTGCTACATTAGCTATACCAACGAAAAAACCCACCAAATCATTCGCAACAATTTAGCACGCTCCCCCCTCTATGGGGGCAAAATCCACTCAACCGGGCCACGCTATTGCCCCTCGATTGAAGATAAAGTGGTACGTTTTGCGGAAAAAAACCGCCACCAAGTTTTTTTAGAACCTGAAGGGCTTAAAACCAGAGAAGTCTATGTCAATGGTATTTCCACCAGCCTGCCGGAAGATGTGCAGTGGGACTTAGTGCGCTCCATCCCCGGTTTGGAACAAGCAGCTATCATGCGCCCTGGCTATGCTGTGGAGTATGATTTTGTCCCACCCACGGAACTTACCCCATGGTTGGAAACCAAGCGAGTCAAAGGGCTATTCTTTGCCGGGCAAATCAACGGTACCACGGGCTATGAAGAAGCCGCTGCCCAGGGGATTGTGGCTGGTTACAATGTAATCCACCGCCTCAAAGGCCTGCCCCCCTTTCGCTTAGGCCGTGAAGAAGCCTATATTGGTGTCTTGGTAGATGATTTAGTTACCAAGGGTGTGGATGAACCGTACCGGATGTTTACTTCCCGGGCTGAATACCGTTTGTTTTTACGCCAGGACAACGCCGATTACCGCCTGATGCGTTATGCCCAAGAGCATAACCTCGATCGCGGGCTTTTTGAACTCATGCAAGAACGCTATGAACGCTTACATAAAATAAAACAGCAGGTCTATTCCTATAAGTTAGAGGATGAGCTACAGAGCAAATTAAACCAACAAGGAATAGTTGCTGAGAAAGGTACCCCCTTAGGTGCTATTTTGCGCCGCCCCCAGCTTACAAACGAAGCAGCTAATACCATCTATGATACTTTAGAAGGGGGTGGATATCTGCTGCCTACTAGCAGCGAGCAACGCCTGCGCTTGACCATGGAAATTAAATATGATGGCTACATAAAAAGAGAAGAGCAAAAAACCCGCCGGCGGCAAGAAGCCCTGCGGCGGCCGTTGCCCGAGGATATAAATTACGATGAAATTGAGGGGCTGAAATTTGAGGCGCGCCAAAAACTCAAAAAAGTGCGGCCGGTCGATGTAGCCCAAGCAGCGCGCATCAGTGGGGTGGATCCCTCGGACATTGACTTGCTGGTTTTATACCTTGAAAACCGCCGCCGGCGGGAGAAACTAGCTGGCTAGTGGTGGGGAATTCCCCACCCGGAAGGCTAACCTACCTAAAGGGAAATAGATAAAACTATCTAACGTTATATTTGTTTTGGTAACTAAAAACAAATACACCTTACGCACAATGGAAATGTGACATAAGGCAATCTTTAGTAACTAAACATCCTTTGCTTAAGCACAAGCCAAGCGCTTTTCAGTCCCCAAGTGGGGATGCCGGTGCTTACCAGCAAACAACCTCGCTTAAGCAGCCATCCTTAGCGGCAACCCCCTTTGCCATATTCAACAGAGACTTTCCCGCCGAAAACATTTGACAAGTGACAAAAAACATTTGACAGTTTGTTTTAAGTTTATTATTTTACTAACCAGTTAGTTAATAATTATCTGGGAAAAAATTATGCAAAACTTGAAACCATGGCCAATACATCTATTACGACTGCGAAGTTGCTCTAACATTCTATATCCGATATTTTGTCTGTTACTTTTTTCACCGCTAAATGTACTGTGGGCCCAAACTGCCGTGGTGGAGGGGGTCATTTATGATGACTTTACCAAAAAACCGGTCAGTTTTGCGGTTATTGTAGTGCCGGAAGCTAAAATCAGCCGCCGCATTGCCGGCAATGGTTACTACGCGATTGAGTTAGCTCCCGGCACTTACACCTTTAATATTTCATCCCCCGGACTGCGCCCCCTTTCTAAAAAAATCACGGTGAGCGGCAATTTGAAACAAGATTTTTATTTGCCTTTAGCAGCCGTGAAAGGCGAAACCATTGTGATTAAAACTAGTAAAGAAATCCAAAAGGTGTCCCGCAATACTTTGGATGTCAAACAAATTAAAGATGCACCGGCTACTTTAGGAGATTCGATTGGGGCGCTGGCCACTTTGCCTGGGGTCATTCGCAGTGGTGGTTTTTTTGGGCCTTTGATTATCCGGGGCGCACCGGAAATTGGCAACCGGTATTTTATTGACGACATTCCGGTGTTAAATCCCCAGCACTTTGGTGGCCTGCAGTCAGTGATATCCAATGATATTATTAAAGAAATTGACCTCTATAGTTCTGCCTTTCCTGCACAATTTGGCGGCGCTTATGGTGCCATTATTGATATTACCACAATTGATGAGGTAGAAAAATTTGGTGGGGTGGTGGATGTCGGCATTATTTCTTCTAATTTTCTATTTAAGAATCGCTGGGGCGAAGCAGCGGGGGGCCGTGTTGCTACTGAAGACAACTTGGAAGAACAGGATAAGGCAAATAAAACAACCGGCTATTGGATTACTGCAGCCCGGGTTGGTTACCTGACCCTCTTGGTGCCACCCATCATTCGCCTCACTACGGGACAAAAAGATTTGCAGTTGCCTGAATACTATGACTACCAATTGAAAGGCAAGGTATTCTTAGACGAAGAAGGTAAGCATTCTTTGACCACTCTATTATTTGGCAGCTATGATACTTTTCGTTTCTTGCGCGAAAAACTAACCGAAAAAGAAAAAGAAGAGCGCCGCAAAGAAGGCGCCGATCCTTTGGGCAGTGAGTTTGCTTTCCGAAACAATATATCTTCCCATAGCCAAGGTATCTATTACCAGTACAAACCATCCACCAAACTCGATAACCGTCTTATTGTCTATAATGCCTTAAATTTTAGTTATTTTTATGTGGATGTATTGGATAACCCCCCCGGTCTTGATAACTCCTTTGATATACGCAACCAGCCTAATGTGTTAGGTGTCAAAGAAAAACTAACCCTCAATTGGTGGGAAAATATAGCGCAATTGCGTGCTGCGGTAGAATATAATCTCTTTTATTTTAGTGCTAAGGGTTATACCCAGGCGCTTACTAACCCGGCGGCAACTACG
Organism: uncultured bacterium; assembly: GCA_938038265.1. GTDB lineage: Bacteria > Spirochaetota > Leptospiria > Turneriellales > Turneriellaceae > CALHRC01. The sequence goes on from CALHRC010000099.1 coordinate 4,298, forward strand.
GGCCAGCCAGATATTGGCGATCCCAATGCTTTCCAGCGCGTGAACTTAAATTTTACTGGGGAAAATCATCTCGTTGGTAGTTATCTTGAAAATCGCTTTAAGTTTGGCGGCTTAGAGCTTACTCCCGGTGTTCGGGCAGATTACTTAGCGCGGGGCAATACATTTACAGCGGCTCCACGGGGTTTGGTGTCTTATGAATTTGAAACCAAGACCACTTTGGCTGGTGCCAGCGGGCTTTACTACAGCTTTCCGCAGACCAACCAATTTTTATTTAACCGACCTTTTACCCAACAACCCCAGGTGGTGGTAGCCGAATACTTAAAGCCAGAGGCAGCGCAACATAATGCCCTTTCTATTGAACAGGTGTTCTCTCTGCTCTCCATAAAAGTAGAAGGCTTCTGGAATGATTTTTATGACCAATTGCGGCCAACTAATGCGGCAACGAATAATGGCCGTAATTTTGACAACTCAGGCCAAGCCCGCACCCGGGGGGTAGAGGTTTTCTTACGGAAAGACCAATTAGATACTGCCGAGGCACAATTGTTTGGTTGGGCATCATATACCTATACTATGTCTGAAGTCTATGAAAAGGGCCGCTGGCGTCCTTTTGAATATGAACAACCCCATTCGGTAAAACTCATTGGGGGTTACCGCTGGGGACGCAACCAATTGGGTGCTCGCTTTGAATTATTTTCTGGCTTTCCCTATACACAAATTATTGGCTCACAGTGTACCCCGGGTTTTGCCTGTGCCGGCGGACCACGGACGGACAACCGTTATTCGCAAATTTTTGATACGCAAAATCCTTATGGCAAACGGTTTCCCTTAGCGCACCGCCTTGATCTGCGCTATACCAGAGCCACAAATTACAGCTGGGGTTCCTTCCGGTGGTATATTGAAATTATCAATGTCTATAATTATGTCCCCATTAACCAACAAAAATGGAATTATAATGAACCCTACCAGCCGGGGATCAATCCCAAAGTGCAGCGCAATGAAAACGCGCTGTCCTTGATTCCCAATTTTGGCTTAGAGTGGCGTTTTTAAGGTTGTTCGGGGGTAAAACTACGCACGCTTAAAAAAATTGTCTCTCCCGCTTGGATGGTAATGTTTTTTGGTAGTTCACTGGCCACGCGACTGTTGGCTGGCAAGATAAGCTCAAGGGGGTAACTGCCGGGGGTAAGTACCAGCCGTTGCATTTGTATGTTCGCTGGCAACAGCCGCCAGGAGCGCAAATCGGGTTGTAGGGTAGCAGCTACCCCGGCACCGGCGCCTGCGCCCACCGCTGCTTTGACTAAAAATCCCCCTAAGCCACCACCCGCAGCTTCTTCGGCTTTTTCACCTGCATGGTAAGCTGCAATAGCAGCTAAGGTAAATTTTAAAGCTAAAGAAGTCACGTTCTTGCCCACCATCGTGTCATAGTTATCGTTAAAATTACGTAAAGCCATTTCTTCATAATCGGTGAGTTTTGGTAACTGGTGTTTTAAGTCACCTATTTTGAGTTCAGCAATGGCTGTTGCTGCTTTATCCCGACTTTCATATTTAGGGATGGGATTTTCAGCAAAGCCTAAAGCGGCCATCGCAGTAGTGGTTGTCAGTAAAGCCCCTTCACTGTATAAAGCAGCTTCTATGGCTAAACGCATGGCTAACCAAAATTTTTCATCTTGGCTGAGTTTCCCACGGCTTTTTTTAACTGGGGCCTTGCCGGCTTGGTGGATAAACACCAACTGTCCATAGCTATCTTGCGGTTCTATGGGGCGCTCACCTGCAGGGGTAATAATAGCAGGTTTTGCCGTTAAGAGGGATTTTAAGCTGGCCGTATCTTTTTCTTTTAAGGCTAAGTAATAGCGTTGCTGCTTAAGCCAATCTTGTGGCATGCCAAAAAGCTCTAAATTACGGTATTGCACCCGGCTAGTATTAAAATCCCCTGCTTGCTCGGCTAAAAGGGCTAACAGGTAGCGCGCGGCTAACACCTGCATATAAGGTTCCTTTTCGTATTTTAATTCCCGCAAATCACTTTCTAAACGCAGTAACAGCCGGCGTGCTTGTTCTTGTTCGTTGAGCAATACATGGTTTAAGGCGCGGTACCAATTGACTAAAATTTGTTCAAAAGGCTCACCCACATAAGGGGCGGATTTATCCGAAATGAGGAAAGATCCTACCTTATCCCCTAAATTACTTCTATACGAGCGAATTAACTCATCGGCAGCAGCTAACACTTCGTTACTTTTGCGATAATCTCCTGCAGTATGGTAGGCAATGCCGGCTTCCATGTAATAGAGAAGTTTATCTTTGTCAGAAGAGGCTGCTGCACTGCTTTTAATTTCGCTAACTGCCTGGGTGGGGTTGCCAGCGAAAAAAGCCCGCTCGGCTTTTGCCATGCGCTGCTGGTAGCTGGTGCAAGAGTAGGCCCATAGCAGTGCGGGAAGAAGAAAAGCAAAACGCGATTTTGACAAGCGTGCCTCTGCCGAGCCTACCAGCCTAGGCCGCCACCCTGCAAGCGGGGTTTCTTGCGGTAGGTCTCTCGTTCAGTGAGTAAGACAATCTGGGTTTCTACCGAGCGTACTTCACTGCGGATGGTCTGTTCAATGATGCGCTCACCGGCCGAGCGAAAAATATTTTCATCAATTACCGTCTCAATAAAAAAATCCGGTACTTTCATCCGCCCCGCCGTAAGCTGGCGGTCTGTTAAACCCGTTTGCGAAAATTCTAATTCTTTTAACGCTCTTTCCCGATCTTCTACCCGCAGCGCCGGAAAACCTAATTGGCTTAGCTCAGCGACAAGGGTGTCGGCATAGACTTCATGAGCAATAATTTCCGAGGTATTGTTGCGCACTGGCAGCATGGCAAAATAACCACTTTTGCCTTGTTTCTTTAAGTTATTGGCAATACGGTTGGCAATAGTTTTTGCAGCTTGTTCTAATTCAGCACGGGTAAGCTCGCCACTGTCTGAGAGCATGGTCTTACTGGCATCAAGTTGTTTGGTGGTGCTTTGGCAGGCTATTGCCATAAGTAAGACAAGGAACAGCAGAAAAAAGAAAAAATTTTTTTGCTTCATGATATTCCTCGCTAACTATTAGACGCTTATGATAGCTATTTTTCAAATAAAAAACGTAGGCCGCTATTCGTAAGGTTGCAGAAAAACTCCTTAAGCCCAGAAGAAAGAGATATCCTGTAATGACAACCAAAATTTGCACATAAGATGGTCGTAAGCCCGAAGCAAGCCAGCGAAGGGGTAACGAACACTCCCCGCCGGGGCTTGTTCGTGACTCAAAAACTTGTATTATGTCCCATGGGGGATGGGGAATTCCCCCTCTGTTCTTAAGAATTCCTGAACTTACAAGAGGTGCAGATACTGCTGTCGTTTATGTTTGCTGGCGATAGGGTAGGGCTATATTTTTGTAATTGACGAAATATCCTTTCACTTAGGCATCTCTTTCAAGGGGTAAATGATGCTGTTAAGATGGCTTTATATCATGGTAGTTTTTTTAAGCTGGCAAATTACTTTAGTGGCCCAAACGGGTGAGGCAGTACCTGTTGAACAGTTTCCCTATGGTATTTCTTGGAAAATCATTAAGGGAGAGCACTATGAGATTGTCTATGCTGAGGGGTACCATCGGGAAGCCAGTGAAGCCTTACATTTGTTAGAGAAACAGCATGCCGCCTTAGTGGCAGATTATGGCAAAGGTTTTCCTAAAATAACCATTGTCTTAAACCATACCTCTCCCATCTCTAATGGTTTTGTGGCTTTAGCACCTTGGCGGTCATTGTTGTATTTGTTCCCTCCCCCGATGCCCGAGCTTTCGGGTAGTGACTGGCTAACTTTGTTAGCCTTACATGAAGCGCGGCATATGGTGCAGATGGGTGCGTTACGACAATCTACTGTTCGCCTGTTCTATTGGGCTATGGGTGAAAATGGTTGGACGCTTGCTTTTATGAGTGGGGTACCTTTTTGGTTTAGCGAGGGAGATGCCGTGGTAACGGAGACCAAGCTTACGCCGAGTGGTCGCGGCCGCTCCCCCCGTTTTGGGCGGCAGACCCGCGCGCTGTGGTTAAATAATTTTAAGCCCTCTTATAGCCAGGCCTTCTTACGCTCTTATGATATTTTTTATGCCGATCACTATGAGCTGGGCTATTTACTAACTCGTTACTTGCAAACTAAGTATGGCTCCAAATCGGCAAGGCAAGCTTTAGAATATGTTTCCCACTTTCCTCATCCCTGGCGTTTTAGTGGCGCGTTAGAAAAAATTACCGGTAAAGATGTGGATGAATTTTACGAAGAGGCTTTGGCTTATTATGTCAATATTTGGCAGCGACAGCAAGAAGGCTTGCAAGAAACCGCAATGACTAAGTTGCGCCAACCACCGGCAGATGGCTGGCTAAGTTATGAGCATCCACAATATGACCGAGCTGGTAATCTATATGCCTTCAAATATAGCTTTGATACTATCCCTGAAGTAGTACGGCTTGATGGCCAACAAGATGTCTCTTTGTTGCAGCCGGGAATCCTCTACAACGATTTTGTTTTTATAGATAGTGAAGGCAATCCCCTATGGAGTGAATACCGCCCGCACCCGCGCTACAAGATGGTGGGTTATAGCCATGTTAACCAAAAGACCTTTTGGCAATTGTCTCCTAACGAAAACACGCCACGGGCCGTACTCTCCCCTGATAACCAATTGGCTGCTGTTTTAGCCATACAACCTTCGGGAAAGCAAGAAATACGGGTATTTGCTGCCTCGGGTAAGTTATTATACACTGTAGAACACGGCTGGGAACAACTACAAAGCCAAAGGTTTTCAATTGATGGCCGCTATTTAGATTATATTGTGGTATCCCCCCGCGGTCGTGCTCTATGGCAGTTGGATTTACAAACGGGCTTAAAGAAAAATTTAATAGCTGCCTCAGGCATTGCGATTGCTGACCCCCATGGCGATACCAATTTTGTTTATTATGCTACACCGTATAATGGCATTGAAGGTATTTGGCGGCTAAACAGGGCTTCGGGGCAGCAATTCCAGGTAGTAGAGCATTCTTTAGGTGCTTTTCAGCCCTCTTTATCTCTGGATGGGGAGAAACTGGCTTTTAATTACTATACAGTGTATGGTCATGGCATTGGCGAGGTTTCCCTCAAGCAGATAAACCCGATTCCCCAGGCTAAAGTAGTCAATCGCGAGGATGGTTTAGCTGATTTTGCTGCCTCCAGTACCCCACTGCCGGCTATTGGTGATTATGGCCAGCTTTTTGAAGAGTCTGATTATTCTCATGTTAAGGCAGCTTTTAATGTACATAGCTGGCTTCCCCTTTATGAGGTCAATCCCACCCATATTGGCTTACAGATTACCTCAGATAATATTTTAACTTCTTTGGGCTGGCGGGTGGGCTACTTACATAACTTAAATGAAAGTACCCATTATGGCTTTGGTTTGCTACAGTATGCCTCGCTATGGCCTGTCTTTACTGCCGAAGTAGGCCATGGTAACCGCGTGGTCAATGCCTTAGATGCCCAAGATAAAAAAACCTTGTTAACGTGGCAAGAGACCTCTGCGAAACTATCTTCCTCATTGCCTTTGGGTTGGCTTTTTGGTCCCTGGAGGCTTGCGGTAAAACCGATGGTGCAAATAAGACACGTAGAACTCAACTGGGATCCTCTATTAATACCGCAAGCTGCTACACCAGCTTTTACTGGTAACATTTTGCCGCTTTTAGCGCAAATTGATTTTTCTTTACTGCAAAGGATGGCCTTTCGTAATTTACAGCCACGCTGGGGGGTGACATTCTTTCTTTTAGCGCAAGAAAATTTAACTACTAATCGCAAAGCTAACCAGCAAGCTCTGGGAACCACTCTTTATTTACCGGGATTATGGTACAACCATGGGCTATCGCTTAGCGGCGGTTGGGAGCAACAAAAAGGCAATGAAGATTATTTGTTTGCTTACATACGGCGCTTTGCCCGCGGTTATGAGGCTTTGTTAGCTACAGACGCCATCCACACCTCGGCTAACTATATTTTTCCGTTGTTTTACCCCGATTGGAATATTTTACATGTTTTATATTGGCGGCGTGTTAAAGCAAATTTCTTTTTTGATAGATCCATCCTCAACCAAAATCTCTATTATGATTCTACCGGTGTTGAGCTAACGGTAGATGTCATTCCCTTTAAGTTAAATTTATTTGAAGTGGATGGGGGAGTGCGCTACTCACGTCTGTTGCGTACCAACCAGGATAGTTGGGAGGTTTTTTTACGTGCCTTCGGCCCTGCAATGTAAGTATCTGTTCGAACGTTTTGGAAGCACTTCAAGGTGTTTTGAAAAAGTCATTTACGATAGTTATTTTTAAGGCTTAAGCCGCAAAAAATCAAATAAAACTTTCACTTTTGGTTAAGCTACCTAAATTGTGATTTACCGCACTGACTAAAGTTTACTAATGTGTTTTCTGGAAGCTTAACTCATATGGCGAAAGTTCTGATCGTTGAAGATGAATTTATCTTAAGCAAGCTATATGAAGTTATCTTGCAGCAGAACCACCATACTGTCTGTGCGGTGATGCCTACGGTAACCGCAGCGCGTGAATTTCTTGCCAAAGAACAGCCTGATCTGGTATTACTCGATATGCGCTTAAAAAATGGTGAAAATGGTTTAGAGCTGCTACCTGACCTGTCGCAAAAACAAATCCCTGTGATTGTGATAACCGGCAATGATGATGCTGCCACGGTAGAGGAAATAAAACGGTTGGGGATTACAGATATTCTGAGCAAGCCGGTCAACCAGAATGTATTGCTGCAGAAAATTGAAAGCATTCTAAAAAAATAGTATGGCTTTACCTTTAGCGGAATATGTGGTGGGCATTGGGGCTTCGGCTGGGGGGCTTGAGGCCTTGCAGGAATTAACCTCTGCTCTGCCCGAAAACCTACCTAATGTAGCCTTGGTGGTCACCCAGCATTTAAGTCCTTCGTATAAAAGCATGCTGGCTACCCTCTTACAGCGCCATACCAAAACCATTGAGGTGCAGGAAATCCGCGATGGGGAGCCCATTCATCCCAATAAAATTTACATTACCCCGCCTGATAGCGATCTAATAGTGAAAAACCGGCGTTTTTATTTGCAAAAACCCGGCCATCTCCCCCGGCCGAAACCTTCTGTTGATATTTTTTTTCAGTCTTTAGCACAAGATTACGCCAGCCATGCCATAGGGGTTATTCTTTCCGGCACCGGCAGTGATGGCGCCATGGGCTGCCGGGCCATCCAAACAGCTGGTGGCAAGGTGATTGTGCAAAACCCGGCAACGGCGCGCTACCCCGGTATGCCGCAGGCAACCCTGGATATGACGGAAAACTGCGTAACTTTATCACCCCATGAAATTGGGGCACGGTTAGCCGAATTAGTTACCCAGAGCTACGAGAGGGGGCCGTCAGAGCAGAAGGAAAAGTCAGATGAACGCCGTGCTGCCTGGCAGGAGTTTTTTGCCATTTTAACCGAAAAAACCGGGGTGGATTTTTCACGTTACAAGATCAGTTCCATCTACCGCCGCCTGGAAAAACGTTTAGCCCAACTTGGTATTCCCGACATGCAGGGTTACCTTAAATACTTGCGCGCTAACCCCGAGGAAAGTGAGATCATCTATAACCAGATTTTAATTGGGGTGACCGAGTTTTTTCGTGATCCTGAAATTTTTGAAACCTTAGAAAAATATTTAGCTGAAGTAATCCAACATAAGATGCCGGGGGATAGCCTGAGAATTTGGGTGCCGGGTTGCGCCACTGGAGAAGAAGCCTACAGTCTGGCCATTATGTTGCTGCGCTTTGGCAGTAAGGTGAATGAGCTTAACTTACAGATTTTTGCAACCGATATCAGCGAGCCGGCCCTGCGCAAGGCCCGTGCCGGTATTTATTCCAGATCGCAATTACAGAATGTACCACAGGAAACTTTGGATCAATTTTTTGTCCCCCATGGTGATGACTATGAAATTGCCAAATCGATCCGCCAGATGGTCTTATTTTCAAAACATGATCTTACCCATAACCCACCCTTTCTGCGTTTAGACCTCATCAGTTGCCGCAATTTGTTGATTTATTTCAGCAGCGATTTGCAGCAGCAGGTAATTCCCATTTTTCATTATGCTCTGAATCCAGAAGGTTTATTGTTATTGGGCAAGAGTGAATCTATCGGAGAATTTTCCGATCTATTTGTCGCTCTTGATGCCCGCTCTCGTATCTTCCGGCGTACGACCGGTGTGCCGGGAACTAAGCCAAGGTTTTTCCAGCGGCCGAGACGGCAGGGCAGGGGGATGGCCACTATCCCCGCCAATCCCTTTTCCATGGGAATGACGGAAGTTATCAAAGAGACGATATACAATACTTTCGAGCATCCCTATGTGGTTATAAATTCTGCCGGCGATATATTGCATATTTATGGGGATGTACGGCATTACCTTGCCTTTACTGCCGGGCCACTTAACAATAGCATTTACAAACTAACACAGCCGGATATCCAGCTTGAAGTGCGCTCTTTAGTTGGGCAAGCAGTACGCAACCGTTCGACGGTGCTTGGCAATATGTTCCGTCGCAAGACAGCAGAAGAAAATGAAATTTTTCTCAGAATTATCATTAAGCCACTGCTTTACAGCGAGCCTGAAAACCAGCTCTACATGGTGATTTTTGAAAATCTAGGAGCAGTGTTTGAGGGTACCGCCGGTGTTCACCAGGACAAAGTGGATGTTGATATGGTCTCTGAATTAGAGCGCGAGATTGCTTCTACCAGGGAGCAGCTGCAGACTTTTATTGAAGAACTGGAAACTGCGAACGAAGAATTGCAGAGTTTAAACGAAGAATTGCAATCTGCCAATGAAGAATTGCAGAGCTCTAACGAAGAACTTGAGACTTCTAATGAAGAATTGCAAAGCTCTAATGAAGAGTTGCAGATTGCTTATGGGGAACTGCGTTCCCTCAATGAACAATTGGTGCGCAAAGAACAGCAGCTCGAAGTTATCAACCTGCAGATGCAGGTTTTAGTGCAGAATGCGCAGGAAGGCTACCTCTTGCTCGATGAAAATTTCAACCTGGTGCAGTATAATAGTTTAGCTGCTGAAATGCTAACTAAAATCAGCCATACAGAAGTGATGGCCGGTAAGAACTTTCTGCAATTTATGTCTGAAGACCGTGTTGCTCTGTTCTCCCGCCAGCTTAAAAAAGCTCTCGATGGCCAGGAATTTGAGGGAGAGATCAAGTTTTTTAGCAAGCCTGAAGTCTATCTGCGCTATCGGATTGTACCTGAATTGCAACAAAAGTTGATTGTCGTCAGTCTGCTCGATGTGACCATTGAAAAACAGCAAGCAGAAGAACTGCGTGAAAAAAATGAACTTTTAGTTTCGGTCTATGAATATGCCGGTATCCCCATCTGTATTCTGGATACCAAAGGTAAATTTGAAAGACTCAACACTGATTTTCTACAGTTA
>CALHRC010000100.1 GCA_938038265.1 uncultured bacterium
ATATATTTGGGGGCCTATGAACCGTGTTGATAAACGTATTATGGTTAGGTTTTCCCCACCAGACAAGGTTATAATGGTTCTGTACCTCCTTAAGCACCGGCAGACAAGCTGCTTGGCTTAAGCCTTATGCTAAGCCAGCAACAACTCGCGTCAGAGCCCCTTGGGTTTTTAGTTACTAAAAAGCGAATTATGTCACCTGGGGGATGGTTTTTCTGGAGGGGAATTCCCCATCAGGTCTGGAATTCTATGCCACTGTTCAGGAATTCCTGAACTAAAGGCAGCTTCCATCCCCCATAGGGATTTGTTTGGCTGCTTACGGATATCCCCCCTGTCGAAACTCTTGACAGCCTGTTTTTTCGAATCGTTTCTGCAAATTATGAAAAAGATAACTCGGGCAATTCTCTCGGTCTCTGACAAAACGGGGTTAGTGGAGCTTGGTCGCGCTTTACACAGTCGGGGGGTGGAGCTGTATTCCACGGGGGGCACCCTGAAGACTTTAGTTGAGGCTGGTATTCCCGCTTTATCGATCGAGAGCTATACGGGATTCCCTGAGATGCTCGATGGGCGGGTTAAGACCCTGCATCCGAAAATCCATGGGGGCATTCTGGCGCGGCGTGATTTACCTGATCACCTGGAAGCCCTTAAGGCACACAATATCCTCCCTTTTGATCTTGTGGTCATCAATCTCTATCCCTTTGAAGACGTTATCCGCCGGGAGCAATTTTCCTTTGAAGAGGCGGTGGAAAACATTGATATTGGCGGGCCGAGCATGATCCGTGCGGCGGCCAAAAATTACCGTGACGTCGTTGTGATCGTTGATCCGCAGCAATACGACCGTCTGTTAAAAGAACTGGAAGAAAATGAAGGTGCTACTTCCGAGCAATTTCGTTTTACTTTAATGACGGAAGCTTTTGCTAAAACAGGCGCTTATGACAGTGTTATCTCACAATATTTGAACAGTTTGCAGGAAGAGCTGTTTGCTGACAGTTTTAATTTAAGTCTCAAGCGCCACCAGCCACTGCGTTATGGTGAAAATCCCCACCAGTCGGCGGCTTTCTATGCCCTCACACAGAATCCTGAAATGCCATGGAGACAATTACACGGCAAGGAATTGTCTTTCAATAACATCATTGATTTAGATATCGCGTTGAAGGTTGGGGCTGAATATAAACAGAATATCTGTGCTATTTTCAAGCATACCAATCCCTGCGGTATAGCGGCTGGCCGTAAACAGGAAGAAAATTTACGTTTGGCAATGGCTGCAGACCCAATCAGTTTTTTTGGCGGGATTGTTCTCTTTAATGAAACATTAGCAGCCCCCGCAGCGCAAATTTTAGCAGAACATTTTTTTGAAATTATTGTCGCTGAGCATTTTTCACCGGAAGCACAGGCCATCCTCGAAAAAAAGAAGAATATTCGTTTAATAGCTGTGCCACAAATGACCCGATTAAGGTTAGGCAATAAAGAGATTAGGTCAGCTGCGGGCGGATTTTTAGTGCAGACAATTGATGCTGCTTTTACTGAAAAAGAACAGCTTAAAATAGTTTCTGCCCAAAAGCCGGATGATGCTCTCATTGAAGAGATGCTCTTTGCTTTTCAGGCAGTTAAATATGTGAAATCAAACGCCGTTATTTTTACCAAAGATAAAGTAACGTTAGGTATTGGTGCTGGACAGATGAGCCGGGTGGACTCTATTAAATTTGCCATTGAAAAAGCAAAAGATGCCGGTCATTCGCTTAAAGACAGCGTACTTGCTTCGGATGCTTTTTTTCCGTTTCGCGATGGGGTGGATTTAGCTATTGCCGCTGGTGTCAAAGCAATTATACAGCCTGGTGGTTCCATTCGTGATGAAGAGAGCATCAAAGCTGCTGATGAGGCCGGTATCGTTATGGTTTTTACCGGTATTCGTCATTTTCGGCATTAAAAAATACTGGTGAATACCCGCAAGCTGAAACAGGGCTGGTATGTAGAAGCCGAGTGCAAAGCGCTGGTTCCTGAAGGGCTGGGTTTATCACACCTGGACCGGGAAATGGTCGGCGACAAGTATAAACCACTGACAGGTTTTGTCTGGGGGGTGCTGCCCGGTGAGCGCTTTGTGGCACGAGTTACCCGAGTGCATAGTTCTTATTTTCATGCGGTGCTGGCAGAAAAAACTGAGCTGCCTGCTGACTGGCTTTTCCGTACTGGCGAACCGTGCGCTCATGACCGTTTCGCGCTGTTTAATTTGTCAGAGCAGCGGGTCGAACCTCGGTGCGAAAATTTTACTCTTTGTGGGGGATGTAAACTACTTCACCTGAGTTATCCACAAACTTTAGAATATAAAAAAAACTGGCTTGAAACACAGTTGCAGCGTAGTCAAGTGTCATATCCTGAAATTACGGTGGAACCATCCCCCCTTGAATTTCATTATCGCAATCATGTACAGGTACATATCAACCTACAAAAACAACGTGGGTTTTATGCGCCTTATAGTTATCGGGTGCAACCATTTCCTAAATATGGATGTCTTTTATTTGACCAGAAAATTTTTGATCAAACTTTTCCTGACCAATATGAACTGGAGCGTTGCGTACGCAGTCGTTTAGATAAGTTGAGCGGTCAGGTGTTGACTGTACCTCTGCATTCTCGTGCGGATAAGACGGCGACTTTTACGTATCATGTGGAATTTCCCCGTGGTAGCTCTACTGCCATAACGGTTCCAAATACGGCGTTCTTTCAGGTGAACAGTGTGGCATTGCCTGGCTGGTTAGAGACGTTGCAGTATTTGGTAGGTTCTTCTGCCGCTGGTGGGAAGGTGTCGGTGTTGGAGCTCTTCAGTGGATTTGGCTTTATTACCCGAATGCTTTCGTATAACATTCCGTTGCGGGTAATCGCAGCGGATATTCTCAGTAAAAAAAATCTATTGAAATCGGTGATTGCCAATGACAAGCTGGGCGAGCCACCGTTGAAAGATTTCGCCGATCACTATCTGGAAGCTGATCTGTATGATGCGAGTCGGCTCTCTCAGGTATTTGACCAGAAACTTGAGAAAAATACATTTGATATTTTGTTGATAAATCCCCCACGGGGTGGGTTGCCCGAAGCTTCTATGCATTATTTTATGGATCATATCCGGTGGTTGGGGCAGCCTCGCGTTGTTTATTCTTCCTGCAATGCCGCGACGATGGCGCGCGATTTGGTTATTTTCGAAAAATATGGTCTGCGGCTGACATACCTAAAATTATTTGATTTTTTCCCCTATACTTCACATTACGAAGCAGTAGGATTGCTGGAAAAAGAAAAGTGACCTTTGACTTAAAGGAGCATATTGTGAAACAGGAAACATTATGGAGCGGACGCTTTACCGAAAGCGCATCAAATATCGCGCAGCGGATATCTGAATCAATTTCTTATGACCGCTATTTATTTGAGCAAGATATCGCCGCATCAAAGGCGCATGCGAGAATGTTGGGCGAGCAGAAGATTATTACGCCGTCACAGGCTGAAAATATTTTGCGCGGGCTCGACCTGGTGGCTGAAGAAATCCGCAATGGCAAAATGGAATTCCACATTGAACTGGAGGATATTCACACTCATATAGAGCGGCGGCTTACGGAACTCATTGGTGAGGATGGTAAACGCCTGCATACCGGGCGTTCCCGTAATGACCAAGTGGCCACGGATACCCATCTTTATCTTTTAGAAAAAGCCCGTGCCCAGCGAGAATTGTTATTACAATTATTACATCGCTTGTTGGCCTTAGCGGAGCAACACCTGACAACTCTCTGGGCTGGATATACTCATACCCAGATAGCCCAGCCAGTGTTACTGTCTCACTGGATTTTAAGTTATTTTTGGCAGTTCCGTCGGGATCTTGATCTACTTGATTTCGTAATTACCGAAACGGATCGCTCACCGCTCGGCGCGGCAGCGATGGGGGGAGCTAATTATCCAATAGACCGCGATCAGGCGGCCGCTTTCCTCGGCTTCAGTCGGATTTATGAAAACAGCATGGATGCAGTTGCTAATCGCGATTACCAGATGAACTATCATTTTTTTGCCGTTCGATTGGCGCTACACGCTTCTCGTTTATGTGAAGATTTAATTCTCTACAGCAGTGCAGAATTCGGTTACGTTAAGATGGGGGACGCTGTTACTACCGGAAGCTCCATAATGCCCCAGAAAAAAAATCCCGATATAGCAGAGCTCCTTCGTGGAAAATCCGGAAGAATCATTGGAAATTTCAATGCGTTGATGATAAACCTGAAGGGATTGCCATCCACCTATAATCGTGATTTACAAGAAGATAAAGTATATTTATTTGATAGCATAGTTCAGGTTGAGCAGATAATCTGCGGCCTCACTGAGATTTTAAATCACATTAGTTTTTCGCCGCGCAACGTTAAAGAAAACTTAGAACGTGGTTTTGCTCAGGCAACTGATATTGCCGATTATTTGGTGGCGACATACGGTTTGGCCTTTCGCGAAGCTCATGAGTATGTTGCCCGTTTAGTTCTTTATTGCGAGCGCCATGGTAAAACTTTATCTATGTTAACAAAAGAAGAAATTGATAAACTCTGGGAAGGTAAATATTCACTTGCTGCGGATATTTTAATTTTAGAAAGCAGTCCCATGCGGCGTCAAGGTAAAGGGAGTACCAATCCTAATGAAGTGAAAAAACAGTTAGGCAAGGCTCATGAAAGTTTGCAGGATTTACTATGAGAATACTCTGGCAACCTGATTTGCAGAAAGCACAATCTAGTTTGATGGCTCAATTTATTAACTTAGTCAATAGCCAAACTGGTCTATTTTTGTCAGGATTTCGGGAGTTGCACTTATGGTCAGTGGAACATTATGATTTATTTTGGAAATTTTTTTGTCGTTTTGCAAATTTTATTTTTCGCCGGGAAAGTCAGCAAATTGTAGAGCGGGGATCTCATTTTATTGACACTAAATTTTTCCCTCAAGCAACAATTAACTTTGCTGAGAATTTATTGCGTTATTCTTTGAGACCTGAATTTCGCGAACAGACGGCATTGGTTTCTGTTTTAGAAAATGGCGCTGTAGAAGAGCTGACCTGGCGGCAACTGGTAGAAAAAACCGCTGCCATGCAGAAAAATTTGCAAAAAATAGCATTTGGCATATCGCATACTGCGGCAGCCTGCTTGCCCAATAACTCTGCGGCGATTATATCCATGTTGGCCGTAACTGCTTCGGGCGGCGCTTTTAGCAGTGCATCGCCTGATTTTGGAGTGGAGGCTTTGCTCGATCGTTTCAGTCAAATTGAACCACGGGCACTTTTTCTCTGCGACGGTTATTATTTCAAGGGGAAAGAAATTGATGTCAGGGATAAAATGTTGCAAGTGGCGAAACGAATCAGCAGCCTTGAGGCGATAGTTGTCTTTGATTTTATTGGTAAGAGTGACACCTTAGTTGAGGATCTCAACAAGGCATTACCGCAGGTTCAGGTCAGCAGTGCCAGTGACATCTTCTCTGAAAGTGACATCTTCTCTGAAAGTGATTCCTGTATGCCTTGGTTTGCCGAGATCAGTTTTTTAGATCCTGTCTATATCATGTTTTCTTCGGGAACAACAGGTAAGCCAAAATGTATAGTGCAGGGGCCAGGCGTACTGTTAAATCAAGTGAAGGAGCATCTGCTGCACAACGATATGCGCCCACAAGATCGCCTAATGTATTATACCACCTGTGGCTGGATGATGTGGAATTGGCAAGCTGCGGCACTTTTTTGCGGTAGTAGTCTGGTGCTGTATGATGGTAGTCCCTTTTATCCTGATTATGGCAAAATGTTCGATATTTGTCGCAATCATAACGTTACTGTATTTGGCACCAGTGCCCGCTATTTGCAAACCCTGCAGCAAAATCAATTTCGCATAGTAGATAATATTTTGCAAAAACAGATAAGATTGCTGCTTTCAACCGGCTCACCGCTATCGGAAACAACGCATACCTATGCCCATGAAAATTTATTGCCGCAAACCCAAATTTGTTCGATCTCTGGTGGAACTGATCTCAATGGTTGTTTTCTGTTAGGAAATCCTATCGAGCCGGTTGTAGCCGGCGAATTACAGGGCCCGGCTTTGGCCATGAAAATTTCAGTGTTTGATCAAGCTGGCCAAATAACTCAGGAAGAAGGCGAATTAGTCTGCGAAACTCCTTTCCCTTCTATGCCTCTGCGCTTTTTACACGATGAGGGTAACCAAAAATATTTAGAATCTTATTTTAGTGTTTTCCCTAACGTTTGGCGCCATGGCGATTTTGTTAAAAAAACAAAAAATGGGGGATATATCATCTCCGGGCGATCTGATACGACCCTTAATCCGGGCGGAGTGAGAATTGGCACCGCTGAAATCTATCGTGTGTTAGAAACTCTGCCGCAGATTGCCGATTCCATTGTGGTGGGCGTGCCAATTCCCGGGGATGTCGCGGTTGTTCTCTTCGCCGTCCTCTCTGAATTGAATAGAGATGCTGATTTAAGCCAAACCATCCAACTAATAAAAAATACCATTCGTGAGATGTTATCGCCCCGCCATGTACCTGCAGCGGTATTCTTTGTCCCAGAAATTCCGCTTACAGTGAACGGCAAGAAATCGGAAATTGCCGTAAAAAATATTTTATCAGGTCGTCCTGTAACGAACCGAGATTCTCTGCTGAATCCCACATCGTTAGATTATTTCGAGCGCGAGAAAAACAATATCCTGCGTTCTCTGTCAGTCGGGTAGGGCTCGGGTCAGGTGCTCGAGGTACGCGGCCCGTTCTCCGTCACCGGTGCGCAAAGCAACCACCGAAAGGTTAGAGAGCATGCGGCGGATGATGGTATCGTAATGGCAGCTCTCAAAATACTGTCTGTTCAGAGGATAGTTCTGCTGTTGTAGCAGGTATTCAATTGATGCGCGCGGTATGATGCGGCCGCCGCTGGAGGGATCGATAAAAATTTCTACGCTTTCTGATTCCCATTTTACTAAAAAGTGGCGTGGCGTGTTCACACCATATATGGGAAGTTTCAGGCGCTGCGCCAGAATAATATAAAAAGCGGATAGAGAGATCGGAATTCCTTTGCGGTTTTCACCTTCAAGAAAACTTTGGACTGCGTGGGATGCTGGTTCAAAAAAACAGTTTTCATCCCACCCAATACCCAGCGTTTCAAATATGAATAGGTTGAGGTGGCGGATAATCTCTTCTGCCCGAACTCTGGCGGTATGGCTTCCTATAAAGGGCAGCATAGTCAAGATACTTTCCCACGAGCGATGGTCAAATGAGACTCCCGCTGCGTTAAGATGTTCCGATAGGGCTGACTCTATAGACGATAAGTGATAAAAAAAGCGAATCTCGGAATAGCGCGGGTTGTGTAGTAAGCCGACGCAATATACTGCTTTCTCAAATGGGCCGATTTCGTTTTTTTGATGCAAGTTAAGTGACGATAATTGTCGGGCAATATAATCGCAGATGTATTGTTCTTCGAGGGTACGCAGGTAGGCTCGTTCTTCCGGGTTGTTGATTTTCTCGATATTTTCTGCGACCAGGTACCAAGGCAGTTGTAGTGCCAGCAGGTGCAGGTAAGACGGATTATGAATCACATTGCTGGCATAGCGGCGCTCGCGGTAAATTTCATTTAGCAGAAATACAATTTCATCCACATTCATACCGGCAAAAAACACAATATCTTTACGGATTGTCAACTTTTATCAATTGGTCAATATGCCGGAATTACCCGAGGTAGAAACGGTGGCCCGTTCCATCAAAAAAGAATTCCTAAATTGTAAAATCCTTCGGGTCAGAGTTACTGATTGTCGGTTACGGGAACCTGTTGCGGTAGATTATCCCAGCCAAATAGCAGGTGGGGTGCTACAAGATGTTTCGCGCCGGGGAAAATACTTGCTGATGCGCCTGCGTCATGCGGCAGCAAGTGAGGTTCTGTTTCATTTGGGTATGTCAGGGAGGATGTTGCTTACCACAGAATTTCATCCTCATGAAAGGGTGCGTATTGAGTTTGATCGGGGCTGCCTGGTGTTTATTGACCCCCGAAGGTTTGGTTTTACTCGGGCAGGGGCGCACCTGGCAGACTCGCTGACGCTTGGCCCTGACGCTTTGGATATTTCACGGGCACAGCTCAAGGCCATCCTCACCGGCAAGCGGGAAATCAAAGAGGTGCTGATGATGCAAAACCGTATTGCGGGCATTGGCAATATCTATGCCAGTGAAATTCTATTTGTTGCCGGGATCCATCCCCTAACGCCGGCAGATGCAGTCACGGGACAAGCAGTTTATCGCTTACAGCAGGCCATCTACCATGTCTTACGGGAAGCCATACGTCTCAAAGGATCTTCCATTGCTGATTTCTATTACGGTAAGGCGCAACAGGGTGGTTACCAAAACCGGTTTAAGGTCTATGACCGGGAAGGGGCGAGCTGCATTACCTGTGGGACTAAAATTATCAAAATAAGGCAGTGTGGTCGCAGTACCTGGTTCTGCCCCCAATGTCAGGTCAGGTAACTGTTTGAGAGTTATCTCGCCTGTTTAGGCGGATTGTTGCCAACGACAATTTCATTTTCGCTTCCCAGGTAAACTGATATTCTGCCTATTATCGGTCGAATTCCCGTGCGCCAGGTGCGGCTGCGGCCAAAGCAAATTTCGACCCCAGGAAAGGTTTCTTTTTCAATTAGGGCATAGGCATTTTTTTCCGGTTCAAAGGCTCCCATGGCCGCTTCCAGTTGTTTGGATGTCAGCTCCAATTGTTCCTTAAATTTTTCCCGCAATGACTTGAGGCGGGCACGCGTTTCTTTGTCTTGTTCTGAGAGCTGACCGCGTTGTTCGCGGTCATCGAGTCCCTTGATGGTGTTTTCTATTTTCTGCAAGGTTTCTCGTTTCTGTTGGATTTCATTTTGCATAGCTTCGAGCGCGGTTAAAATATCGGGTGGGGTACCGACAGTCAATCGGGTACGGGTTTCTACCACAGCACCTGCTTTGTTGCAGATAATAGAGTGGCCCGCAACTGCCTCACCCCCGATAATCTCTGCCCGGCGACCACGTAGTATTATGTTTACCTTAGCGATCAGAAAGGAATGCATGGCCACTTCGGCAATATAGATGGAGCGTCCCGCGACTAATTTCCCCTGTTCAATAAAACGGGCATGGATGTCTCCTTCGGCTTCGATGCGTCCCTCGCCACGTCCCATGAAGCCGCCGGCTAATGTGACATCCCCCCCAGCCTTGAGATAGACCTTGCCTACACTCTGTTTAAGAATAATCGAGCCTTTCGTTTGCAGGGTAAATCCATCCGCCACATGTTCTTCAACGATGATGGAACCAGGAAAATCAATATTCCCTGTGGAGTAATCAACATCTTTCAGGTATAAGATTTCATCGACGCGGATCGTTCCGCCGGATTCAAAAACCGGCAGCCCGTCAATGGCGCTGAGAAGTTTGGTGCCATCTTCGCAGAGCAGTACATTAGGCCCGGGCTGGAATTGCGCGGGAGAGCCGCCAGTTGCCGGCAATATTTTGCCATGGATATTCTGACCATCTTGCCCTGCTACTGGGGGGATAATTTCTGCGATCACCTCATTTTTTCTGACGCTGGCGATTACCCCCAGTTCGCGGTGGTCAACACTACCGTCGGCGCGTTCCTGGGGTTCTGGTTTTGTATTGGATTTGAAGCGTTTTAGGTAACCGTTCTTACCTGCTACCGGCGGGGTACCTTCGGCAATTGGAATCCATTGGTGGTATTCCGGTTTTTCAGCTAAAGCCCGCAGTTTGTCTTCAAAGACACCATGGCAGATGCCGGCTTTAGCGACTTTGTCGAGCAGGTCGTCATAAGATAGCGGCTCGCCGCCATGCAGGGGAGGGTGTAGGTAAATGGCTGCTTTCATGGCATCCGCAGAGATATCAATTTCTGCCCGGGCGTTTTCTTTTTGGGCTGCAGCCCAGCGCCCAACATCATGTGGTTGGCCATCGGCAGTTTCCACAATTTGTTTGAGGCGCGCCGTATCGCAGGGTTCAATTTGCAGCAGCTTTAAGCGCGCTTGCACATCAGAGAGTTGTACCGGTTTACCCTTGCTGCCTGCTGGATTTACTGTGAGCATGGCACGGCCATCCACGCTTTCGAGAGAAAAGAAACCATCCGATTTCTCTTCGATTTCCCGGAACAGCTTATCCGCCAAACCCATACCACAGGATCAAACTGAAATGACGGGATGTCAAGACATTGGTAGGTTATATGGTTGACGCCGGTCAATCCCCCCCGAACCTTGGGCTCTCATTATGAATTTCTCTGATCTGAAGCTGAACCAGCACCTATTAGATAAGGTTCAGCAGCGTGGGTTTGTTGAAGCAACCCCCATCCAGGAAAAAACAATCCCATTGGCTCTCTCCCATAAAGACATTCTGGCTTGTGCTAAGACCGGCTCTGGTAAGACACTGGCTTTTTTGCTCCCTGTCATCGATCGCCTAATGGGCGAAATGACCGATCTTCAGGAGTCCCGTCCCCGGGGCCCACGGGCTCTGGTCATTGCGCCGACCCGAGAGCTGGCGCTGCAGATTCATGAAGAAGCGGAATACTTACTGCAAGGTACCCCCCTGAAGAGTGTGGCTATTTTCGGGGGTGTGGACTATGAAAAACAAAAAAACGAATTACGCAAAAATCCTGAATTGTTAGTAGCAACCCCAGGGCGCTTGCTGGATTATATACAATCTGGTGATTTGACTTTAGGATACGTGCATAGCGTTGTGTTAGATGAAGCTGACCGTATGCTGGACATGGGTTTTATCGATGATGTACGTAAGATTTTCGCGGCAACGCGCGAAGGGCGTCATGTGCAGTTGTTTTCGGCCACGATGGACTATGGCGCTATTTATTCAGTTTGGGAGTATATGAATGAGCCTGAAGAAGTGATGATCAATCCTGAACTTATTGACCATGCGCGCATTGACCAAAAGCTGCTCCACCTCGGCCGAGACGAAAAACTGCCTTTTTTAATACAGTATATTGAGGAGTCAAAATTCGAACCCATTATTATTTTTACAAATAGCAAGAATTATGTGGATGTATTGGTACAGAATTTGGTCTATCACAATATTCCCGCGCAGGGCTTATCGTCAGTCGTAAACCAAAAGCGCCGTATTAAGATTCTCGAAGAGTTCAAAGAAAAACAGTTCCGGGTACTAGTAGCAACCGATGTGGCCAGCCGGGGGTTGCATATTGAAGATGTGCAGTTGGTGATCAATTTTGATATCCCCCAAGATCCTGAATCTTATGTACACCGGATAGGTCGTACGGCCCGGGCGGGAAAAACCGGTATGGCCATCAGTATCTGTTCTGAGCTGGATTATGATAACTTGGCTCGTCTGGAGCGCTACCTGAAATATAAAATTGAAGTGATGCAGCCTGAAGAGCGTTATCTTGAAAACATGAGTTTTGTACGTTTGGTGGCAGCGCCTTCCCGGACAGAGCGTGAAAGTGAGCGCAATCGTTCGGCGGGGCGTCGGGAGCGTAGCAGCAAATCGCATAAGCTGCAACCGCGTTCAACGCATGAGCGCAGCCGTCGCAAGTCAGGCCAAGAGCGTCCCCGGCAGGAGCGGCAGGGCGAACGCTTGCCCCGGCCGCAAAGACAGCTGGCACAAGATCGTCTGCCGCGTGACGCGGCGGCAATCCACGAACCGGTGGTTGTGGCCCGCAGTTTGAAAAGTGAAAAAACTTTCTGGCAGCGTATCTTGTCTTTCTTTCGTTTGGGCAAAAAACACAACCCCCCACCGATGTCCGACAAGACCCGGGCCCTTTTGGAGAGGGAAGCGCAGCAGGTGCAGTTACGCCACAAGGAACGTAATCATGTGGCAGCACGTAACCGCCGACGCCGCAACCACAGCGGGAACCGCCGAAAAAAGTGAACTACTCGATGCTGCGGGACAGAAGTGAATATTTTCGCGGTTTGCTTTTAGTGATGGCGGCAGATGGGCACCTCGATGAACGCCAGAAGCAGCTCATAGAAGAAACTGGCAAGCGCTTGGGTTTTGAGGAGCGCTATATCCGGGAGTCAATCCACAATGTTCTAAGCAATCCCTTCTTAAACCGACAACCCCCTGAATTTAGTAATCAAGATATCCTGCACGCTTTTCTAATGGATAGTACCCGAGTTGCGGTAGCCGATGGACAACTACATCCTCGCGAGCATGACTGGCTTAAGGCGGTGGCTATGCGCAACGGCATGAGGGAAGAAGTTTATGAGCATCTAGTACAGGAAACCTGCGCTGAGTGCTTTCAGAATCCCCAGACCACCTTGAGTCT
>CALHRC010000101.1 GCA_938038265.1 uncultured bacterium
GAGCTAACCTTATGACCAAATCTTGTTCAGGAATTCCTGAACAGATAGGGAATTCCACATCTACGGGGGTGGCATAACTATAGCAAAATATAATATCTATCTAACGTTATATTGGTTTTAGTAACTAACAGACCTTCACAAGGTGACATAATACAATTTTTTGAGTCACTAACAAGCCCCTTGCGGGTGGATGGAACTACTCTTGTTCAGGAATTCCTGAACAAGAGTAGGCTTGGATACTTTCTGGATTGACGGTTTACACCAGCGGCCATTGGTACTGGTAGGATTTTTCACTCTTTCGAATATACCAATCGCCAGGGTGTGTCGCTGTAGGGTAAAGGGTTATGCATGCAGACTGCTGACTTTTGGGTAATTGGCGCTTATGTTGCGCTGGTTTTAACCATAGGAATTCTATGGAGCCGACGCGGGGGCGCTTCCACAGAAGAGTATTTTCTCTCGGGTCGGCGTTTGCCCTGGTGGTTGGCCGGAGTTTCCATGGTGGCCACAACTTTTGCCGCAGATACTCCACTAGCGGTAACGGGAATTGTAGCAAAACAGGGTATTGCCGGCAACTGGGTCTGGTGGAGCATGGCCTTTTCTGCCCTGCTGACCACCTTCTTTTATGCCCGGCTGTGGCGGCTGAGTGGTGTGGCTACCGATGCCGAATTTGCCGTCCTGCGTTATGGTGGGCGGCCCGCCCAATTCCTGCGTGTTTTTCGCGCCCTCTATCTGGCAATTCCTGTCAATATTCTCATCATGGGTTGGGTTACTCTCGGCATGACCAAGGTGATCCAAGCAGCCTTCGGCTGGGATATTTGGCTTACCATAGCTTTGCTCTATGGGCTTACCCTGGCTTATATGGCCATCTCGGGTTTATGGGGGGTGGTGTTAGCTGATTTTGTGCAGTTTACTCTGGCCATGGCAGGTTCGGTAATTCTGGCAGTTACTGCGGTTGACCGGGTTGGTGGTCTTCAGGCGCTCCGAGAAAAGCTGCTTATCGCCGGCCATCCCCCCGAATTATTGTCGTTTTTTCCGCAGACCGGCAGTGAATTATTTACCCTCTTTCTGGTTTATGTCGGTGTCCAGTGGTGGGCTACTTCTTACCCCGGGGCGGAACCCGGCGGTGGGGGTTATGTCGCCCAGCGCCTGCTTTCTGTAAAAGATGAAAATCATGCTTTCGGCGCTTCTCTGCTATTTAATATCGCGCATTATGCACTGCGCCCATGGCCGTGGATTATTACCGGCCTCTGTGCGTTGGTGCTATTGCCGGGATTGAGCGATCCTGAGTTGGGCTATCCGTTGTTAATGAAGCAGCTCATGCCACCAGGCTTATTGGGTTTAATGGCAGTAGTCTTTCTGGCAGCCTTCATGTCAACCATTTCGACCCATCTCAACTGGGGGGCTTCTTACATTGTGCAGGATGTATTTGGTCGCAGGCTGGCCTCTGCTCCTGAAAGTCACAAGGTGTTCGTTTCGCGAGTTACCGTGGTACTGTTGGGCTTTATGGCAGTAGCCATTTCTCTTGTGTTCGATAACGTTAAGCAAGTTTGGGAGTTTCTGTTAATGTTCGGCGCCGGCGCCGGGCCTGTGCATCTGTTACGCTGGTTCTGGTGGCGCATCAATGCTTATTCTGAAATTGCCGCCCTGGCCGGTTCAGCTGTGGTGGCATTGGCAGTGCGTCTATCTGGTATTGAAAGTTTTGCAACAGGTATGCTGCTGACAGCAGGATGTACCACTGCGATCTGGCTTCTCTTTACTTTTCTAACCAAACCGGAAGACGATGGTACCTTGCGCGCTTTTTATAATAAGATACGGCCGGGCGGTTTCTGGGGCCGGTACATCCCCCCTGAAATTAAAAACGAAAAAAAGCGTGGATATACCCTTCTGGGTCTGTATTGGTTAGCTTCCTGCTTTTTGCTCTATGCGGTGATGTATCTCACCAAATGGCTACTGCTCGGTTCGTAAAAATGGGCTGCCCTTACGGGCAGCCCGAGTGAGAGGTTGTCAACCTGTGAGGGTTAAAAAGAGAAGGATATCAAGTTTGCGCTGTGGTGGTTTGTTGCTCAATTTTCTTACCTGCGATATAACGGTCGTATTTGCTCTGTTTGATGCGGGCAATATCGACCAATATCATGCCATCCACACAGTAGCCGAAGTCTTCATCAATACCGAAATCAAGAAATCTCACGCCGCCCTCTTCACACAGATCGCTGTACTGTTTGTATAAAGTGGGTACCGCAAAACCGTAGTGTTTGAGATTGGCTTTCAAAGTCTTAAAGTCTGTCTTAAAATCTAAGCTGTTGAATAGTTCTCTCAGTTCATCACGGCGTTTGTCAGGAATGAGAAATGGAGTTTTATGGGCGGCCAGATTTTCGTAATCGGGAAACCACTTGCTGTAAAAGTGAACCAGCATCTCAATGGCTTCTTTTGAATACATTTTGCTGATGCTGACCGGGCCGAACATATATCTAATTTGCGGATTATTGGCCAGATAAGCGCCAATACCATGCCACAGGTAATCGAGGGCGTTGCTATTCCAGTATTTCTGCTGCACGAAGCTGCGTCCCAATTCGATGCTTTCAGGAAACATCGCCTTGAATTTATCGTCAAAGGTAAAGAGTGTCGCTGTGTAGAGGCCTTCCGTGCCACGTTGGGCGGTAATTGCAGCACACTCGCCGATACGATAGGCGCCGACGATTTCCAGTGCGGTATCATCCCAGAGTACCAGATGGTTGTAGTAGCGGTCATAGAGATCGGAATCGAGTTTGTGGCCGGTACCTTCGCCAACTTTACGGAAAGTCAGCTCACGCAGCCGGGCAATCTCTCTCACTGTGGCGGGAGACTGGCTGTAGTCAGTCAGATAGATATTCATGCCGTCATCGGTGCTACCCAACAGACGTGCGTTGGAAAGTTCCGCCCGAATTTGCCGGCGATCCACCGGATGAATCACATTCTTTTCTGTTTTGAAATAACCTTTTTTCTCGCGTCCAATCGCCAATACGTGGCGGTGCAAGAGTTTCATTGCTGTACCTGACTTTAGGGCAGAAAAGGCTGTTGCCGGAATCTGGTGACCAATTTTTAGCCCTATCGTTTTACCACGTTGGCGCAATATTTCTCGCGGTAGCGATAAAGATGCCAGACGTTCGCTAAACAGGGCTTTAAGATAAAACCGCCAGGAATTTCGGGCTTTAATATAGACCGGCAAGACAGGTGTGTTCATCCGGCGGGCTAAAGCAACTAAGTTACTGCGCCACTTGCGGTCG
Source organism: uncultured bacterium (assembly GCA_938038265.1). Lineage (GTDB taxonomy): Bacteria > Spirochaetota > Leptospiria > Turneriellales > Turneriellaceae > CALHRC01. Next base: position 3,264 of record CALHRC010000101.1, read on the forward strand.
CGCAATCCTGCCCAGCGCAGGCGGGAGACCGAACGGGACGGAAATAAAATCACTGCTTCTTCATTGGCCAAAGCTGCCGCAATCGGTTTCAGGCGCGATTTGGCAATATCGAAATCTTTGTCCACGGGAATAAAAAATTCACTCAGTTCATCGATGCCTGTTAGAAAATTGCCCACCACGATGCGCACATCAGGGCGCACTTCGGTGACCGCCATTAACAGAGATAGCCCATCTAATGCCCCAAGCGGATGGTTGGCAACAACCAGCAGCCGCCCCTCGGATGGGATTTTTTCACGATCTTTATGGGCTACCGCATAAGAGAAGTCCAGCTTCTCGAAGAAATCCTCAATATAATCCCGTCCCTGTTTGCCTTTAAGTTCAATAAGCAATTCCACCAGTTTATCGTATCCCGAAAACCACGCGATCAGTTTCAGGTAGAGGTTGCGACGCCACTTTCCCCAAGTTTCGAAGGATTTAGGCACGATTTCGGCCACTAAACCTTCAGGAGTTTGTTTCATTAAATCCTGTAATTTCATATTTACCCTCTTTTATAGTTAATAAATTTTTTCCTGCCTTAGGAGCAGTAACCGCCACCTATTAGGTGCGTTATTTTGCCAATTAACGAATTAGAAAAACCTTGTCAAGCCTTTTATGCAGTCTGCTAGTGGGGAAATTGGGGAAATAATACATTTTTAGTAACTAATAAATCCCCCGGGGGCCCTGCCAGTCTTGCACTACTCCGGCTTCCTGTTCAGGAATTCCTGAACAGGAAGCTTACCCCGTCCAGATTTGCCGCATAAGGCAGAAGACAATAAGTAAGGAATTCCATACCCCCACTTGTAACATATGTACCCAAACTATACTCTGCTGAAAAATAGTTTTCATGATTGATTCATGATGCTTTTTGCCCAGGTGGTCCATGGCAAAAAAAGGTATGGTATCCTTCTCATGCTGGTTGTCGTTTCTGTCTTTTGTAGTTCAGCTGACCGCAGAAAACAGAGCCAGGCGCTGTTTGAGGCTGTTAAGGCCAACCATGTAGATAAGGTCAGGCAATTGGTTCGCGCAGGTGCGGATGTAAATTACCCAGATGACGAGGGTTATACCCCGGTGCATGAAGCTGCGCGCCGCGGTAATGTCGCGATCCTCAATGTGCTCTGCGAGAAATCCTGCCAAGTGAACCGAAAAAGTCGTTATGGCGATACACCGCTGCACCGCGCCGCTTCTACGGGTTCCTTAGAGTCTGTTAACTTACTACTCAGTAAAGGGGCGGATGTCAATGCGGTGACCAACCTTGGCTCCACGGCGTTGCAGTATGCCGCCCGTCGGGGCAATGTCGCAATCCTAAAAGTATTGCTTGATCATAGGGCAAATATCCAGGCAAAAAACAGTTTGGGCAATACCGCCTTACATGAAGCGGTCATGGCGGGCAATTTATCTGCCGTTAGGTTGTTGGCAGAAAGCGGGGCCAACTTGAATGAACGCAATTTCAGCCGCAATACACCCCTGAAGTTGGCCAGGCAGCGCAACCACCAGGAAATCATGGCTTATTTAAAAGCCCGTGGTGCTATCGAGGTACAATAAAAAAAGATTGCGTTATTGAATGCCGATTATTTGCTTTTAACTGTGCCGCAGATCGTACCCATCTATGCCCTCTATGGTCTTGCTTTCTTTACAATGGGCGTGGCCATCCTCTCTCGCCTGCTACCTGCCGGCGCATTTCCCGACAGAATAACCTTTGCTGCCATTGGAGTCTTTGGTCTGTTGCACGGTATTTCGGAGTGGCTCATCGCCGTGCGTTATCTAATCGGCGCAAACGATGTTTCATTGACAGTTTGGATACAGCTTACCGCAGTGCTGTCTTTTGCTGTTTTGTCAGTTGTTCCTCTAACGTATTTTTTTGCCAATAGAGTTCGTGCAGCAGTCTTTCTGGCGGCATTGGTGTTTGGCTTATGTATGGCAGGCTATGTTCTATTATCAAGAATAGCCGGTGGTTTGGAAATCTTTGAACAACTATACCGCTGGATATTAGGAGTTCCGGCGGTATTGGGTACAGCTGTGGTATTATGGCAGCAATACCGAGCTTTGTCCTTACATTCTGCAGGGCGCCGGGGGTTACTTGCCGGGGCGGTATTTTTTGTGTTGTATGGCATTTTTACATCCTTTGCTGAGCCATCCGCCGTGTTTCCCGGCACAGCCTGGAATACCGTACGGTTTAAGCAATTGGTAGGGGTGCCGGTTCCTGTATTACGCTCCGTATGTGCTCTGGGCATCATGGTCTCTGTTGTCTATGTCTTGCAGCGCTTGCAGTTTCAGGCAACAGAAGAGAGCCGGGCGTTAACTAGTGAAATGTACGAACGAGCCGCACGGAATGAACGCATGTTGACAACTCTAATGACCAATATACCGGGGATGGTCTATCGTTGCCTTAACGATGAAAATTGGACTATAATTTACGCTTCGGACGGCTCTCTGGACCTAACCGGTTATCATCCAAATCGGTTTTTGTCAGGTGAGGTACTTTTTAATCACATAATCCATCCCGATGACCGGAACATGGTTCGTCAGGTAGTGGATGCCAATCTCAGGCGTCATAAGCCCTACACGATCAAGTACCGTATTATTGACAGCTCCGGTCGGGAAAAATGGGTTTGGGAGCAGGGCCGGGCTGTTTTTTTGCCCGAAACCGCAGAAATGGTGCTTGAGGGCTTCATTTCGGATATCACGGCGATGCACCGGGCGCAGCTTGATCTTGAGGCCAGTGAACAGAAGTACCGTACCTTAGTGGAATTAGCCCAGGCTGGGGTCTGGAGCGTTGATGCCACAGGCGTTACCGATTATGTAAACCGCCGCATGGCCAATATGTTGGGCAGGCACCCGCGGGATCTCATTGGTCATAAATTTTTTGAGTTTGTTCAAAACAAGCAGGATATACATGACTGGACCCTGCGTACCGAATGGCTGCAGGGGCAGGATTTTCACCGCGTGGAATATGAGCTTAAGACCGCCTCGGGTCAGACGGTGTATGCTCTCTTTGAAGTTTCGGTATTGTATGACGAAATTGGTCGCTATTCTGGGGCGATTGCTTTTGTACTTGATATAACCGAGCAGAAACACAACCAGCAGAAATTGCAGTACCTTGCCGAGCATGATACCTTGACGGGTTTTTACAACCGCCATTATCTTTTTGAGCAGTTACGCCAGTTGCAGGAATCTAAAAATCCCCCTTCGTTTGCTTTATTATTTATTGACTTTGATCGTTTTAAGCAGGTCAATGATGTCTTTGGTCATTATGCTGGCGATATCTTGCTGCGCGAGGCGGCGGCCCGTATGATGTCGCAGGTGCGCGGTGAAGATTTGATTGCCCGCATTGGGGGGGATGAATTTGCCATTTTAATGCGTTCCTCCACAAATGGAGCGGAGGTAGCCGCGTTTGCCTCTCGTCTGATTGATTTATTTCGCCGCGAGTTTTGGGTGGAAACAGAAAAGATCTATTGTAGTATCAGTATTGGCATTGCCTTTTTTCCAGGGGATGCTGACAATGTGGTGCAGTTAGTCAAACACGCTGACCGGGCCATGTACTGGAGCAAGAGTGTGGGGAAAAATACATACCAGTTCTTCTCGCCGGAAATGAGCCAGGATTCTGAATCGAGGCACCATATAGAGACAGAACTGAGAACTTCTCTTGAACAGAATACCCTGGAAGTTTTTTACCAGCCGCAAATCGACCTGAAAAACTGGACTGTCCGGGGTTTGGAAGCGCTGTGCCGCCTGCGAGACAGTGCTACTGGTCATTATATCAGCCCTGACCGATTTATCGCGGTGGCCGAAGAATCGGAATTGATCCATCGTCTCGGTCGTCGGGTACTGGAAAAAGCCCTGTCAGATCTAAAAAACTTGCAGCAGGTTGGCTTCAGTGAACTCGCTATAGCGGTGAATCTTTCTGCCCGACAGTTACAATCGGGGCACCTGGTTGACGACCTGCGCTGGATACTAAGTCACAGCCAGATTGACCCTCGCTTTCTTGAACTGGAAATCACGGAATCGACAGCAATGTCGAATCCAGAATCCGGGGAAAAAATACTGCAGCAACTACACACCATGGGGATAAGTATGGCCATTGATGATTTTGGTACTGGTTATTCTTCCTTGGCCTACCTACAGCGGTTTCCTGTGGCTCACCTTAAAATCGACCGTACTTTTATTCGGGAATTGCCTTACAATAACGACCATGCAGCCATTGTGCGTTCCATGATCCATCTAGGCCATTCGCTAAATATGATGATTACTGCTGAGGGGGTAGAGAACTTTGAGCAGTTGAAATTTCTGCGGGAATCAGGCTGTGATTTTGTACAGGGGTTTTATTTTGCGCCCGCATTGTCTCTTGACAAGCTGATGGCTTTTCTTCAGGAACCGGTTTCGCCGGCGGAAAAATAAAGACTTGAAAGTGTTTGACAGTCTGATATAACAGAAGGCCTTGCTGCTTTTTTAGCGACATGGTCGAAAGAAAGCTGCTCTTGGCTCTGGAACCAACATGACTGAAACCATCCTCCCCCTGTTACGAGACACAATTTCTTCAGCTAAAGACCAGGTATGGGGGTTGCCGCTGGTGGTATTGCTGGTCGGAACCGGTCTGTTGCTGACATTCCGCCTGGGTCTGGTACAGTTTCGGTATTTTGCCTATGGAGTGCGCATTGCCCTTGGTTTTGTCAAAAAAGAAGAAAAAATTGCCGGCAATGAAATTGAAGAGCACCCACAAGGTGAGATCTCCTATTTTCAGGCTCTGGCAACCGCACTTTCTGCGACGGTGGGAACCGGCAATATCGTTGGAGTGGCCGGAGCGATTTTGATTGGCGGGCCGGGTGCTTTATTCTGGATGTGGGTCTCAGCTTTTGTCGGAATGGCGACCAAATACAGTGAAGCGGTACTGGCAGTTAAATACCGCGAAGAAACCCGCTATGGTTTCTCCGGTGGCCCAATGTACTATATTGCCAACGCTCTTGGCTGGCGGCGTATTTCAGTATTCTTCGCTTTGATGACCATGGTGGCTGCCTTTGGCATCGGTAATATGACCCAAATTGACGCCGCTGCCGGAGTGCTACAGGCAACCCCCCTAAATGTACCCCGCTGGCTGACTTCTCTGGCGGTGGCGACTCTAACAGCTTTAGTGATTCTCGGTGGGATCCGCCGTATCGGCAGGGTTGCGGCTTTTCTAGTGCCCTTCATGGCCATATTCTATATTGCGACGGTCATTACACTGTTGGCGGATCATTTTTCGCAAATTCCATCCGCCCTGGTGATGGTGATCAGGTATGCGTTTGAACCCTTGCCGGCAGCTGCGGGAACGGTGGCCGGTCTGCTGGTGGTAACATTGCGCACAGGTATCCAGCACGCGCTTTTTTCCAATGAAGCGGGTTTAGGGTCGGCGCCGATGGCGGATGCCGTCTCCCGTACCGAGTTCCCCGTCAAGCAAGGGCTGGTTTCCATGTTGGGGCCGTTTCTCGATACCATTGTCATCTGCACGATGACCGGGTTGGCTATTATTATCGGCCTTGAAAAAGCCGGGGGGGATATATTAGCCCAAGCTGCCACAGCTTCCGGCAAAGAACCATTGATACAGGCAGTTGACGCCATCCGCGCTGCCGGATCAGGGGCTTCATTTTGGGCGGCGGTGATAAACCACTGGGGCGCCGTCGCTGGAGACGTTAAGAATACTCTGGTCTCTTTAGTATTTAGTCATCATCTCGGAATTTGGGGGCAGTACGCAGTCGCCATTGCGCTCTTCTTTTTTTCAATCTCTACCATATTTAGCTGGTACTTCTACAGCGATCGGGCTATGGTATTTCTCGGTGGTGGCTCTCATGTCGCTGCCTATAAATGGCTTTATGTTGTCTTTGTCTTCATCGGTGGTATTGCAGGTGAAGCGCATCTAATCTGGAATTTTTCTCATTTGGCGAATGGTTTAATGGCATTTCCCAATCTAATTGCCCTGTTGTTTCTTTCGGAGGTCGTGGCCCGCGAGACAAAAAATTATTTCGCCCAATACCCGCACCGGCATGATCTTGCAGTGCGAATTTATGTAATACTGTTAAGTCTGTTGCCAAAAAATACCTGGTCCAAAGTGTTTGGAATATTGGCTGGGCTCCAATTGCCCCGCTTTATTATGATACCGGTGTTGTTGGCCTTTTCGCGGATCTATAAAATCAATATAAAAGAAGCTGAGCTTGAGTTGAAAAATTATCGCTCGCTTAATAACTTTTTTACCAGAGCATTAAAAAATGGAGCACGGGTGGTGGCTCCCGGCGCTGAGGTGATCGTTTCCCCGGTAGATGGTACCTTATTGAAAGCAGGCCCAATTGAAAAAGGCATGTTACTGCAGAGTAAGGGAATGCAATCCCCCCTGGAAGAACTATTGGGTACCCGAACCTACCTAAATCGATTTATCGGTGGGCAGTATGCCACGATCTATCTTTCGCCACAGGATTACCATCGTATTCACATGCCTGTAGCTGGAAAAATCATCGGCTATTACTATAAACCAGGGAAACTGTTTCCCGTTAACCAGATTGCGGTGAATACTATCAACCGGCTTTTTTCTCGCAATGAACGTCTCATTACATTTATTGACACAGGTAAGGGATTGATAGCTATGATAAAAGTTGGCGCCACTTCCGTAGGACGTATCAGAGTGACGTATGATGAGAAATTAGCTACCAATAATTGGTTCCGCACGGCCCGTGAACATACCTACCAGAATCCAATAGCTATTGAAAAAGGTGCCGAAATTGGTCGTTTTGAAATGGGATCAACCGTAATGCTGCTTTTTGAGAAAGACAGCATGGAGTTTCTCGATTTAGAAGAGAAGCAGAAACTGCTTTTCGGTCAACCAATAGGTCTTTTTAAAATTCATAAAACAACAAAATGAATAACGGCAAGCAAATCGCAATTCTTGGACTTGGAAAAATGGGTGGAGCCTTAGCCCAGGCTGCCC
>CALHRC010000102.1 GCA_938038265.1 uncultured bacterium
GCCAGGTGAATAAATCCATTGTTTCACTCATCAATTTTTCTGGTGGCAAAGCAGTTGGCCTGACAGGTCGGGATGGTAACCTGGCTCGCGCCCGTTTACATGGTTTTCAGAAAAAAGCTGCCGATGGATCTTTGGTCGAAGTATCTCTTGGGCGGGTAGGCCATGTTACTCCTGAAGATATTGACTGCTCAATCATAGAGACTCTGGAGTATGACGGATTTATTCCAGTAATTGCGCCGGTTGCCTTTGACGACCAAGGCAAGCCGCTGAATATCAACGCCGATACGATGGCAGGTGCAATTGCCTCCGCCCTTAAAGCAGAAAAATTGATCTTGCTCACCGATACCCCGGGAGTGATGAAGGATGGTAAAACACTAACAGGTTTAAATTCTGCTAAAGTTCAAGCTCTAATGCAAGAAGGAATTATCCAGGGAGGGATGATCCCTAAAGTTAAATGTTGCCTGGCCGCTTTAGAGCATGGCGTGGTTCGCACTCATATCATTGATGGCCGGGTACCTCATGCTCTACTGCTGGAAATTTTAACCGATACCGGTGTGGGTACCTTGATTACCAATGAGGAGTTGTAATCGCAAGAGACCTTTTGAGGTTATTTATGAAGGGTGCGCTTTTTTGCGTGGTCGGTGACGATCTGCCTTGTAAAGTTGGCCGCTCCCTAGCCCATATTGTTCGAGCAGGTTTAATTGGTTAGCAGCCTGCGCTGCTGCTAGAGTTCCATTGAGCAGCATCCGGTATATTTTAATTTTTCTATGTAACTCCTTAGGCGATTCACCTAATGCTTCAAGACGAAAATTTGCCACGCCAATTTTAATTAGTTCAGGTACTAAAAAAGCTGCACTCTGCGCTGTTCCATTAAACAGTGTATTGCGACATTCTATATCTGCCTTGAGCGGATGTAACTTGCCATTTGGGTGCCTGAGACTGACCCGGTGCTTTTCGCAGGGTTTGCCGCAGTCGCGAAAAGAAGTGCCTTTTGAGAGAAACGCGGCAAAGACACAATGCTCCATATGAAATTCCGGCATATATTGGTGTAGGGTTATTTCAAAACGCTGCGCTTCGCTGTTGGCCAGCATTTTCAATAACTGATCTCGGTTGAGATCATAAGATGGGGTGATTCGCGACAATCTTTTTTGCAAAAAATAATCGGCAGCCAAACTGTTGGCAATATTCAGAGAAAAATCCCCGACTAATTCACCAGAAAAATTATGTAATTTCTCTATGGCCCCGGGATTGCGCACCAACACAAAGTCAGGTGAGAGTTCGGCAATCAATCGCAGGTTCTGCGCTTCATTTTCTCTGTGGATGCGGGTTGTCGCTATACCAACTTTAACGCCGAGCGCCCGCGCCTGTGTTATTGCCAGGTGATAATCGCGCCCGCGTTCAAAGTCCAGAATTACAGAATCCACTTCCGTTGTGCTGACAGCCGCAAGCTGTTCCGGTTCCCGAATTAGCAGGTGCAGGGATGGTTTTTGCTGCGTCACAGATTTGCTTTTCTCTTGGGGCAGAATAGAAAGCAGAGATTCCCTTGAGGCCAAAGGTGGATTTTTTACGTAAAGAGATTTTTCCATTAGGGCGTTGTATAAATCGCGACGAAGTTTTTTAAGATCCCCATGGCGCAAAAACACAGGTTCGCTGAATTCTGTTGTGAGACTGCTGAGCCGAAACGGCGCCTCACCGGTACCTGAAAAAAAATCATAGAGAAATTGCTCGCTTAGAAAATTTTTTTCAGGTTTTTCCAGTAGGGCGTCAGATGGCACCCGAGCAGAAAAACCACGTTTGTCTGTAATTTGGGCAACTAAAGGCTTTCCCGGTGAGCCCGATAAAGTTATCACACAGTCGGTTTTTCTGCGCGCTTCTTTTGAAGCGAGCATTTGTTGCACGGATTTTTCCAGAGCCTGAGAGCTCATTAGAAAAACCTCGTCGCCTTTTTTGAGTTTTCTCATGTCAAACGAGTTTGCCAGAGAAATCCATCTGCTTGTGTCTTTATCCCTAACGCCATATACCGGCGAGCCACCAAGCGACATACCCTGGCGTGCAAAGCGGATTCCATCACCCGCCTGCATAGCAATAGAGTTATCGTTGATCTGAACTTCTCTGCTTGCCGGGTGGATGGCTGTAACTCTCCCTAATAGAATACCGCTGTGGGAATTTATCGAAGCATTGACCAGGCGCTGGTGGTTAACCCCATCATACCACCCATTATATAAACCACGTAAAAAAGTTTTCTGTAGGGGGGATGGATCCTCTGTGTGTTCCGTATCAATGGCGCGACGATACAGGCTCACCGCAGTAGCCACATAGCTGGGCGATTTATAGCGTCCCTCAATTTTAAAGGAATTTATGCCGGCTGTTTTCAGGCGAGGTACATCCCCCAGACCGCATAAATCTTGGGGAGAAACCAGATAATCCCCCTGAGGTATGCTGATCTCTTTGCCATCAACCACCATTTTCCAGGGAAGGCGGCAGGATTGAGCGCACTGCCCACGATTCGCAGAACGCCCTCCTATACTTTCCGATGTCAGACACTGCCCGGAATAGGCCACACACAGCGCGCCATGAACAAAAACTTCCAATTCACGGTCTGTGCGCTCTCGGATTAAAGCCATTTCAGCAATGGTAACCTCGCGGCTTAAATTATAGCGGCTGAATCCCAAGTCGTTGTAAAATGAGATGGCGGCTGATGAGGCAACCGTCATCTGCGTAGAAGCATGCAAAGGCAGATGTGGCGCCATACATTTCAGCAGGCGGGCAATCCCGACATCCTGTACAATAAGGGCATCGGGATTTAATTTAAGAATGGGAAATAAGCGATCCACTAAAATAGCAAGTTCATCCTCAAAAATTAGAATATTCAGTGCTAAATAAAACTTAACGCCGGCAAGTGCGGTTCTGCGCCGGATTTCTTTGAGTTCTTCAAGGGAAAAATCTTTTGTTCGGGCGCGAGCATTAAAACCGGGCATGCCCAGATAAACCGCATCTGCCCCGGCTCGTAACGCCGCTTCGAGCATCTCGAAATCTGCCACAGGTGCCATAAGTTCCGGCGTTGTGGGTGGCTGGACCATTTTCTGTAAATATCGTCAGTATGGGCGCCTTTGTCGAAAAAATCACACGCCCGTAACCCTTGTCGGGCTTTTTGTTGACCCCGGGAATGGTTCCTGATAGGGAATTCCCTATTTTGTTCAGGAATTCCTGAACAAAGATTGCTTAACTACTTACGTAAAGTCATAAAGTTTTAATTGGTTGACAACCTGATTCATGGCTACATTGTGACTAGGAATACACCGCGCGGTAGAGCAGTTGGTAGCTCGTTGGGCTCATAACCCAAAGGTCGCAGGTTCAAGTCCTGCCCGCGCCACATGAAACAGGCGACGTAGCTCAGCTGGTTAGAGCGATGGAATCATAATCCACAGGTCCGGGGTTCGAGTCCCTGCGTCGCTACATTTCCCCCTCGTCAATACCAGACGACGTAGCAAGGCCTTCGGCCACTGCGTAACAGCTGGTTAGAGCGATGGCATCATGATCCACAGCTTTAAGGGGGTTGCTCGGCAAGCGGATTTTCTGCTTTGCGGCGCTGCAAAGCCATCCCCCCC
>CALHRC010000103.1 GCA_938038265.1 uncultured bacterium
AATCTCAGAGACTACCCCCATGGCTGGCAAAATCATAATATAAACCACTGGGTGAGAGTAAAACCAAAAGAAGTGCTGGAACAATACCGGGTCGCCACCTAAAGCAGGAGTAAAAAAGCCTACCCCGAAAATACGCTCTGCAATTAATAAGATGAGAGTAATACCAATTACCGGTGTCGCGACTACCTGAATAACCGAAGCTGAATAGATTGACCAGACAAACAACGGCAGACGGTACCAGTGCATACCCGGCGCTCTCATCTTGTGCACCGTGACAATAAAATTTAAGCCGGTAAGAATCGAGGCAAACCCCAACACAAACGCACCTAACGTCAGCGTAATCACACTAGTATCAGTTGTCGCTGAATAGGGGGGATAGAAAGTCCAACCAGTATCTGCCGGGGTTAACAGACCAAACCCAATAATGACAAGACCAATAAGGTAAAGCTGAAAACTCAACCGGTTCAGTACTGGGAAAGCAACATCTTTAGCACCAATTTGGATGGGTAGTAAAAAATTGCCAAAAGTTGCTACAATACCCGGAACAATAAACAAAAAAATCATAATAGAACCATGCAATGTCATAAATACATTGTAGGTCTGCGGATCAATGAGCTGCATCCCGGGACGGGCTAACTCTGTGCGCATCAAAAGCGCAAATATGCCACCTAAAACAAACGAAATCATGGTGGCACCTAAGTATAAAATACCAATTCTTTTGTGGTCCACCGACGAAAGCCAAGACATCAGGCCCTTCTTAGCCAGGTAGCTTTCGTCGTGACCGTGTGCATCTGCATGAGCCATAGTAAAGCCTCCTTATTTAAGCGACTTAATATACGCGATTAGCGCAGTTATTTCATCATCGGTTACATTTTGCGGCGGCATGGCCGGCGGGTAACCCTTCACAATTTTTGCCATCGGCTTGAGGATGGATTCTTTTAAATACCCTTCATCCACCAAAATTTTAGAGCCATCTTGCATTTCTTCCGTTTTACCAAATATGCCATTCAGCGGGGGCCCTACCAAACGATTGCCTTGTATGCCATGGCAAGCATTACAACCTTTTGCGGTATAAAGCGCCTTGCCCTCTTCCATGAGTTTACTCTCATCTTTCGGCTGCCCCGCAGTAGCTAATTTTTCGCGTAATTTTGCCAACTCAGCTTGCTTCCAGGCTTCATAGTCGGCAGGCTCCATGACGAGCACTTTGCCAGTCATACCAGCATGATCTTTGCCGCAATACTCCGTACAATAGATGGGGAATTCCCCAACTTCCGTAGCCTGAAACCACAGGCGGGTCCTTAAACCCGGCACCGCATCTTGTTTTACCCGAAAAGCGGGGATATAAAAACTGTGGATGACATCCTGCGACTCAATTTGTATTGCTATATTGCGCCCTTTAGGCACGCGAAATAAAAACTGTTCTGCTTGTTTTTCTTCTTGGGTTTTACCACTGCCTTTTTCCGGGTTTACGTTAACTGTGTTACCGGTAACACAGAACTCCTGCCCCGTTTTAGCATCACGCTCACAGTAGGGGTAATAGAAATTCCAGAACCACTTCTGTCCGACTACCCTAATTGTCTCACTGTTTTGGGGAGCGGTACGCAGCTCAACAATAGCCACATAACCATAATAAAACAGCACAAACAAAATGAGGGTTGGAATCACCGTCCAGATGATTTCCAGTTTCGTGCTGTGTGTGATGTAAGGTGTCTCTCTGTCAGCTTCTTGCTTCTTGCGGCGATAGCGGATCACAAAATAGACCAACGCTCCTTCCACGAGAATAAAAGCGATCAAACAGACAATCATCACCAGCCAAAAGGCGAAGTCAACTACCGGCGCCGAAGTAGAGGCCGCTGGTGGCAGCAACGTCGCAAAAGCGAAAATGGCCAGGTCTGTCATGGTTTTATCTCCTGATTTTTTTTAGTTTTGCTTTTTTTAGATTCGCGGTACCAGAAAAAACCCAATAACCCAAGTGTCAATACCGCGCCAAATACAGAAGCTATGCGCATCACGCGCCATGCCACGAGGCTATATTTTTTCTTCACTGGATCATAACTAAAACAAAACATGACTAACTGGTCGGTGACACTGCCAATTTCGCCTCGGCTTGTCTCTAACAGACCAAGCTTAAAATCGTTAGGATTAAACTCAATGCCATAAAGATAGCGACTGATAACCCCCTCTTTAGAGACCATCATAATAGCCGCCCGGTGCAGAAAATCATTTCCTTCTTTAATATAATAAAAGCCCAGGGCTGAGGCCAGGGAGGCAATAGAATCTTGTGGGCCGGTGAGAAAATACCAGGCAGCATCTAGCTCTTCTGCTTTTAAATCACTGCGCTGCTCCACAATTTTTTTTATATAGTTAGCTTTTTTAGCAGCCGCAACATCCGGCGTCTCTTCAGGGTTTATTGAAAAAGAAACAATTACATAATCCCGCCCTAATTTAAGCCCTTTTTCCCGGACAATGGCATTCATCAGACCATTTAACACAAGGTTGCATAAATTGGGACAGGTATAATAGACCGGTGTGATGATCATTGTCTTATTTAGGGCCATGAGATCATCGACGGTTACCTTTTCTTTTTTATCCGAGACAAACACCACCCCCGATGGCAGACCAAGACCCAGCTTTTCCTGTATCTCAACCCCCGGGGGCGGCTCATAAGTGTCAAAAGCCCGCAGGGCAGCTAGGGGCATTGCCGGCAGCAGCCCGATAACAGCAGCTATGATGAGACATAAAATGCGAGCGCGGGTCACGGGTAAGGTCCGAGTGTAAAGGATTTAATGTTAGATTGCCTGTCAAGATAATTTAACAATGTTTCTGTACCCCCCACTAAAGAAGCAATACGGGGGCGCTACCGCCCCCCGTGCCTCAACCGATATACTCCCCCTTGCCGTTTTCGGCTCCCCCCGGGCTTGTTAGTTACTAAAAAGTCAATATTATGTCACATAGAGGCCGCCCCCGCTAGACGTAAGCTCTGCCTGGTGGGGAATTCCCCATCACTGTTCAGGAATTCCTGAACAATGCCCCGGGGGTAGCGGAAGACCGACAGCAGCGGTTAAGCCTCGAGGGTTACCAAGAAGCTTATGGCCACTTGTGGCCATAACCGCTGCGCGCCCCCATAAAGTCAGCCGGCGGCGGGTAGCCCCCACCACCACTTAGTACGCAAACTACTCACTATACATTTTATCAATTAAATCAGCATATTTTTCAGAGACCACATGCCGTTTGACTTTTAGGGTGTTATTTAACTCATCGCCTTGTTCAAAGGGTTTGGGCAAAATGGCAAAGGTGCCCACTTTTTCAAAGCTTTTAAAGCCGGTCTCATTGCTAATCAGGCGCTGGATTTCTTTTTGGATAAGTTTTTTCACCAGAGGGTTATCGCGCAACTCAGCCATGGTACCAGCTTTCTCGCCCATCGTTTTGAGGTATTCATTGACCCGCTCTTCGTTAAGGACAATTAAGGCCCCCACGTATTTTTGGTCTTCCCCTTTTGCCCGACTGACGCACATCACATGGTCAATATACTCACTTTCTTTAAGTTTTTCTTCGATGGGTGTGGGCTCGACATTTTCACCCCCGACAAGCACCAAGGTATCTTTTGAGCGCCCTACAATAGATAGTTCACCCGTTACGGTAACCCGTACTAAATCCCCCGTATTAAACCAGCCATCGTCAGAGAGTACTTCTTTTGTTTTTTGGGGATTTTTATAATAGCCCTGCATAACCTGGGGACCCCGCACATAGAGCGTACCCTTGGCGCCCAAAATACCCGTAACATCTTTGCCTTCTAAGTCAATCAATTTCATTTCAGTATTTGGCACCAGAGGCCCCACGGTACCGGGAATAATGCGGTTATATTGGCGCACAGAGAGCACGGGGGATGTCTCTGTTAAACCATAGCCCTCTAAAATACGCACTCCAATTGCAGCAAAAAAATCATCGACATACCCCGGCAGCGCTCCCCCACCTGAAATGGAAGCCTTAAGTTTGCCGCCCGTGGCCTGCAACACCTTGCCAAAGACCAGTATATCCCCCAACTTCTTGGGCAACAAGAGTAGCAAGACCATAAAAAAAGATGTTAGCTTGAGCCACAGCGACACTAACGGATTGCGCTTATGGAAAAGTCGCTCAGCGCCTTTAAGGCGATTGGCATGCTTGCGGTACGCTAAAGCGACATTTTTAAACTTGTTGAAAATGGCTTCTTTACCTTGCTTACGCACATTGCCAATGATTTTGTTATAGACCCCCTCCCAAATACGAGGTACGGCGGGTACAAAGGTTGGTTTAATACTTTTTAAGTCATCGCCAATATGTTTGATATCAGTATAGGTAATTGAAGCGCCAATAGTAAAAAAGAGCATCTCGGCAATGCGGCCAAAGACATGCCAGGGCGGCAACAAAGTAAGCCCGCGTTCTTCAGGCCCGCAGGGAATTAACGTAGGCAGCATATTTAACTGCGACGCAAAATTACCGTGCGACAGCATTACCCCTTTAGGCTCACCGGTAGTGCCTGAAGTATAGACTATGGTTGCCAGATCTTTAGCCTGAACCGCTGCTGTGCGCGCTTTTAGCTGCTCCACAGCGGCAGCATCATTGAGTAACGCCATGCCCTCGGTGATCAGATCGCTTAATTTTATGGCATTGGTAGCCCCGGGGGGGATGGTATCATTTAAGACAACATACGTTTCTACTTTATGATTATACTGGCTTAAGCCTTTGTTGATCTTTTCAATTTGTGCCCCGTTATGCACAAACACCAGCGAACAGCCCGCATGGTTTAAAATATACCCTAATTCTGGGCCAGTGGAATCGGTACCGCGCGGGACATCCACCACGCCAATGAGCTGCATGGCCAAATTGCTCAGCAGCCAGTAGTGGGAGACATCGGCAATTAAACCCACATGCTGCTGGTGGCTTACCCCACGTTTGATGAGGGCCAGCGCCAAAGCCTTAACCTGTTTTTCTAATTCGCCATAGGTCATCTGCTGGAATTCTTCGCTACCTTCAGGCCGCCAGCGCACCGCCAAGAGATTGTTAAATTTAGCAAAACTATGTTCAATGATTTCAGAAAAAGTCTGGTAGTTAGTCATGGTCTCCCCCTTAAAATTCTGGGCATCAAGTATAAGTCTGGTTATAGTAAGTCAACCAAAAAAAGTATGTATTCTGGTAGAGCTAAGCACTCCCCGTTTTTTTGAAGTCCTGCACATAGATGGGGAATTCCCTATCAGGTGTGGAAAGCCATACCATAGTTATGGCATGGTAAGCACAAGGGGCTGCTGCCCGCCATAAGGATGGGTAAAAAAAGGTACGATATTTTTTGTTATCTTTTAGGCTAAAACCTCGTCATATATATATTGACAGGTGGCACTTAGAATGAAAAGATTCTTTACCTAACCTAAGGGGGCAATCATGCAGGTATGGAGGCAGATAGCGGGTTCGGCAGGTAAACCTTGGTTTGCTATGGCACTTTGGCTTATGGCTGGCGGATTTTCTGCCACCGTAGCAGCTCCCCTGTCTTTTAAGCCCGCGTCCTCTCCTGACAATTGGAATGTACCAGCCAATTGGTACGTTGGCGATTGTTCATCGACATCATCAGCTTCAAGCCTACCTGCTGACGGCGATGTGGTCATCATCTGCGCAGGCAAAACCGTTAATTTAAACGTAAACACCCCCATGTTAGCATCTATTACCGTGGAAAATGGCGCTAAAATTGTAGCTACAGCTAATACCATCACTGTCACCAGCAATTTTACGGTAGAGCCCGGCGGCATACTTGAATTAAGCGGCACCAACCAAACCTTCTTAAGAGCACTCGGGGGTAACCTTACCTTAAATGGCCAATACCTCAACCGCGTAACCATCTCTGGCGGCATGTGGTCATTGTTCGGCAATTTTTTTGCCCAAAGATCCGGTACTGGAGCAGCTCTTACCATCCTTAGTGGCACCTTAAACACAAACAGCCATGATATTAACTTAGATATAGATGGCGACTTGCTTATCAATGGTGGGGTTTTAAACGCCAATAGTTCCACCATTACGGTCAAAGGCAGCTATGAGTTTATTTTGGGCAGTTTTAATGCGGGTACTTCCACCGCCAATGCCATAGGCAGTGGTTATATTCGCGGGTTTACCGGCAGCAATAAATTTAACACCTTACGCATTAGCGCTACTGGAGTTTATAATTTAAAGACTGCCTTAGAGGCAAATAATTTAGAAATTTATAGTGGCACCCTGAGCACCCAAGATGGGTTTACCTTTCATAATATTCAGCTAAACGGTGATTTTAACCAAAACGGGGGCAACCTTACTTTATATAATACCACGATTATGAATATTGGGGGTAATTTTATCCGTATCGGCGGTACCTTCAATGCGGGAACAGGGGTAACGATCTTATCGGGCAGCGGCGCGCATACCATTAACCCCGGTGGGGCTACCTTCTATGATCTTATAGTAGGTGGCCCCGTCCCCGGTAGCTATACAGCACAAGCACAAATTAGTACCAGTAATAATTTTACCATCAAGAATGGCATTTTGGATCTTTCTACTAACAACTATAATCTCACGGTAGGTGGCGACCTTACCATTGGCGATGGTGTGGGATTAGCCAACAGCGCTGTTTTACACGGTCGCGCCTCCACTATTACGGTGACCGGAAACTGGAGCAGAAATACCACCGATGGGCAATACCAGCGCAATACAGTAGGCAACCAAGTGCTGTTAGTGGGTAATTCAACAATCAGCAATATGAGCGCCCCGCCAGGCGGCCCCAATACCTTCTGGAACTTAAGCGCCGCCCCGGCTGGCTTTACCACCACCATTGCCACGCAGACCAATATTGTCAACCAGCTCACGATTGGCCCGGGTACCTACCAATCCAATGCAGATACCCTTTTGTACTATACTGCTGGCAGTACCGTAACAGAACCACTGGTGATACATCCCTCTGCTACGTTAAACGGCAGCAAAACCTTTGTCTATTTATTTATAGGTAACTCCTTGGGCAAAGTCGCCGGTGGCAACTATGGCAACCATACAATACGGGTGCGCACCGATACAGGTATTACGGCTACCTTAAATGGCAATCTAACTACCACAGGTAATATCGAACTTGGCTTTAATGTAGGTACTCGCGCCACTTTAAATACAAATAACTATAGCATCACGGCCGGCTCAATGTTCATAGGCAGTGGCTCAGATTCCCCCGGGGTATTAAATGCCGGTACTTCTAACGTTACGTTAAGTGGAAGTTTAGTCATTGGTAACCAAAGTATTGCCGGTCCACTATATAACGAATTATACACCACCGGCGGCACCTGGAGTATTGCTGGAAACTTTACCAACAACTCTGCTGGTACCGTAAACTTATCGGGCTCTACCTTTGTTTTCAATGGAACGGCCAACCAAATGATAGGGGGCAGCAGTACCACGACCTTTCACAACCTTACTTTAGCTAACAGCGGCGCTCGCAACATTACTTTTCCGGCAGGTGCTACCACCATTATCAATGGCCAATTTAATGCAACAGGTAGCGCTGGCAATATCATTAGCTTACGCTCTTCTACAGTAGCCACCCAAACCACCCTTACGGTCAATGGCAGCTTAGGTACCTTTAATTATTTAAATATCCAAGATCATAAAATCAATGGCACTGCTTGGAGTGCTCCAATTAATCCGGCAAATTCGATCCATAGTGGCAATACTATAGGCTGGTTCACGATCACCCTACTCTATACCCGCTCTTCGGGCAACTGGTCTAACCCCATGAGTTGGTCTGATATTGCCTGCGGGGGGACCATGGCCGGTGTTGCTCCCAACAGTAGCATTGATGTAATCATTTGTAATACCCATAACATCAGTATGGATGCCCTTGGCAGCGCGCAAAACTTCACGATTAACGGCGGCTCACTCACGGCAAACAGTGGTGACCTGGCGGCAAGTGGCCATTTTACAGTGACAGCAGGCACAGTGACGATTCATGATGGGCGCACAATTACCACACAGGGTAATTTTCAACAAACAGGGGGTGTCATTAACCTAAGTGGCACCACAGGTGAATTGGTTTTAGCAGCCACCGCACCAGGTAGCTATACGATAAGCCAAACAGGTGGCACACTATCGGCGCGCCTCGTTATCGACAGTGCGCAAAACTATGACATAACCAGCAACCTTACCGCAACTCGTTTTACCAAACGGGGCAGTGGCACTGTTAACTTCAACAACCACACTTTAAATTTTTCTGACCCGCTAAGTATAGAGGGGGGTACAGTTAACGCCAATAGTGCCACAGTAAACCTAAACAACGACTTTACTTTATCGGCTGGCACCCTAAATATGGGTACGGCGGTATTTCATATCAATGCAAACAGTGTGGATCTAAGTGGGGGCACCTTTAATCCACAAAATTCAACTGTTAATTTAGCCGGTACCCCTACCCTTACGGGAGGAGCGAGTTTTTACAACTTGCAGTTTTCTGGCAGCACTTTGAACATGAGCCCCATAAATCGTACGGTCAGTAACAATTTTACCATTACTCCCCTTGCAGGCACCATGAACCTTCCCAATGGCACTACCTTTACCGTACAAAATTTCGATAAGCAGGGGGGTACTTTGGTCATTGGCCCCACAGGCAATGCCAGTCTTATTGTCAATGGTAGCTTTGCCCACACTGGTGGCAGCATCACAGCAACACCAGGCGACACCCTACGAGTACCCAACGCAGTCGCTGCCGGCGTGGCCTCACAAATTAGCCTGCACCGCAACAATACTTATGCCGGCGATATTACCGATGATGCGACGGTAACGGGTTATTTGTTTCCGTATATGCAGGTGCATGCCCAGGTGGTAGATCCTTCCCGTAATTTAGATACCACCACTGCTGAAATTTTGACAGCAGTACTTACGACCAGCGGCGGTGACAATGAGACCATTACCCTTACCGAGACAGGGCCGGCTACCGGCATTTTCCGTACCGTGGCTGCCGGAATTGCCACCGCTTACGGGAGCCCAACGGCGAGCAATAGCATTATCGAGGGTTTAAGTGGGCATGTCTTGTCATTGAATTACACCGATACTTTCGACTCCCTCGATAACCACAGTGGCAATACTTTTGACACCCAAATTGGTGATAGCTCAATAAAACGCTGGAACTTAGCTGGCCCGGGCAACTGGAACGTCGCAGCTAACTGGTTACCCGTGGGTGTGCCTAGCAGTACCGAGGATGTCAGTTTAGATAACCTTTTAATATCCACCCCTTATACAATCACGTTGGATGTTATGACTGGCAATGTACGTAACTTAACAGCCAGTGGTAATTTTACCTTAAACTTAAACCTGAATACGCTGCAGGTAGCAGGTAATTTTAACCAAAGTAATGGCACTATAGCAAATGGCATCGTGACCCTCAACGGTAGCTTGGGGCCTTACACCATTTCGCAATCGGGTGGGACATTTAATGCTTCGTTACATATAAACTCAACGGCAAACTATTCTTTAACTTCTTCTTTTAGTACTCTAAACCTCAATAAAAACGGCACAGGTACTTTAAACCTCAACGGCCACAACCTTACCATTGCCTCGAATTTAGACCACTTAGGCGGCACTCTCGATATGAATTCCGTGACAGTTAGCGTTGGCAATGATATCAATTTAGTGGGTACGACAAATACAACCGGCTCAACCTTAATCTGGAATGGGGCTGGTCCAGCAGTTTTTACTTCCGCTGCCGTTTTACATCATTTTACTATGTCGGGCAGTGGCACCCTAAGTCTGTCGGATGGTATTACGCAAACTTTAACGGGCAATTTTTCAAAGTCGAATGGCACTTTAGTATTAGGCCCCACCGGCAACAGTGGTTTTATTATTAACGGCAGCTTTACCCACAGTGGGGGGAATATCATTGCTGGACCGGGCGATCAAATAAGAGGGGTGCCAGCTACCCTCATGTTATTTCGCAATGGCTTTACCACTGCCCTTGCCAATGATCCCACCGTCAATGGCTACTCGCCCGGCGCCACCATTTATCTACAGCTAACGGATGCTAACCGCAATTTAGACAACAACGCCATAGAAACACTACAAGTTACCCTAACAAGCACCGATGGCGAACATGAAACCTTGACACTTACTGAAACGGCCAATAACAGCGGTATTTTTCGGGGCACATTTACTACCATAGACAGTGTGCCAATAGCGGTGGATGGCAACATCCAACTGCAAAAAGATGCTATTGTAACAGTTGCCTATACGGATATATTTGACACCTTCACCCCCGACACTGTGACCTACCAAACGAAAATTGGCCTTACCGATGTGACCCAAAACGCCAATCTCGGTAAAAACGGCGCTAAATTAGCCGACAATTATATTGATTTTCGCTTAAAGAAAAAGACCATTGTGGGATTTAACTTACAGAAAAATGGCCATATTAGCGTTGAGCTTTATGACATGAAAGGCAGAAAAATTAAAACTATCCATGAGGGCAATTATCCACCCGGTGATCATTTTTATACTTGGGATGTCGCCGCCAGCGGTATGCGCTCAGGAATGTATTTTATCCAAATCATGAGCGACAGTTGGCCCAAACCGGTAATGCAGCAATTGATGATTGTAAGATAGGCCTCACTTTAGGGATTGCTTAGGGGTTGATAGTTTTTCAAAAGGTTGTTTTTATTTAGCTAAATAAACTTGACACCTTGTTCACTTTTTTATACCTTAGTTTTCATGCAAGTACGTTTCAATAAAGACCCCTTTGACCAGGTACCCGCCTATTGGTCTGGAGGCACCCCGCTACAAAACTATGTTCTGACAACCTTAAGCCATATGTTTCCCGATGGAGAACGTTTTTTCATCCGTTCGGTAAAGCGCTTTGCTGATCGCGCTACCGATCAAAAAATGCAAAAGGAAATAAAAGCTTTCATTGGCCAGGAAATGCAACATGGCTTGGCGCATGAGCGCTTTAACCAGGCGTTAGATCGTTCAACCGCTAGCATGAGCTGGTTTATGACTTTGTTTACCGTACCAACCTTTGAGTGGCTCGAACCAACTCTGCATAACATGGGCATTGCCTATAAATTTGCCTTAGGTTGCACTGCAGCAGCGGAAAATATGACCGCCGGCTTTGCTGAAAATGTCTTTCGCAACCAAGAAGAAATTTCACGCATGCGAGAGGATATCCGCAATCTTTTTCTTTGGCATGCCGCTGAAGAAATGGAGCACCGCCACCTGGCCTTTGATCTGCTGCAGATCGTCGATGGCAGCTACCTAAACCGTATGGCCAGCGCCACATTTACCTATCTTATTATCGGCTTCTATGTCGTACTGGGCACCGTTTATCTCATGGCCAGCGATAAGAATTACCCCTGGCAAGACTTACCCGGCGATTTGTGGCGCTTGTTTACCGAAGACAAAGCTCTGGGTAAAATTGCTATCCAGGGTTTTTTCGATTATGCCCGGCCAGATTTTCACCCCAACGATAAACCGATCCCGCCGGAGATCAAAGAGTACCTTGACCGACTCGATCGTAATGCTGCTTAAGTTTTATAAGGCGCCCGCCGGCAGCGAAATTTTAAGCCAGCTGTAGCTTCATCTTCAAACCACTGGCTCATCAATTACACTCATGCGTTTCCATTTGCCGCCGGCAAAGCGCTGCCAGAAGATTACCGCCTGCGTAACTCCAAATAGACTGGCAGCAGCCCAAGCCCAGTAAATTGCACCTTGCATGTCGCGCAGCAACCATGAGGGAATCACCATCAAAGGCCATGGTAAAAGTAGAGCGACTAACGAGACAAAGCGAGTATCACCCGCGCCTTTCAAAGCAAAAGAAAACATTAGATTAAGCGAATCAAAAAAAGTAAAAAAAGCCACAAACAGCAGCAGGATCGTCGCCATGGAGCTGACCCTGCTCCACAGCTCAAGATCCCGCTTATTTTCAAACCATCCCAAATAAAAATTGGGAAACAGAACAAAAGTTGCCCCAACCACTGCAATATACAGAAACGTTAAGTGCACACCACTGCGGACAATCGCTGCGGCTTCCTCAGGTTTTTTTTCTCCCAGCTTATGCCCTAACATCACTGAGACGGCTTGGGCCACGCCCATGGCTGGTAATACAGAGAGCATCATTAGAGTGACAGCAATACTACTCGCCGATAGAGCCGCTGCCCCTTCAGGCAAACGGCCGATAATGATCAAAAATACAGTAAAGGCAAGCCCCTCAAGTGCCCATTGTGCGCCGGCGGGCAGACCAAACCTAAGAAAACGCCCCATGAGGTGTAAATCCATCCGCCAACTACTTCTTAAGCGATAGAGGGGATGGTGCTCTCTGAAAAAAATCAACCATAGGCCAAAGAGAGCAGCAACTGCATTGGCAATCACTGTAGCATAACCTGCACCGGCGATTCCCAGCTCAGGGAAACCATGCCTGCCAGAAATGAGCAGATAATCGAAAATAGCATTTACCACCATACCAAAGGCGTTAATTAAAATAATAATCCGTGTGCGCTCCAAACCGGTATAATAACCGCTGGCAACGGCAAGGAGAGCTGTCGGTAAAGCAGACCAACAAATGGCTGTAAAATAATCAACCTCAAGAGAAAGTAATTCAGGGGGATGGCCAAAGGTGAGAAAAATTGGCTGTGCTGCGGGTATTAGTAATAAGAAAAGTATGCCACCCACAATACTCACATAAACTGCCTGCCAAACAGCCGGCCCAATCATGGAAAAATTTTTTGCCCCATGAAACTGCGCAACAAAGGTCATGAGATAGGCGGCAGTCTGCTGCAGCAACGCCATCGGAGTCCAGAAAACGCCCATCACGGTTACCGCGGCCCCCAGTGCCCCGGTGGAATAGTCGCCTAAGAAAAGACGATCAATTGTCAGTTGGATATTCCAGAAACTATTGGCCACAATAAGCGGCCAAGCAATGGCAAGAATTTTCTGCCAGTGGGATAGTTTGGTTGCAACTTGCATAAGCTTAAAAAATAAGAAAAGACTTAAAAATTTTTCTCACCACTGTTTAATTTGCTCCTGAACAGTCAAACGATGGGAAAAATAAATAACTATCCCGAAAAGCTATGTTAGACTTTCGGAATATATGTTAGCTGCTGCAGCCTGTGCAAGCGACCTTAGAAAGGCTGCCCGCCCCCCAAAAATCCCTTAAAAAACCGGATGGGGGAATTCCCCACCCAAGGCAAGCCCATGTGACATAATACCGGCTTTTTAGTAACTACCGGGCTATTTACATTTTCTGGCCTAACTTGCCTCAGTATAACAGCTCAGCCGGAGGAAGACGACATAAAGGAACACAGCTTACGATTGACCCAATACTCAACTTTTAAAATCCGATATTCCAGATGAGATACCCTGACCGTCCTAAAAGTAAAAATCCTCTAAGTTTAGTACGCTTGCTGCCATTCCTGCGACCTTACCGCTTAGAGATCGTTGCCGCGATTTTTTTTCTATTGTTTACCTCAGGGGCAACTCTCTCATTAGGCCAGGGGATCAAATGGCTTATTGATCGAGGAATCATGTCTGATAACAACCGCAATCTTACGACATCGGTATTGCTTTTTCTGTTCTTGGGATTTGCCATTGCCTTAGGCACTTACTTTCGACATTATTTTGTTTCTCTTTTAGGCGAAAAGGTAACTACCGATATAAGGAAAAAAGTCTTTGAAAAAGTGCTCACTCTCGATCCCCAGTTTTTTGAACAAACAACCGCCTCAGAAATACAAAGTCGTTTAACAACGGATGTCACTGTTCTGCAGACACTCATTGGTTCTTCTTTATCTATGGCTTTGAGAAACATACTCGCCTTTATTGGTGGAATAATTTTTCTTTTTCTAACTAATCTGAAACTATCGCTTTTAGTAACTGCTGCGGTGCCACTTATCTTGGGGCCAATTCTGCTCTATGGCCATAAATTGCGAAAGCTTGCTCGCGAAACCCAATCACGTTTAGCGGCTCTTGGTATGAAGATAAATGAGGATGTTTTTCATATCAAGACAATCCAGGCTTATAATTTAGCTGCTGTAGAAAATGCTAAATTTCTCACACTGTCTTATGATTATATGAATACCGCACGCCAACGTATTTTGCTACGATCTTTTTTCTTTGGCAGTAACATCTTTTTTGTTCTCGCTTCTCTAGCTGCCATGCTCTGGGTTGGCGCCTCTGATGTAACCGCAGGCAAAATCTCGCCAGGAGATTTAGCTTCTTTTATTTTTTATGCTTTTTTAATCGCCTCTAGTGTAGCGGCACTCTCCGAAGTAGCTGGTGACCTACAGAAAGCGGCT
>CALHRC010000104.1 GCA_938038265.1 uncultured bacterium
ATGGCGTGCTTGAAGTCGAATGCGTGAACTTGCGCGACTATGCTGTGAATGCCTATGGTAAGGTTGACGATAACCCCTATGGAGGTGGCGAGGGTATGGTGCTTATGGTGGAGCCAATTGATAAGGCGCTCGGCCATATCCGGACGAAAACCGATACCCATGTGATCTTATTAAGTCCGCGTGGGCCGCGTTTTTGCCAGCAAGACGCCCGCCGTTTGGCTGTGAAACCGCACTTGACACTGGTCTGCGGGCACTATGAAGGGGTTGATGAGCGGGTAGCAGAACATCTGTGTGATGAAAGTTTTTCTTTAGGGGATTTCGTTCTCTCAGGTGGTGAACCCGCGGCCCTGGCACTGGTTGATTCTTTGGCGAGGTTACAGCCGGGGTTTCTAGGTAATCCTGGGTCACTTGCTGATGAGTCGTTTGAACAAGAGCAGTATATTGAATATCCACAATATACCCGACCGGCAGTCTATCGTGACTGGAAAGTGCCTGAAGTCTTACTGCAGGGCGACCACCGCAAGATTGCTGAATGGCGGCAAGAGCAGGCGCGGCTTGCTTGGCAGCGTTTTCGGGGGTCAGACTCTGACAAATAGCCGGCTAATGGAATGAACTGCCAGGGCCATATAACTTAAGTAAAGAAAAGAAAAAGCGACAAAGCGCAGTGGTCGCCTTGGATGAGAGTGGCCATAGACAAAGAAGTAGCCAAAATAAAAAAAAGTGCCTATACCGATGACCGCGAGCAGTGCGAAGATAAATTGACTGCGGAATAATGGGGAAAGTTTTCCCTGCAACAGCGAAAAAAGTACATTGAGGATGTCAGGTTCACCTGCCGCAAGAAAGAAGGCGGTCAGTGCGGAAAAATAGAGTAATAGAAAGTGAAAAGGGCGTCCTTGGGAGAAATAATACCAAACAGAAACTAACCAGGCAGGCGCTAGTATGGCAGCAAATAAGGCGGTGCCATAGCCCAGGTTGGCCAGTACCAGCGCCTGGAGGTGGGGGTTTAGTACCAGAGCAAATACCGCGGCAGCTACGGTGAGAATCGGCAATAAAACGATGGACGAGCGGAGTCTTTCCACAGACAAGCCCTGTTTTGTTGGCCAACAGCTTGTCAAGTACCTTGAAGTTTGGGGCAATCATTAGTCGATACTGTAGTGTGATACCGAGTCGGTCGCATGAAATGCAAGAGGGGGTCAGAGAAGACCAATATTACAGTATCCTCAATATTTTCTATTACGTTAAGGCCAAATATATCCGCATTAGTTTTACCTATGGCAACTACCGCTACCAGGGGATTGTAGAAGAAGTCGAACAGGATTACATCCGCATCATCATACCCGATTTTCAGGAAACCAGCGAGCGTAAAGGTTTATTGAGTTTTGAAGCACTGAATCGTTACTATTTAGCACAAGTACAAGTGGTGCGCTCTAATGAAAATGGTATCTTCTTTGCAGTACCAGAAGAAATACGTTATTTAGCCCGCCGTCGGCATATTCGTCTGAACTTCGACGACTTGTTCATGAGGTTTATTATCCTCTATTCGCCAATTCTCCGTGACCGGGCGGCAGAAAAAAATATGGAGGCTCGCTATCCTCACTTTATGACGGAAGTGCTGCATGACGAACCCTCTTTAAAGATTGTGTACCAGATGTTTCTCTCTGAAGTACAGAAAGTTAGCCGGGATCTTGATGTAGTAATGCTTTATGACCGACCGGTAGAAGAGCTGACATTAGCTGAAAAATTGCTGTTAGAAACGGGTAAGTCAATCTATATTGAGGATGTTTCTAAGATTGGGTCATACATCAATAAGATTGATTCCCACGCCATTACTAACCTGCAGCCCTTCTATGAGTCGCTGCATAAGGAATTAGGCGAATATAAAGCTCTCTTGCAGATTGAAGAGCTTAAAAAACAGGATAGTCGCGCTTTTTTGGTATCCTACCTGATGGTTCCCTTTACCATTTTGGGTCGGGTTATAGGCTATGTCAGGCTTGAAACAAACCAGTTTGATAAACATTTTATCACCCTGGCTCAGGCAGAGGAACTTGCTGTCGTTTCCGAGCTTTTTTCCTATGCGATCACCAAAATCCGCATCAGACGTTCTCACTTTGACGTCTCATCGGTACAGACCCGAGTGGTCAACATATCGCTTAGCGGTTTACTAATGGAATTTACCGATGTTACACTGTACTACTACTTGCAAAAGCACCGGCGCATTAAAATGCTAATTCCCATTGAAGGTATGGAATTGGAAATTTATGGTGAAATTGTGCGTTACTATGAAAAGAACCAGATGTACTACATGGGAGTGTTGTTTTTCAAGAGCAAGCCGGGCGATCTGTACTTGTTAGAAAAATATATCTATGACAACCTGCATTACCAGTTCTTCTGACGCTATTTAGTAATTTCGTCTCATGGTTGACGCCCTATGGCGTTCTTCAGGTGATGCAGTGTATGGATCCCGCCCTGCTTGAATTACTGGCCTGTCCTAAATCAAAAAAACCATTGCGGATGGCCAGCGCCCAAGAGCTTGACAAACTTAATAAAAAAATTAGCGCGGGTTCTGTCAGGAATATCGGCAATGAAATGATTACAGAGCCGGTTACAGCTGGCTTAATTGAGCCGGAAAATAGAATTCTGTATATTATACAGGATAATATCCCCAGGTTAATTTATGAGCTGGGTATAAAGCTGTAACCCTATGTCCCTATTGGATGCTATATCCTCGCCGGCGGATTTAAAAAAATTGCCGGAATCTAAATTGCCTCAACTCTGTGCGGAAATCCGTGAATTTTTGCTCACAACAGTCAGTCGCTCGGGAGGTCATCTTGCCTCTAACCTGGGTACAGTGGAACTCACGGTCGCCCTGCATTATGTGTTTGATTCTCCGACAGATAAAATTTGCTGGGATGTCGGTCACCAAACTTACGTGCATAAAATCCTCACTGGTCGCAAAGACAAATTGCATACTGTGAGAACTTTCGGGGGTATCAGCGGATTTCCTAAAATTTCAGAATCAGAGCACGATCTCTATGAGACAGGCCATGCCGGAACTGCCGTAAGCCAGGCTTTGGGGGAAGCTGTCGCCCGGGACCTCAAGCTCAAGATGGGTACAATCACTACTCCGTATTCTTGCATTGCAGTTGTGGGGGATGCCTCAATTGTGACTGGCATGGCCTTTGAAGCCATGAACCATGCGGGTTATCTAAAAACCCCGTTTCTGGTAATACTCAATGATAATGAAATGAGTATTTCTGAAAATGTAGGCGCCATTTCTTATTCGCTAAATCGTCTGATTACGAACCGCATGTATAATAAGATGAGCCGACGTTGGTTCAATTGGGTGCACCATCTGCCTTTAGTTGGCAAAGCATTAGAGCGCTTTATGCACCGGGTGGCCGCGCTTATGAAAGGGATAGCCGTGGATCACCAGTTCTTTGAGGAGTTGGGTTTTCGTTATTTAGGGCCGATTGACGGCCATGACGTGAACCGTCTGGTCAATATGTTCCGGCAATTGAAAGAACTAAATGAACCAACGATCCTGCACACCGTAACCCGCAAAGGAAAAGGTTATGAGTTAGCTGAATTAGATCCGATTAAATACCACGGTGTCACCCCCTTTGAGCGCGATAAAGGTCTCTCCGGCAGCTCACAAGAAAAAACAAGCCTCAGCAAATTAGTTGGCGCCATATTAAGTGAGCTGGCGGAGCAAAATCGCCACATCACCGTTATTACCCCTGCGATGAAAGAGGGCTCCGGGCTTTCGGAATTTGCCGTCCGATATCCCGATCACTTTTATGATACTGGTATTGCCGAACAGCACGCGACAACCTTTGCAGGAGCATTAGCTAAAGCTGGACTTGTCCCTTTTTTGTGTATTTATTCTACTTTTTTGCAGCGCGGTTTTGATCAATTGGTGCACGATATTTGTCTCATGAACCTGCCAGTGCGTTTAGTGCTCGATCGCGCTGGTTGTGTTGGGGGGGATGGTGAGACCCACCAGGGGCTTTACGATATTGCTTTTATGGCTCCCCTGCCACATATTGTTCTTTTTTCTGCCGCCGACGCCACAGAACTCGCACGGCTGCTGGTTTTTATGGCCGGCTAT
>CALHRC010000105.1 GCA_938038265.1 uncultured bacterium
GTCGTAAGCGGGTGGCAGGTAAGAGGCTTTAGGCTGGAAAGAGACATCCCCCCTTTTGCAGGTCTGTAAGATATGGCGCGCTATTTGGATGGCTTCAAAGTCGTCATGGGCAAAGTGATCAGCGACCCCCGATTTTTGCGTATGTAATTTAGCGCCGCCTAATTCTTCGGCGCTCACTTCTTCGCCAGTGGCCATTTTGACTAAAGGGGGGCCACCTAAAAAGATAGTGCCATTTTTATTGACAATGATGGTCTCATCACTCATGGCTGGTACATAGGCGCCACCAGCAGTACAGCTACCCATAACTATAGCTATTTGGGGGATGCCCAGTTTGGACATACGCGCCTGGTTATAGAAAATGCGCCCAAAGTGATCGCGGTCGGGAAAAACTTCATCCTGCATAGGCAAAAAAGCGCCACCTGAGTCCACCATATAGACGCAGGGCAGCCGGTTTTCAAGGGCAATTTCTTGCAGCCGCAGGTGTTTTTTTACCGAAATGGGATAATATGTCCCACCCTTAATAGTGGCGTCGTTCGCTAAAACCGCAATGGGCCGGCCATGCACATAGCCAATCCCGCCCACCATGCCAGCACCGGGGATTTCTTCGCCGGGGTAGAGATCCATACCAGCAAAAGCGCCAATTTCAAGAAAGGGGCTGCCGACATCGAGCAGCTCGCGAATACGATCGCGAGCAAAAAGTTTGCCACGGGAGACATGCCGCTCATAGGCTTTTTGCCGGGATTGCGGCAGCAGACGTTGGATATATTTTTCTCTTTCTGCAAGTAGTTGTAAATTGTGTTCACGATTGCGGCGGTATTCTTCGCTGCCAACTTTGATTTTTGAAATATAGCGATCCATAAAAACAACTTTTACTTAACGCTTCTCTATTTTGTGTTGGATAGTACGACAACTATAAATCCAATATTTACCTTAAATGAATTGACATTGTAACTGAAAGCTGTTATACTCTACTTTAAGGATGGCAACAGAACCAACAACCATGCGCCGTAAGTTAGAGACGGTTTTTCCTTCACCGCAAGCTGCTGTATTAGCCGAGGTGATTACCGAAAGCGCGGGTATGTTTGTTACAGCCAGTGATTTCCAAGAATTAAAACAAATTGTCGGCCAATTAGCCCAAGCGCAAGCGCGCACCGAACAGCGGGTCGAAGAATTAGCCCAAGCGCAAGCGCGCACCGAACAGCGGGTCGAAGAATTAGCCCAAGCGCAAGCGCGCACTGAACAGCGGGTCGAAGAATTAGCCCAAGCGCAAGCGCGCACTGAAAAAAATCTTGAAAATGTCTCTCGCGAATTGCGCGCTTTAGCCCGGCAAGTCGGTGGGTTATCTGAGGCCTTAGGGGGCTCTTTAGAAAGTTTTGCCATTGATTTGGTGCCAGAAATTTTAGAAAAACATTGGCACCTTAAAGTAGAAGAAGTAAGCCAAGCAGAATTTACTATTGGTAAGAAAAGAATAGAAGTTGATTTATTTATTAAAGGAAAAATTCGCAATAAACCCATTGTCGTTTTAGGGGAAGTGAAAAGCAATATCACCGAATCGGAAGTGAAAAAATTTTTACATTTAGCACAACAGCTCTGCCGAAAAGTACCAGAACTAACACAGAACACTTGCCGACTGTTGTTTTTTGGTTACCGGGCCAATAGCGAAGCCCGCCAACTGATCCAAGAAAACGGCGCTTATATGGTTTTCTCGCACGGTCGCCTGCTATAATTCCGGCACTTGAAACGAGTAAAAATAAAATATTTTATTTATTCTTTAGTTGTCAGCTATAGCCTATTGTTTCTTTTTTTTCTCGTCTATAAAGAAGGCACTATGATTTTTCCCACTGGTGCCAGCCGAGGGGTTAATTTTTTTCTGTATAGCGTCTCTTTGGCTATCTATGGTATTTTTGCCGTGATAAGTTATCCCCAAGCGCTGCCCCTTCGGTGGTTTGTTGCCATAGGGTTTGTGTTGCGCGTTGTCGCTCTTGTACAAAATCCCTATACCACCGATCTCTACCGTTTTTTGTCGGATGGTCTTCACTTGTTAGCCGGCCATAATCCCTACCTGTCACCACCAGCAGTGGCCCAAACCGATTTTTATGAAATAAGGTCGATGTATGGCATGGCCCTATGGCCTTATTTTGTGCTGGGCGCCTTGCTTAGCAAATGGTTTTCACAACAACCCTTACTTGCTTTTAAGCTATTAGCGGGCATTTTAGAATTAGCTCTGCTCCTATACTATACCAAACGCGGCAGTAGGCTTTGGCTTGTCGCTATGCTGTGGACATCCCCCCTGCTGATTTTTGAAAATTGGCATGAAGGCCATTTAGAAATGGTGGCCCTGATACCCCTGCTGCTCTCGTTTGAAATTTTTAAGCGGCGGGGGGCCTCTACGGGCGCTCTGTGGCTGGCTACTCTTTCGGCGGCAGTAAAACTACAGGGCCTACTGCTCTTGCTCTGGTACCGCTTTTTTCCCCGCCGTAATGGGGAATTCCCCATCCAGAAACTGCTGCGCTTTGATGCCGTATGGCTGGCATTTTTTGTCGCCCTCAATCTGGCTTTGACCCCCACGCTGTTTTTCCACGCGACCTTGCCAGGTTCCTCTTCGGGACTAACTATGTACTGGGTAAGTTGGCAGCACAGCCAACCCTGGCTTGTGTTAGGCGACATGGTGGGGCTCTCACAGGGTATAACCATCCGCCTGCTACAACTGCTGTTGCTGGGGGGATGTACTGCTCTGGTATTCGCCCGCCTCTACCGCCAAATTGACGCCCCAGCTTTGTTGGCCGGCTGGCTGGGCTGTTTTGTCTTTTTCTTTCCTGTGCAACATCCGTGGTATTACCAGTTATTGTTGCTTTACGTTATGAATTTTCGGCGCTACCAATTGCTATTTTTTCTGCTCATGACCTTAGTAGGATGGAACTATTTAAGCTATACCCCTGCTTTGGCCGGTAGCGTGCTACCCCAGCTTATGGCCTGGGGAGTGCCCTTATCTATCGTTTTCGCTGCTAAAAAAATTCGCGGCAATTGGCAGCCGAAAGGCATCGGGCAGTAATTCTCTGACTTTAATTTGCTGCAATTTGCCCTTACTCTTAAAGTAGTAGAGAGTGGCCTCGGGGCAAAATTCCAAAAGCACCTGCCGGCACGCCCCGCAAGGGGTAATGGGGATTTCATCAAGGCGTACGACGGCCATAGCTTGGATGAGATCCACCCGCGATTTTTTGGTCTGCGACAGGGCGTTAAATACCGCAGTGCGTTCAGCACACATGGTGAGGCCATACGAGGCATTTTCAATATTGCAGCCGGTAAAAATGTCACCATGGCGGGTGAGCAGCGCTGCACCCACGTGAATATTCGAGTAAGGGGAGTAGGCCTGTTTGGCCGCTTCATAGGCTTTGGCAATGAGTTGTTCTTGAAGATTACTTTTTTTGACAGCCATGGTGGATGGATTTAGTTGGCTATGGTCTGTCAACTGCTAACCACGGTGTGGGGATAAAAGCTGCTTGGCTTATGGGGTAACACTCCCGAGGATGCCCTTATAAAGAGTAAAATAGGGTTGAATAAAATTCATAATAAAAATATAGTAAAGATTATAGATAAAAGGTTTTCCAAAATTTTCAGAGTTACCCCCAGGGAGATGGAATATTTAAACAGTAATGGCTTTGATTTTTACAATGTTACAAATGAGGACATTGGTATTATAAAAATTCCTTTTACAGTGGATAACTACGGGCAACCTGTTAGTTATATTATAGATTTACTGAATGATAAGATTAGGAATGAATTAAATTTGTACTTATTAAAACCTAATACTAAAGAACTGTTTGAAAATCATATGAATAAACTTTTTGAAAAAATTCCTAAAAAAATTGACAGAATTAGACATGAAGTTTATTCTGTGAAAAATAACATTATTAAAATTAGTACTGATAAAAATAATAGTCCTGTAAATACAGAACTATTTCATTATGCCGCTTGTTATCCCACCGACAACGGGGAGCAAATTTATGGATTAGGCGTTACGCCTGAATCAGCTTTTAATGATGCTATTAAATCAATTGAGGCTGAATTTTATTCAGTGGCAAAAATAAATATGGAGCCTCAATTAGAAAAATTTGAACTATTTTTTCAATTAGGCCTTTATCCACAAGGGCAAAAAATACATTAAAACATTTGGTTTTAATAAAAGAAGACTTGCTTATGAATTTGAAGCGGGGTCGGTAAAAATTCCTGTAACTAAAATAAATAATAGTTACCCATTTGAATAAGATTTTAGGTTTTTGTGATTTTTTACCGGTTTGCCGGTTGTGAAAAAAATGCTTGAAAA
>CALHRC010000106.1 GCA_938038265.1 uncultured bacterium
GGTATTTTGTTCAGGAATTCCTGAACAAAATACCAAGAAGATGGTACGGTCCTTCAGGTAAAAGAATTGCTCTTGGTTATATCTTCCTTTTTTAACCCTAAATACAGAGAGGGGATTTCCATCTGTTCAGGAATTCCTGAACAAATAGATCATTTAACTGGGCTGGAAGTTAAATGCATTGTCGGAAGCAACCGCATACACCTGAGGAATATATCCTGCCTGGTAGTAGAGGTATCCCACAGCGGCCACCATGGCAGCATTATCAGTACACAGCGACCGATGGGGTACAATGAGTTCAGCTTGGTGCCGCCGGCAGACTTTTTCTACATGTGCCCGCAGGTAGCTATTGGCTGCCACCCCACCAGCAAAGACTACTTGTTTTAAGCCACTACTCTCCAGGGCAATCCCCAAATTGCGGCGTACGCTTTCCGTCGCGCGCTGCAAAAAGAAATAGGCCAGCGCGTCGCGACTATAATAAGGATTGCTTTGTTTTTCCAGTAGGTAGAGCAGGGCTGTTTTAATGCCGCTGAAAGAAAAACGCGGCTCAACCCGCGGTTGGTCTTTCAGAATGACGGGCAGGGGATTTTTCTGCGACCAACTTTCTTCTGCCGTGAGGGTTATATTGTTTTCGGCCATGAAGCGCAGCGCAGCTTTTTCAATTTCAGGTCCGCCGGGGTAAGGGAATTGCAACAGCGAGGCGGCTTTATCGAAGGCTTCGCCGCAGGCGTCATCCATGGTATCTGCCAAAACGGTGACTTTAGAGAGTCCATCCACCCGGAAAATCGCCGAGTTACCACCGGAGAGCAGCAGGCCCAGAAAAGGTGGCTCGATTTTTTTTCCTTCGAGGATGGCGGCATATAGGTGAGCTTCAAGGTGGTGTACAGGGATAATCGGCGCTTGCGATAAAAGTGAAACTGCCAGAGCGGTATTATAGCCGACCAGCAGTGAACCTGTCAGGCCCGGCTTTACGGTAGCCGCTACATAGGAGAGTTTAGCCAGTGGGTGCTCGAACTGTGCCAGGGCTTCTTTTAGTAGCCAGGGGATTTTATCGAGGTGGGCGCGGGAAGCATTTTCCGGTATTACGCCGCCGAAAGGTTTGTGAATCTCTATCTGGCTAAAAATGGGGGCAGCGAGAATTTCACGACCGTTTTTCACCAGAGCAACTGCGGTTTCATCGCAGGAAGATTCAATCCCCAGACCAAAGACATCAGCCACTGGATTTTTCTTTTAAGCGCTCACCGGAGATTTCAAAGATAATTTCGCAAGCGTCAGTATGATCGCAGGTTTTTTTTACAATTTGACCTCCCTTAATATAAACTGCAATTTTTTCAGGTAATTTTATATTACGTGCTTGTGCGGGTTGTATCACGATATGTTTGGCGCTTCCGGTCATCAATTCAGCAGCGGCGCCTTGCGCGCACAGCAGCGCATTTTCTTCCGACTGGGTGCGGCGTTTTACCAAGGAACCAGCATCTTGTGAGGGTTGCCCGAAGCTGCGCAGCCGGTAGGTTGAGCTATTCACCCAGCCGGGTTCGGGGGTTACCAGACAGGAGCCATCCGCGGGGCGTTCCTGGGGTGTATTACAGGCTGTCATTAGCAGCAGTAGTAGGGGGATGGATGTATTCTTCATGGCCTTTCTTTAATTAGACGATCGATTTGCGTCAGCGTTCGCAAAATTCCATCCAAATGATCGAGGTAAAGCTGGTTGGTCGCATCGCTTTTCGCTTGCGGTGGGTTGGGATGGACTTCAAAAAAGAAGCCATCAACTCCTACAGCGGCAGCTGCCCGTGCTAACGGGAAGGCCATTTCGCGCTGTCCCCCTGAGACGGTACCACCGCCGGGCAATTGGGTCGCATGCGTGGCGTCGAGTACTACATGCACGCCTTCCCGGCGCAGTTGTTCTATGCCGCGCATATCGACTATGAGGTTGTTGTACCCAAACGTGTAGCCGCGTTCGCAGATCGTCACTTTATCGGAGCCGACTTGGGCAAATTTATCGACAATT
The DNA here is from genome assembly GCA_938038265.1 of uncultured bacterium. Taxonomy (GTDB): domain Bacteria; phylum Spirochaetota; class Leptospiria; order Turneriellales; family Turneriellaceae; genus CALHRC01. The sequence continues at coordinate 2,006 of CALHRC010000106.1, forward strand.
TGCAGGGCATCTAATGGTGCCATGAATTGTCCCTTTTTAACATTAGTCCAGCGGCCGGTTCGGGCGGCTTCTACCAGTAGGTCTGTCTGTCGCGAGAGAAAAGCGGGAATTTGCAGGTAATCGACCACTTCTGCGGCCGGTTCTACTTCGTTAGGCCAATGGACATCCGTTAGTACCGGTATTTGAAATTGTTCTTTAATTTCTCTGAGCATAGCCAGTCCTTCTTTCAGGCCCGGGCCACGAAACGAGTGGATATTGCTGCGGTTGGCTTTATCATAAGACGATTTGAAAATAACGGTGATGTTGTATTTTTCACCGAGTTCTTTTACTTTCGCGGCGACTGTCTGCAGCAGTTCGCGATTTTCAATGACGCAGGGACCGGCGATCAGAAAGAAGGGCAGGCGGCCGCCGATGCGGCCTCTCAAAAATTCTTTTTCAGGTGTCAGGGGGATATCGCTCATTGGGTTTCTCACTTTACTTTTTTAAGATTTACCTATTTCTTTTTTCAAATTGGGGGCGGAAAAACGAATTACCTGTTGGCAACCGCCCTCATCTAAGTACAATGTAGCGTGAATTTTCTTTTTCGGCGCAATCTTTTTTGTCTGCGGGTAGAGTTCTGCCAGTCGTTCCTCGGTAGTTGCTTCGGCAACCTGGCAGAGGCGCCGGCGTTTCAGGGTTATCGGTTCTTTGATGTCGTCGGCGAGGATTTGTACGGATAGCTGCAGGGTATCCTCATCAATAAAGATATTATCGGCAATTTCCCGGTTGTCACTGGTCAGTATCCTTTCTTGTCGGGAGCTGCAGAAATTGAGGGTGGTCAGGGTCAGCAGCAGCCAGCCTGTTACCGAGAACTTTTTGTGGTATGCGCTCATGTGGCAGTGAGTTTTAGAAATACGCTTTCGAGGTCAGGTACAAAGCGACCTAATTCGACGAGGTCGATATTTTTTTCGAGCAAGCGGCGCGAGACTTCCTGAATTTCAATATGTCCCGTCTCAAAGACAAGGTGCATTCGGGTGGTGCCATCCCCCAGAGGCTGGTCTTGTATTTTGATTAAGTGTGGTGTAGTGTGTAGGATGTCGCGCAGTTCTTGTGCGGTAGCATGGGCGCGCAGCGTGAGGCGATCGCCGCCGGCGAGGCGGGTAAGACCAGCTGGTGTTTCTTCGGCGACCAGTTTGCCGTCGTGCAGGAACAGAAAGCGATCGGCAGTTTGGGCGACTTCGCTGAGAATATGGGAAGAGATTAGCAGTGCATGCGATTGTTTTAGTTCCTGGATTAGGGCGCGAATTTCCATAATCTGTTTAGGATCGAGGTCGGCAATTGGTTCATCCATCACGACCACTTGGGGGTTATGCACGATTGCTTGGGCCAGAGCGACGCGTTTGCGGAAACCGGCAGACAGTGATCCGATGGTGTCATGAGCACGCGCTGTGATCTGCGTACGGGACATGGCAATTTCAATCGCCGTTTCTTCCTCGTTTCTTGTACCTGTGTGCAGCCGGTACATATACCTCAGAAATTCATGTACTTTCATTTCGGGATATAGTAGCGGATTTTCTGGTAGGTAGCCAATAAGCTGTTTAGCACGAACCGGGTCGTCGAGCAAGCTGAAGCCCCCGATGAATACTTCACCGGAAGTGGGGAATAGAAAGCCGGTCAGTATTCTCAGGGTGGTGGTTTTACCGGCGCCATTTAAGCCAAGCAGGGCCACAGCTTCATTTTTCTGGATGGTAAACGAAAGGTTATCCACCGCTTTACGGGTGCCATAGGTCTTCGTCAGGTGGCGAGCTTCGAGCATGGGTTGCAGTTGCGACTTCTTTCTATGTCGTCAATAAAAACTGAATTGCCGTTGGGCCGCATCTTTTATGAATAACCCATGACGCCGGTTTATCGTATTGAGTTAGACGACGCTTTGGTACGCGTGCGTAATAATAATTTAAATCTCAACAAGCCGTTGGCAGAAAAGTTAGCGGTTGTCTCTGGGTTGTGTGTATTTGCTTCGTTACCGCTGCTGATGATTTTAGGTTGGGGCGGGTATGTCTGGCCCTTGATGGTGATAGGTTTGTTTAGTGGGGTATCAGCTTTTTTGCTCTTTAAATCCATCCTCCCTGGTGGCGAAAATCGTTATGCTTTGCTTGTATTTACCCAACCTACCGCTATACGCCAGATTGAAAGTAGTGAGCGTGAGCCGCAGTACCGTTTGTTTCTGGATGGTCGCCAGTTACCGGTGTCGCGTTCTATTTGGCAGGCGATGCCGCAGACTGGTGAAGTGGCGGTGTTTATGACAGAAGAAGATGAAAAAGTCTTTCATATTACCCGTGCATCTTGGGTGGATCGCTCTCGTTTAGAGCTACTAAAGCCTGACGGTGGTGTGACTGTCTCTTCAGGCAAGTTGAAAGTTGTCGCAGAGAAAAATAGTGTATCCGAAAAAAAAGTTAAAGCTAAGACTTCGGCGGTACAGAATAAGAAATTATCAGACTCGGGCAAAAACATTAGGAGTAAAGCCACTGGCCAGTCCCAAACATCCCCCCGGAATCAAAAAAAACAGGATAAAAAAGTATGAACTCACCGGTACCAGAATTTCAAAGTACTGGGCGTTATTACTTAAGTGCCGAGCTTGCCGCCATTGTCAATATGGCGATTAAAATGGAGAAGCCTCTTTTGTTAACGGGAGAGCCGGGTACTGGTAAAACGCAGCTTGCTTTTGAAATTGCCAAAAGTTTTGGGTTGCCTATGGAAATTTTACGTGCCAAATCGACTTTTAAGGGAGAAGAGGCATGCTATGTACAGGATACGGTGTTGCGCTTAAATGATGCGCGTTTTGGTGTAGGGGATAGTGGTCGCGATGTACAGAATTTTTTTGACTATATTATTTGGGGGCCCATAGGGCGTGCCTTTTTGCTTGATAAAAAAGTAGTATTGTTGTTGGATGAAATCGACAAAACCGAATCTGACGTTCAAGATAATTTACTTGACGTACTTGAAGACTGCCAGTTTACCATACGGGAGACAAATACTGTTGTTAAGGCGAAGCATCGGCCCATTATCATTATCACCTCTAATGCCAAACGAGAACTTTCTGATCCTTTTTTGCGGCGTTGTTTTTGCCACCATATAGCTTTTCCCACGCCAGAGGAAATGCGTGAGATTGTGCGTCTGCACCTACCCGATACCGATCCCGGTCTGGTACAGTCGGCAATGGATGTCTTCTATGAACTCAGGCGCCGAGGTTATGAAAAAGCGCCGGCTACCTCTGAGTTGCTTGCATATATTGAAGCCCTCAAGCATGCCGGAGTGACCGAGCTTGACATTCATAATCTGCCATTTCCTGGCATTTTGCTTAAGCGTACGGAAGATCTGCTGGCTTACAGAAAATCCGCCCATCGCTGATGTTTCTTGATTTCTTTATTTTTGAATTGCGTCGCGAAGGTATCTCCATTGGCATGCAGGATGTACTTACTTTTTACCGAGGCCTCTCCCGCGGTTTAGTAGCAAACCTCGATGAGTTATACCTTTATGCCCGCCTATGTTTTATTCGCTATCCCCGTGATAATGATCTTTATGACAGAATCTTTTTACGTTATTTTCAAGGTATAGATATTCCGGCCGTCGCTGAAGATGATTTAGCTCTTTTAGAGACAAAACAATTCAGACAATGGCTTAAGCAGGCCATTGAAGAACATCGCTTTGAAATCCATCCCCATTTTATGCCATTAGAAGAGCTGATGAAAAAATTTTGGCAGACAGTGCGCGAGCAGATGGAAGCCCACCATGGCGGCGCCAAATGGGTAGGTACGGGTGGTAAGTCACCCTTTGGTCATTCTGGCAGTTCGCGCGGTGGTGTTCGGGTATTCGGGGGTGCAAGAAATTTTTCTGCCATGAAAGTTGCCGGTGAGCGGCGTTATGTAAATTACAGCGAAGATAAATCTCTGCGGCACGATACCATGCGTGCAGCTTTGGCACAGTTAAAACACCTTAAGCCAGAAGGTGCAGAGAGTATATTGGATATTGATGAATCAATTCGTAAAAGTGCTTTATCGGGCGGCGAAATTGAATTGGTGTTTAAGCGTGAGTTGCGTGATAAATTAGACGTGTTGCTGTTTATTGACAATGGTGGCAGCTCTATGTTGCCCTATGTTTCCCAAACACGCCAATTATTTAGTAAAATGAAACGCGAGCTTAAATCTTTGCGGGTCTTTTATTTTCACAATACGATATATAGCTATGTATTTCGCGATCCTGCCCGAACTCAGCCGTATTCTCTGCAGAAACTTCTGAAAGAAAAAGATGATATTAGGGTTTTTATTATTGGTGATGCCAATATGGCTCCTTCGGAGTTGTTATCGGCCTATGGGAATATCAATCTTGGCGAAGAAGAAACCGAGAGCAGTCTGTATTGGCTTGAGAGAATCCGCGAACGTTTTCGCCATACTGTATGGCTTAATCCCATGCGCCGCGATATGTGGCCATCCGCTTCAATGACTCTGCGACGCATTGCAGAAATTTTTCCTATGGAAGAGATGACCCTTGGCGGCATAAGACGCGCTGTCGAGCGACTTAACCGATCGTGATACAGATTTTCCCTGCGTGCTTTTGCGATGCCAGGTGGCGCCAGGCCTGCGCTGCCTCTGCAAACGGATAGATGCTATCTACCAGAGGTCTGAGTTTATGCGCAGCAATGGCTTGGTTCATCTGCTCAAAGGCTTGCCGGCTGCCGACGAGAATACCCTGCACTTTTATATTCTGCATTAAGACTGGCAGCAGGTTCAGATCTTTTGACGAACCGGCAAGAATACCGATTAAAGAGATGGTGCCTTCCATACGCACTGCCTTCAGCGATTGTTCTAATGTACCAGCACCACCTACTTCAATAATATAATCCGCCCCGCTCATATTAGTAATACGGCGGATTTCTTTTGCCCATTCAGGTTTTTCTTTATAGTTAATAAGATGGTCTGCGCCAAATTCTTTCATTTTGGCTAATTTTTCATTTGAGCTTGATGTCACAATAACCTGTGCGCCGGCCATTTTGGCAAATTGGAGAGCGAAAACCGAAACGCCACCGGTGCCGAGTACCACTACTGTGTCGCCGGGACGGCAGTTGCCATAGACAAACAGCGCACTCCAGGCGGTTAAAGCAGCACAGGGCAGGGTGGCAGCTTCTGCGTCGCTTAGGTGTTCTGGTACAGATACCAGGGCCGATTCATGCACCACCATGTATTCGCATAATGTACCGTCGAGGGGGCCGCCTAATGTTTGTCGCATATCTTGTATTGTAGGCGAGCCGGCAATCCAGCTGGGGGCAAAAATTGGTGATACACGTTCTCCTTTTTTGAATTTTATGGCACCCGCACCGGTTTCTATGATTTCACCTACACCGTCAGAAAGAGGAATAACCGGCAATTTGAGCTTCGGGTTATATTTACCTTCTACCATGAGGTAGTCGCGGTAGTTGAGCGAGGCGGCTTTCATTTTCAGCAAGACTTCGCCTTTGCCGGGCTGTGGAATTTCTCTTTCCACTATTTTAAGATGGTCAATGCCAAAGGCGGTGATTTCATAGGCTTTCATACCGGTTAGAACTGTTGCTGCAGAGAGGACGTCAAGGAGAACCGTGGCGGATGTTAATTTAACATAAACTTAAAAAGGTTTAGCAGCACTCATCCCGGTAAAACGAAAACGCAGGGCAATAATAAAAGATAGCAGCAATTCCACAGTTATTGCCAGAGAAAAAATCTCACAGAAAGCCGCGGGTTTTACAAAGGCAGCGAGTGCCAACAGCATAAGGGGGATGGACAGTAAACGTGCTGCAAAACCAAAACGTCCGGCTTGTTTCACCTGTATGCCAATTCCCGCTAGTACACCGGCAAGCGACAACCATTTGCTCCAAGTGGATATTTGCAACGTAATGAGCTGCGCACCGGCAATATCTTCAGGATTGCCAGTGAGCATCCGCAGCAGCACCATATTTTCTATAATATCACTGGCTAAAATAAGGAAGATCCATCCGCGCAGCAGCTTATATAACTTCAGACGTACCAATAACCGGTGGCAGTCGCGGATAAAATAATAAAGAAACAAAGAGTAACTTATCATAAAAAGAAAATCAAGTACATTGCCCCAAATCATTTTGGTGACGAAAGCAGGATCGCTCTGTTCAAAAATAAACTGTCGGGCAATTTCGACATCCGATAATAATTCAAGATAGAGTATGGGTGTAAAAAATCCGGTTGGCATATGGTCGGCTTTGTGGGGCAACACCAATAGCAACAGTACCGCTGTAGTCACAGTTAGCCATCCCCATCTTTTGGCAGACTTAAATGGCTGAAATCCAATCATATTTTTCTCCTACAAAAAATTTCGCAGAAAATCTTTAAACCAAGCCAAAGAGTGTTGTTCCTTTAGTGCATCTGAAATTTTTGCGATAGTCTCTCGCGTGTTTAATTTTTTCAGATCAGCTTCTGAGCGAAAAATAAATGGCAGACTTGTCTCTACAGAATTCTTCTGCCAGAAAAGTTCCTCTTTTAATTTTTCACCGGGACGCATGCCGGTAAAAACAATTTTTATATCTTTATGTGGTAATTTTCCTGAAAGCAATATAAGTCTTTCAGCTAATTCTAAAATTTTTACCGGCCGTCCCATATCAAGAGCTAAAATGTCGTTGCCACTTGAGACCGGCAGGGCATGCAGTACCAGGTTGACCGCTTCAGGGATTGTCATAAAGAAACGCTCCATTTCAGGATGAGTAACAGTTAGCGGACCGCCGCGGGCAATTTGTTCCCAGAATAAAGGCACCACCGAACCCGATGAGCCAAGCACGTTACCAAAACGTACCGAGACTGTTTGAAAGCGGTTCTGTAATTCTTTTAGTTCTTGTGTTATATTAAAAACTAACAATTCAGAAATACGTTTGGTTAAGCCCATCATATTTTCAGGAGCAACGGCTTTATCAGTTGAGATATTGACAAAACGTAATTTGCTATCTTTATCTCGGCTTAAATATTGTGCTGCCGCATCTAATAAATGCCAGGTACCCAAGATATTGGTACGGACTGCTTCTGGGTAATTCAATTCCATTAAGGGTACGTGTTTATAAGCGGCAGCATGAAATATAATTTCTGGTTTTACACCTGCGATGACAAGACGCATGCGATTTGCATCGCGAGTGTCGGCAATGATAAATTCTGCAACAGGACAATCTTGAAATTCTTTTTCTAATGAATAAATACCAAATTCCCATTGGTCTAACATGGTGAGTCTTGCAGGTTCATATTGCAATACCTGTCTGGCAATTTCACTACCAATAGATCCTGCTGCCCCGGTTACCAGTACTCGTTTCCCCTGTAACAGAGTTTTTAACGGTGTGGGATCAAGTTTAATTTCATTGCGTCTTACTAAATCTTCAATTTTTAAGTTGCGGATATCCGGCAAGATATGTTCAATTTTACGCGGAACAATTTTATACTGCAGCACAAAATTCTGCAGGCTATCCATGGTCTGCTGCATCAGCTCAGCCGAAGGTGGCATGGTAAACCATATCTCCCTGACATTATACCGGGCGACCAGTTCTGGCAATTGGCTACCGGCAAAGACCTGGTAGGGCCCTAAGCGCGAGCCGATTTTTGCGGGGTCGTTATCGACAAAAGCGGCAATGCGGTATTGGTTGGCCAAATCAGCCGAGCGGATTTCTTGCAACAGTGAACGCGCCACTGTACCGGCGCCATAAATGATAATTGCCTTTTCGCCCTGTTTTTTTCTTAACAATTCGGGATTCAAGGCGAAGTACCAGCTTAAACGGTGCAATATGAGCGCCAGGGGCAGAGCAACAAGAGGGGAGGTGACATCCCCCCCTATGGCTTGTTTTTGCCACCATTGCCAACTCACATAACCAACCGCTGGCAACAGAGCTGCTAGCAGCAAGTAAGCCAGAGAAAAAAAATTGAGCTCCCTGAGATCATCACGGTGTTCGTGGCGTAACATTCGCAGGGCAAGAAAAACTAGCGCCGCGATCGCTGAGGGCAGCCAATTTGCAGTCAACCACAGGTAGGCAGCTAAGACCAATGCGCATTCAATGACAGCAGGCACAAACCCTTATGACAAAGGCGACATAATGGATAAAGCGACTTTTTCAGCGCTCTCTTAATTATCAACCCGCACGCCTGTCATGGCAGAGAGTTGTGCAGCATATCGTTAAACATCGTAAGGGTGGATGTCTCTGCTACCTGCGCGGCAATATATAAAAACGGCAGGTAATGCTCAGTTGTGGGGATGGCTAATTTAGCTTAGTGAAATGTCTTGTTAAAAGACAAAGCCCACAAAATCGTGGGTGGGGGGCTCAGCGCCGGCGGTAACCTGCGTGCCATAAGTGGCCATGCCCAGGAAGATTGCGGGTAGTTTTTTATTAGTGGTTATATTATTTAACATTAAATAATATAAACAGCTAAAGCAGCAACGGCGAATTCTGGCGGCCTGAAAATAATATATTATGATGCGTTGTTCGCAGATGGTGAGGCGGTAAATTTTGTAATAGAAAAATGCAGTATTTTGGGAGTTTGGGGCGCCGTGGAAGCCGAATTTGGCAACAGCAGGTTTGGGCTTACACGCAAAAAACCGCTGGGCGTAAAGCCATGCCGAATACGGCGCGGGGGCAGTTACCCCATAAATTAAGATTTTGGTCGGATTTTTCGTCCCAGAGGCATTAACCCCTGCAAAATCAATACCACCACCAGAGCAATTGCCAGTCCCGACCAGATAAAGCCAAAGCCAATGGTCATACCAATGGCAGCGGCTGTGAAGATAAGTGCGGCAGTAGTGATGCCCTGCAACTGTTGTTCTTGTCTGAAGATAACCCCCGCACCCAAAAAGCCAATACCCGTGATAACTTGTGCTGCAATGCGCATGGGATCACCCCCAAGCCTCTCACTGGCAGCCTGCGATAAGATAGTCAAAAGGCAGGTAGCCAGTACCAAAAGGGTATTGGTGCGCAGTCCGGCAGCGCGGCGGGTATATTCTCCTTCGAATCCCAGGATTAAGCCGGCTAACAGGGCCATAAAAAAACGCGGGGCATAGGCGCCGACGAGGTCAGTAAAATCGGCAAAAGTTTCATTGGGGGCCATAAGTGATTGTCGGAATTTTGCAGAAATTTCTTAGGAACTATTATAGAAGGAATTTTCAACCTGTTCAGTCTAAGGGAGCAAATATCTCTACCGGTTCCGCGATTCCCTTGAGTTGGTGGCGCCCCTGGGATACAAAGGATTGGGTAACTTCTCTGGCAATCGTTGCCGATACTAATACCGGTTTGCCGAGGGTGCCGCATAGCGACGCAATGCGGCTAGTCAGATTTACCGCTGGGCCAATCACGGTAAAGTCGAGACGATCGCGGCTGCCGATATTGCCATACTGTACTTTGCCGTGGTGCAGGCCAATACCGTGTTCAATAGCGGGTAGATTTTTTCTCACCCGCCGCCGGTTAGCTCGTTTGAGAATTTTATTAGATAATTTGGCAGTTCGCAAGGCATAGTGAATACCTGTCACAATATAATTTTCACTTTCGATGGGAAACACAGCCAGCAGACCATCCCCCATGAGTTTTAATACCTCGCCATTATGATAGTGTATCAGCTGTATCAGCATATCATAGTAATCATTGAGCCAGGCAATTACATCATGAGAATTATGGTTGGCGGTCAGTTGCGTATATCCCCGAATATCAGAAAACCAAATGATCGCATCAAGCTCGCTGACATCGCCGCGCACAATTTGCCCCTGTAACAGTTTGCTTGCGGTTTGTGGCCCTAAATAAAAACTCATTAAAGTGGAGAGCATGTTTTCGCGCATTGCAGCAATCCACGCAAGAGAAAAAAGAGCTAAGCTTTTTTTAATTTCATAAAAATTTTTGTCATTATATCCATTAGGTTTATCGGTGGCGACACTGAAAAAGCCAATAATTTGTTTGCCATGACGCACTGGCAGTGCAATGTAGCCGGTACAGCCATGATCTTGCAGATCTTTCAAAACGGGGAAACGATATTCGCCATTTAATTTTTCTATATTGAAATGATACTCGGCGCCCTCATTGATGATGCTGGGAATTGGGCTATTCACCAAAAAAGGGCTACTAAGGTCAGAAATTGGTGAGCCGCGTTTACTGATAACCGTGCCATCCGGTAATTGGTAATCTGCTAAATGTAGCCGCGCACTGCCCATCTTTACTTCGTTGAGACGATTCCAGGTATAGACATAAGAACTCAATTGAGGATGGATGGTACGCACGGCCAAATTAGTACGCCATGGTTGGTAGCCCTGCGCTGCCAAATAGCTGATAAAGACACCGTAGAGCTCTTCAGGTGATGCAACTTGTTGGATGGCATTAAGAAGGGTGTTCATGTTTAATGGTCAAAGTTAGCGCGAAGATAATTTTTGTCTGCAAATAAAAACTTGTTCTGTAAAGAATTATTTTTTGTACTGACTACCTTTAGAAATTCTTAAAAAATATCTTGTCACAGGGCAGTTTGTTTGATATTATGTCACCTTACAAGCTAAGGCCCGCTGTGTTGGTTTAAGAGACATAATTTTTTTAGTAACTAACAGGAATTTTATTTGTAATTTCCTAATAATTTTTGGGGGGTGGAACAGTATGGTACGGGGGCGCTGCCGCCCCCCGCGCCTCAACCGCCATGCCCTGGCGGGCACCTCCCGGCGGCTGGCCTCGAGGGCCACCGGTTTTCGCTATTCGCTCAAACCTGCGGCCGGGCTTGTCTGTACAAGAGAAGCCTGTTTTTGTTCAGGAATTCCTGAACAGATGG
>CALHRC010000107.1 GCA_938038265.1 uncultured bacterium
TGCGGGACCTGGTTTTTAACCCCTTCATATCTTCGCTGAGGCCAAGCGGTACCGTCTCTTTTTCGATTTGTGAAACGGCAAGGCGGATGGCAATGACCGCTAATACCGTTACCACGCCAGCGATGACAGAGATATGTAATAGTTTGCCAATCAGGCCTGGCTTTTTATGGTTTACCGAAGAATCACTCATAGGTCCCGGCAATATGCGAAAACCTGACGTCTGCGTCAAGTATGTAACCACCTAAGCAATCCCTATGGGTAGGCTAAATGACCACCACCCCCCATTTTGTTCAGGAATTCCTGAACAGATGGGGAATTCCACACCAGAAAACCATCCTTCAGGCGACATAATACCGGTTTTTTTAGTAACTAACAAACCCCGCAAGGGGGCAGGATAGAGCCCCATGAGACATAATCTAAGTTTTTGAGTCACTAATAAGCCCCTGCAAGCAGCTATTCCCAATCGGTGGATTGCTTGGCTGCTTACTCAAGTATTACCCACAAGTTTATATTTACGCCCTGAATGATTTTTACAATCTGCCGCCGTGGCAACCGTCGCCCCGGAAAAACAGCGCCAGGAGATCAGCCGGCGTCGGGCCTTTGCGATTATTGCGCACCCTGATGCTGGGAAAACCACGCTCACCGAAAAATTGCTGCTCTATGGTGGCGCCATCCACCTCGCGGGCCACGTAAAAGCTAAAAAAGACCGCCGTTCAACCCGCTCCGACTGGATGTCGCTCGAACAGGAACGGGGTATTTCGATCAGTACGGCAGCGTTGCAGTTTGAATACCAGGGATATATTTTGAACCTGCTTGATACCCCGGGACATGAAGATTTTTCGGAAGATACCTACCGCACTTTGATGGCGGTGGATAGTGCCATCATGTTGCTTGATGCCGCCAAAGGTGTGGAGCCGCAGACCATCAAGCTGTTCCGTATTTGCCGCGAACGCAATATTCCCATCTTTACGTTCATCAATAAGATGGATATGCCGGCACTTGAGCCATTTGCGCTAATTGACAATGTCGAGAGTGTACTGGGTATTTCTGCCGTGCCGCTGTGCTGGCCTATGGGCTCAGGGCGGGATTTCAAAGGATTTTATGATCTGACAGATAACCAGATCCACCGTTTTGAACGAGTGACCGGTGGTGCCTTTAAGGCACCTGAAAAAACAACCGGTCTTGACGATCCAGAGCTTTCTGATCTGATGGGTGAAGATCTCTATAGAGTATTTAGAGAAGGGGTGGATATCGCCGCTTCGGTGTTGCCGCCGTTTGATATTAATAAATTTCGTCATGGTGAAATGACCCCGGTGTTTTTCGGCAGTGCGATTACCAATTTCGGGGTTGAACACCTGCTAAAAAAATTTTTGGACTTAGCGCCGGCTCCGGGGCCGATACCCCTGGAATCGGGCGAAACCATCCACCCTGAGGATGCCGATTTCACTGCTTTTGTCTTCAAACTTCAGGCAAATATGAATAAGGCGCACCGCGACCGGGTGGCGTTTGTGCGCATTACCAGTGGACGTTTTGAACGCGGCATGTCGGTACAAGTACCGCGCCTTGGAAAAGAAGTTAAACTATCGAGCCCGGTGGCCTTTTTCGGACAGGAGCGCAGTACGATAGACGAAGCCTGGCCGGGCGACATTATTGGTCTCATCAATCCAGGGATATACCGTATTGGCGATGTTTTATGCACTGGCAAAGCGCCCGATTTTCATCCCCTGCCGCGCTTTGCGCCCGACATGTTTGCCCGGCTGGTCTTAACCGATACCGGTAAAAGTAAACAATTTCGCAAAGGGGTTACGGAACTGTCTGAAGAGGGCGTCATCCAGATTTTCAATGTGACTGACCAGACACCTATCGTGGGCGCCGTGGGGCAGTTGCAGTTTGAGGTTTTTCGCTACCGCATGGAAGACGAATATGGCGCACCGGTAAGACTTGAAAACCTTCCTTATGAGTGCTCCCGCTGGATCAGACAGGAAGATGTCAGTAAACTGACCCGCTTTGACAAAATCGTGCAGGATGAGCGGGGGAACCCCGTGGTACTCTTTGAAAGCCAGTACCGTCTCAAAACTTTTTCCGATGCTAACCCTGATGTAGAATTGCGGGTACATCCTCCTTAAACTACAGAACGCGAGAGGACGAAAATCTACTATGCAGAACATTACGGAATTTCACGGCAGCGCGGGCAATTTTGAGGGTACTAAAGTCGCTCTGGTGGTTGCTGATTTTAACAGCATCATTACCTCAGCGCTGCAAAAAGGAGCCGTTGAGACTTTGCTCAAACATGGTGTAAAAAGTAGCGATATTGCTGTCTTTCATGTGCCCGGCAGTTTTGAAATTCCGGTGACTGTGGGCCGTGTTCTCGAAAAAGGTGGGGTGGATGGCGTGCTTACCCTCGGTGCCGTGATCCGCGGAGAGACAGCTCATTTTGAATATGTGGCCGGCCCTGTGGCATCGGCCATCATGAATCTCTCGGTAAAGTATAACAAACCGGTTATCTTTGGGGTGCTTACCACCGATACGGTGGAGCAAGCGATGAACCGGGCCGGATTGAAAAGCGGCAATAAAGGTAGCGAGGCAGCAAGTGCGCTGCTCGAAGTATTGTCTGTGTTTCGCCTAGCTGGCATCTGAAATGAAACCACACCGGGCGCGCATATTGGCCATGCAGGCCCTGTTCCAAAGTGATTTCCAACAGCGGGGCATTGATGATCTTGGAAAATTTGATTGGATTGATTTCCAGGTGCCTGAAGATGAAAAAAAATTCGCCTTAAAAATCATTGGCTTAACTTATGAGCATCTCAATGAAATTGACGAGAAAATTAAACATTTTTCACGTAATTGGGATTTTGACCGCATTTCGGTGGTCAATAAATCGATCTTACGGATTTCGATGGCGCAATTGTTGTACTTAGCCGATGAAATACCTCCCAAAGTAGTCATCGATGAGGCAATCCGCCTGGCCAAGGAATATGCTGAAGACGATGCCAGTCGTTTTATCAATGGTGTTCTCGATGGCTGCTATAAGTCTTTATTGTGAAGTGGCTGGGCACGCACTGCAACATGGGCTAAGCCCGATGTTTTTGGGGTGCAGGATGTACCTTATGCCGAAACTGGATGCCTAAGTTTCGGCCTAATATTTTTCATTTTTTTCTTTTTCCTGTACTAAGAGAACGAAAAATGGCAGGCTATCCTGGCCGTCGGAGTGCCCGCGTGCTCACTAAACCAAAAATTGCAAGAAAAAAAAGAAATTAGCCGATATTCAAGGGTAGTACTATGGCCAATCGCATTACCGGTTTGGAAGAACTGTCAGAACCAGCGCGAGAAGAATACCAACCCCTACGCGAAGCGGGTATCCGCTGGCTCATTGTGGTACCCGTATTTATACTTATTGCTCTATTAGTCGCCGGTGGCGTCTATTACGTATTGCAAAAAAAAGAAGAGGCTTATGAGAAGTCACGCCTTTCAGAAAAATTAGGCGACTATGAAGACGTCGCTTCGCGCAAGATGCAGCCCTTTGAACTGCCCGATGACGGCGATCTGCGTCGTGCTGTAGAGCTATATAAACGTGGGTACC
>CALHRC010000108.1 GCA_938038265.1 uncultured bacterium
TTACCAAGGTAATGGGAAAACAAACACCCAACAGTACGCTGGCTTTTATGGGCAGCATAGGCGCGCCCTTAACCCATAATACTGAATATATCTTTATACAAAATATAGTACATCACAGAGAATTCCCCAGCAGAATACACACTTCAAGCCTGGTGCTAAACCAAGCCTTACCCCAAACCCCAAAATAGTTGGGTGGGGATAAAGCTGAAAATTTACAAAAAAACTTGACGATATATCTTCTTGATATATCTTTGAGATATATGTGTTCGCCTTTGGTTAACAAACAACAACCAATGAGGGGCTGCCAATGACTATCCTGGCTATACCTTCTGCAACTCTCTTTGCTGGGCGCGCGTTGTTCCAGTTGGCTTTGCTTTTGGGCGCTGCTTGGGGCGGGCAAGTTGCTGTTAAAATTCAGAATTGCCAGCACTTTGGGCTTGATACTTTTATTGTCGTCTGCCGCTGTCAATTTACATGTTGCGGGTGGATGGTTTTACCCTTAGGAGGTCTGTCTGTAAAGAGCCTGCAATATGCTGTTACTGCTGATGCTGCTATGGTCACTGTCATGAATTTTATTTCGCGTAGTAAAAAAGAGCAGCTCCTTTGGAAGCCTGTTGCCGCTCTTTTATTGGCACTCAATTGGTTATCTTAAAAAATCTATTTAAGGAGAAAACATGGAAACAACTAAAAAGAACAAAGAAAACAAAACCCGCTATGCCTTGTTAGGCTTGCTTTTAGAGGGCAAGGCAACAGGTTATGAATTAAAAAAAAAGATGGATAGCTCTTTAGTCTATTTCTGGAGTGAAAGTTTTGGGCAGATCTATCCTACCTTAAAACAGATGGAAGAGGAAGGTTTAGTGCAAGCGGAAGAACAGCCGGTGGGTGACAAAATTCGCTACCCCTATAGTATTACTAATAAGGGACGGCAAGTTTTGCGGGAGTGGTTAGCCATCCCCCCTGCTGCTGAAATCATTCGCAATGAATTGCTACTCAAATTATTTTTTGCGCAGCCGCAAGATAAAGATACCGTGTTAGCCCATCTATCACAGCAACGCTTACAAAACCAGAGTTTGCAGCGGACCTTTGAGCAATTAGCAGAGACCCTACAGGTAAGCCAACAAGCCGGGTGGATATTTCGCTCTCTGACTTTAGAGTATGGACTCAGGGCGGTACGCGCCGAATTAGAGTGGTTAACTTATGCTGAACGAGAAATTGCTAAGCTAACAATGGCCAGATAGCTGTTGGTATATGGTTTAAAAAAGACTTGTCTTGTTTTGGGGATGTACCATCATGAACTATGATTGAATTGCAAGAAGTGTATATCCAAACCAAAACAGGTCGGGAGTATGCCGGCCCTGATGCAGAGGGTCTGTTACGTTTTACAGAGACGAAAGCTCGCCAGGGTCGGGTGCTGTCGGCATTTTTCAAACAAGCAGAGCCGGTAGTTCCTCTTACGGTTGACTTTATTTTTTCGTTAGATGATGCTGCTATTGAATCGGTTTTTTGCAATGGTTACCAGAGCTGGACTGACAGCCGGGAGTTTTTCCCTGAAGAAGAGATAAAGCCACTGCGTGCCTTAGCCCGTCCTTTTTTAGCGCCCTATGGTGATAGCCATTTTTACCAGCCACGCGCGCCGCTTTATTCGTTTGGTTATCTTTATTTTAGGTTTGGCGATGAAATTAAGTTCATTGGTTCTTTAAATGAACACCGGGCGCATACCATTTTAGCGTATGATTACAAAAGCCACCGGTTGATTGCCAGCGTTGATTTGGAAGGCGTCGAGTTAAAACAGGGCATGACAGTACTTTCGCTATTTTTAAGTGAAGGTGATAAAGAGAAAGTAATTGTGACTTATGCAAAAGCTTTAGGGCTACCTGTTCTAAAACCACAGCCAACCACAGGTTTTACGAGCTGGTATAATTTTTATACGGATATTAGTGAAGAAGTACTAACTCGGGTTTTGAAATCCTACTCTGATAGAAACATCCCCCTTGACTATTTTCAAATTGATGATGGTTGGCAACATGCGGTGGGGGATTGGCTTGTGGTAAATAAAAAATTCCCTTCCGGCATGGCAGCGTTGGCTAATAAAATTCATGGTGTGTCCTATAAGGCCGGGCTGTGGCTGGCCCCCTTTATTGTAGAGAAAAAATCTCTGTTGTTCAAAGAGCATCCTGAATGGATTTTACGCGATGAAAAGGGACGACCTGCCAAGGCTGGATTTAATCCACTGTGGAGTTATACGTTTTATGCCCTTGACTGGCAACGAGCCGATGTTCAGGCTTATCTGAAACAAGTTTTTGAAACGGTCTTTCAGAAATGGCATTTTGATATGGTAAAATTAGATTTTCTCTATGCGGCAGCACTGTTTCCCAGAAACGGCAAGAGCCGTGGGCAGCTCATGCACGAGGCTATGGAATTGCTGCGGCGGCTCTGTGGCAAACACCAGATTTTAGGCTGTGGGGTGCCATTGATGCAGGCTGCCGGCTTAGTTGATTATTGTCGCATTGGCAGTGATGTCGATCTGCAATGGGAGAATAAGCTATTGCGTTTTGTGCGTTATCGTGAGCGAGTCTCGACAATCAATTCGCTCACCAGTACCATTGGCCGCTCTCACCAAAACAATATATTTTTTCGCAATGACCCCGATGTATTTATTTTGCGCTCCCAGCGGCGCAGTGGTCAAGCCAAAACCCATGATTTAAGTTTTACCCAAAAAGAGACATTATTCATTTTAAATAGAATTTTGGGTTCGTTAGTTTTTACCTCCGATGATATTGCCGACTACACGCCTGAAGAAAGCGCCTTGTATTATTCTTCTTTCCCCGCACCATCTGTTACAGTAAAAAGAATTCTTTTTTATCATAATTTACTCAGAGCGGATGTCAGCGTTCCAGGACGAGATTATTATATCGCAGCGAATCTTACCCCGCGAGAAGAGCGAATTGCCTTGCCGCCGGGTAACTGGTTTGAACGTTCGCAAGCAAAATTCTACCGTGGCGGCACTATTGTATCCCTAAAGCCGTTTCAAACCTTAGTCTTTTTACATTTTGAGACAACCCCATATACTTTTGCCGGTAGTCTTTCGCATATGCTGCCGGGCTGTGAATTTCGTGCCCTGTCGCTAAAAAAGGGAAAACTAATTGTAAAATACCACCCACAGGCTAAGTTGCGCGCTTCACTCTTCTTTATAGCAGGTAAGCAAAAACCTAATGTTCCGCAAGATTGGTCATTTCAAGAAATAGAGAAAGCTGGTTTTCGCCTGTGGCATTTGGAACCCATGAAATTATTTTAACTGTCTTATATTTGCTCTAAATAGTTCAGATCTTTGCCATGGGTTTCCTGCAATAGCGCGAGACCGGCAAAGGCGATAATGAACACGACAGCGGCGATGATATACGCTGCGGGAATCATACCTGTGAGATCGGTTTTGTCGCTCACAAATAACGAAGCAATAAAGCTAAAAGTGGTATTGATGGGCACCACCGCACCGCGCACGAAGTTAGGTACGGCTGTTGCTACTGTTGCTCTGAGGTTTGTGCCGAACTGTTCTGCCGCAATCGTAACGAACACAGCCCAGTAACCATTCATAAATCCAAGTATGGTAAACAGAGTGTAGTAGTATGTGAGGGATTGCTCTCGGGAATTGAGGTAAACAATTATGGTTATTAGATTGAGCGTCAAGAAAGCAAAGACGGTTTTTTTGCGGGTTTTGAAGTACTGGCTTAACCCGCCTGAAACAAAGTCACCTATGGCGAGTCCGAGGTAGGTAAATAAGATAGCGTAACCCGGATTGATTTCATCCAGCGCCCCGAGGTTCATGCCATATTCGCGGGAAAAAGTGACTAGATTACCGACGACAAACCACAGGGGCAGGCCGATCATGATCGAGGCGGAAAAACGAACAAAACGCCCTTTCGAGGTAAACAAATGAATAAAGGCTCCCTTTTTTACCGAGGTTTCTTCTTTGATTTTATCAAACATACCTGATTCATAGACGCCAATGCGCATAATGAGCAAAGCAAAACCCATCAGGCCGCCGATGATATAGGCCCAGCGCCAATTTAGTAAATCCCCAATTAGTGCCGCAAGAATTGCCCCTAAAATACCAGTGCCGGCCACTATCATGGTACCATAACCACGGGTTTCTTTAGGCATCAGCTCGCTAACTAAGGTAATACCCGCCCCCAGCTCTCCTGCCAGCCCGATACCTGCAATTAAGCGCAAAGCGGCATACAAGTTGATTTCGTTAAGTAAAATATCCTCATTTGTGTTGGGGATAATGCCATTCAATAAGTTTGCCAGTGAATAGAGAAAAATACTACCAAAGAGAACCGAGAGTCTGCCACGCTTATCGCCTAATATCCCCCATAAGATACCGCCAAGCAGCATGCCAGCCATCTGAAAACTCAGCAAGATTTCTCCATAGTATTTCAGCTCATGATCTGAAGTGTAGCCCAGTCCCGTAAGAGATGGCACACGTACAATACTGAACAGAACCAGGTCATAGATATCAACAAAATATCCCAAGGCCGCTACAATAATTGCCAGAATAGCCTTGTGCCCCCCAGCTTTTTCCACGATTGACATAGTGGCTTCTGCTCAGGTATTGCTTGCCGGCGTCAATCAGGTTTAGGTATCGCAGTTGGCGCAACCACCCAATCAATGCTGCGATGGCGTAATGCAACGGCAGTAAGCCAGCGTTTTGTTGAGAAATTCCGAATCAAAAGTGTCCCTTCGCTGCAGCTCGGCTGTCCTGTCGGGCAACCAGCTGGCGCCTGCTAACACACCCCCTCGAACTCGGCTCAGGCTTGCCGGGCTTTCTGCTACTTCTGCCTGCTTTTAGTTCAGGAATTCCTGAACAGTGCTGGGCAATACCCCATTTCGATAGGAAATGCCAGAGCACAAAGCTACGATGCGACATAATGCAAGTTTGGGTAACTAAAAAAACTTATAGTCCCTGCGCTGTTGCTCTTAAGTAGAAAAATATCCACTTTTTTACCAGTCTGTTGTTTAGCCCACTCCTCTAGAATAGCTGGGTGGTTACTTTTTAAGGAATCTCTTCACAACAAAATATTTTACATAAATTTTTAAATGGCAAACCTATGCGTTTCAACCCAAGGGCAAATATGTAACTGATGGTGGCAAATATTAAAGTAAAATTTTACGGGATCAGAAAGACTACTTTAGCTTTCCTGAGATTTTTCAGCGTGGTAGGATGATCAAAAATTTTCATGGCATCCTCTTCGGCGATAACAGCATCCGTGCGGTAATGGCCCATCGATTCCAGAGCAACTATATGTAGTGGTCGTTTTCCGGTGCGGGCTTTCAGCTCAGTGTCAGACAGCGAGCGGGCATAACCCGCTATGCCGCGTTCAATACCAGCGCGCCGGCTGAGAAATTCCGGCCCGTAAATCAGACGGCCATCTTCGCTGAAAATCCGCGGTGCTAAAGCGGGACGGAACTCGATGCCGCGCATATCGACAATAAGCCCGGTATATTGTTCGGGGGCCGGTGAGTTGCGATATTCCGACCTGAGGCGATTGGACTCATACGCTTCCGAGATATATTCTTCATCCGAAAGGGCGGCATATTGGTTGCGCTCCCAGGGCAGGGGCAGAATCGCCAGCAGGCCTTTGGTGCCGCGCAGTGGGATATCGATACCGGCATAGTAGGTTTTGCCGGAAAATCTGGCGCGATTCAAAGGTAGGTTTTGCAGAAAAATAGAGTATTCACCAGCAAAGGTTGGGTTTACCGCCAGTATATCCCTCAGCAGCCGGGTATTATCGACAGGGAAAGCTTCGAGTGGCCGGCTAGCGCCAAGTAATACCGCTTCATGCGCGGATGCTCTAATAGATTGGCTTTTTCCTAATTCTCTCTCTGGGGTTTCAAGCTCGCGATCAACCCTGATGATATAGCGCGACCAGTCTGGTTGAAAGAGAACCTCTGTCGCGGTAAAAGCTGTTGCCATCGCCAGTACGCCACTGGCGGCTATAATGAGCAGAGAACGCATCTTCTTACCAGGTATATCGGCAGAGCCAACAAAGTTCTGCATAAGTTCGGCGAGAGTTTTTCAGGAATTTCGGAAGCCTCTCCTGGTTTTACAGAGGTTATTTAAAAAGATTGCTGTTTTCCATAGGTGCGGCGAAACAAAATCAAGAAGATCCATCCTGCTGCGGCTGCAGCTGCATTGAGCAAGAATACCGTTTCTATGGACGTTGGGGCGAGTTCCCCAAAGAGAAAACCACCCACACCACCGCCAATCGCCCGGCTGAACAGCTGTGTCAGAGCAGTCGCGGTTGCCAGTAAAACAGCGGGAGCTTTCTCGCGGGTATATAAAACTGAGGCGAGATAGGCGGGGGCAAAATGCAGCCCATGTAACCCCTGGCCGAGAGCGATGGCGAGTGGGTCATTGCTGGCAATTAACAGAAGGTACCTTAAAAATCCTGAGGCGAAACTTAGAGCCAATAGTGAGAGTGATGAAACATAATTCATCAATTTAGGAGCAATGAGAAAGAAAAGAGTTTCGATGAATGTAGCTGATGTCCAGGCGACAGCCAAAGCGTCCATACTGTAGCAGCCGACAAAAATTTTTTTTCCAGTCAGGTATTCGCTGAGTACCGTTTCAGCTGCAATAAATTGAAAATTATACCAGATCATGAGACCCAGGAACAGCAAAAAATGCCGCGAAGTTATGAGTGCCCAGACAGCGCTTTTTTCGGGTTTGACCCGCAGAATAATTTCTTTTCTGGCACTAGGCAGAAACCAGACAAAGATAATGGAAATGGCAAATAGAAATGCGGCTGTCTGCAAGGCGCCTGAATGGGATAGCGGCAGAGCGATAAGCAGCAGGTTGACCAGCATAAAACCGGCTGTACCATACATGCGCGCATGGGCGAATTTGTCGCCGGGCAGTCCGCTTTGCAGGTAGCCGGTGCTGACTAGGGGGTTGACGCCACCCGATGCCAGGTGCAGCAGAAAAAATGTGATTAGTATTGAAGTGGCATTGAGCGGGGGGGATGTCAGAACCAATAGACAGGCGCTGACTCCCAGTGTCTGAACCAATAGCAGGCTGCGAAACTTTCCGCTGAAGTCAGAGGCCAGACCTGAGAGAAATGCGCCTAAGGGCAGGGCGATCTGGGCAGTTAGAAACAGAATTCCGGCGGGAACCGCCGCGAGTTCGTGATAGACAAACGAACCCATGCGGGGCACCATAAAACCCAAAGGAATAAAATAGAAAAAATACCAGCGATAAAAAGTATGCGCGGGCGCGCGGGAAAACACGTCAGTCGGCTATCGAATCTAGCGCGTCATCCTGGTTTTTGAATACTTCCAGTACGGAACTCAGTTTCGTTATTTCAAGCAGGTTATCGACATCGCTACTGATGGAGCAGAGACCAAAGCGACCATTGCGCCGTTCTACTTCCTTATAAATATTGAGAAATATGCCCAACGCAGCTGAATTGATGAAGGGTACTTTTTTCATATCCACAATAATTTTAGGTACTTCTGCCTGGTGCAGACAGGCTTCAAGCTCATCGGCTAGATCGAATTCCATGCCTGATTTGATTGGTCCGTCAAGTTCGACAATAAAGATATCGTTCTTTTTTTTGGTTTTGGCTTTCATCGTGGACTGTTTCTTCGTCTGATCCATGAGTTTCTTAATTGGATAACTCTCATATTTTACTAAAAGCGACAAGCTTTTTTTGGCAGTTGTGCCCTATGCCCTAACCACCCAAGCATTCCCTGTAACAGGGCTCCCATCTTGTTCAGGAATTCCTGAACAGGGGTGAGGCATACCCTGTTTGGTTAGAGAATTCCCTACCAAGAAACCATCCCCCATGCACAATACTACCGTTTTGGGTCACTAAAATGTGTATTATAGTAGTTTTGCGCGGTATTTCTCTATGGCGGCCTTCGGTCTCTTCCGAAAGTCAGCAACAAAAACCTGCTTTGTGCCGGTTGCCGACCCTGTCGCCATCTGCTTCATCTTTTGGAATTACTGTACTGAAGACTATTGCGGGGTTGACGGGGCTCGAACCCGCGGCCTTCCGCGTGACAGGCGGATGCTCTAACCTACTGAGCTACAACCCCAACGGGGTCGGTTACTGTAGAGAATTGAGTTACCCTGTCAATCGGAAAAAATGATTTGTTCTTTCATACTCCCCACACCTAAGCCTTGTCAGGCTTTTGCTCACCCATAGGAATGGTTGCTGGTGGCAAATTCCCCATGAGTTAAGGAATTCCTGAACAAGGCAGTTTATCTCCCCCCAAAGGCTTGTTCGTTACTAAAAATTTGCTTTATGCCAGCTGTTGGCTGCTTGCTCGTGTGGATTTCCCTACCAAGAGTTTGGCGTATATGGTTATCGAGAACCCCTAAACGCGTTGATGATTTTCGACTTGTCAACCTATTTAATTGTTAGATCCCGACCAAGTGAAGGAATTGCGCAGCATATATTTTGCTGCTTTAGAACGTTGGTCATAACTGCGTTTTTGTTATCCTTCCGGTGGAACAATAGGTTAGCGCGTTGCGGCTTTCAGCAGGCCAGATATGTTTGTATTATTGAATTTGAGTTTTTTCAAGGAGTGAAGATCACATGAGAGAAATTAAAAAAGTCGCTGTGTTAGGTGCCAGTGGTAATATGGGTTCGCTATCGGGTGGCCTTTTTGCCCAGGCAAACATTCACTGTGTTTATTTTGCCCGTTCTTTAGAAAAAGCCCAAGCGGGGATTGAGGCTGCTATTGGCCAAGCACGCAGTGATGTATTAAAACAGTACCTTACCGCTCGCAGCTATGAGGATTTAGAAAAAGAGCTGCCTGACTGTGACTGGATTTTTGAAGGTTTAGCTGAAGACATGGCCATTAAAAAAGAATTTTTTGACCGCGTTGAAAAAGTGCGCAAAGCTGGCTGTATTGTCTCTACCGTCTCCTCTGGTTTGTCTATCCACAAAATGGCTGAGGGGCGCAGCGAAGATTTTCAAAAGCATTTTATGGGGACCCATTTTTACAATCCCCCCGGAAAATTGCCCGCCAATGAACTGATTTTTCATACTAAAGTAGAGTCTGCCACCCGTGCCTTTGTGGCTGATTTCTGTGAAAAAGTTTTGCGCCGGGTGAATATCATCACCCACGATGTGCCCGCTTTTGCCGGCAACCGCATTGGTTTTCAGTTTCTCAATGAAGCTGCCATTTATGCGGAAAAATATGGAGTTACCAAAATTGACTATCTGCTCGGTCCCTACACCGGCCGGGCGCTGGCTCCGTTAGCTACCATTGACTTAGTGGGGCTGGATGTCCATAAAGCCATTGTGGATAACGTCTATGCCAATGTTAAAGACGAGCGCATTGAGACCTACAAAATGCCGGCCTACATGCAGAAGATGATTGACGCTGGTATGCTGGGGCGTAAGGCCCGCGGCAAAGGTGGTTTTTTTAACCGCGATGAAAATAAAAATAAGTTAGTGTTGGATACCAAAACCATGCAGTTTCTCCCCGAAGAAAAAATTAAAATTGACTGGGTTGAAAAGATGAAAACCAATATCCACGATGGTCGCTATGCTGCCGCGATCGACGTCCTAAAAAATGCAACTGGCGAGGAGGCAGAGATCGTGCGTCATTTTATCTTGGGTTATGTCTCTTATAGCTTTCACCGCATTGGCGAAGTGACACCAGTTGAAGATGGTATCCACGGCATCGACCGGGTGATGAGCTTTGGTTTTTCGTGGCTGCCTGCTTCGGGCTGGGTTGACCTTTTCGGTGGCCCCCAAGCTACTGTTGCGCTCATTGAAAAAGCCGGTCTGCCGGTACCCGATAGTCTTAAAAAACTACCCGAAGGAAAACTGTGCCGCATACGCGATATCACGAAATTCCTTAACGGAAGATAATCCAAGGAGAATGGTATGTCAAAAAGAGTTTATATATTAGGTGGTTACCAAACTGATTTTGCCCGCAACTGGTCGAAAGAAGGCAAACACTTAAATGCGCTGTTTCTAGAAGTAATGGATGGTGCTTTTGCAGCAACTGACATTGAACCCAAAGAAGTTCAAACGGCGCACGTTGGTAATTTTGCTGCCGAGCTCTACAATATGCAGGGCCACCTGGGGGCCATGGTCATCAACTACCATAAAGACCTGCGTGGTATTGCCACTGCCCGCCATGAGGCGGCCTGCGCTTCAAGTGCGATAGCCACACTGGCTGCCCGCACGGAAATTGAAGCGGGTCACTATGACTTAGCGCTGGTCATCGGTGTGGAGTACATGAAGTCGGTGGATTCTAAAACCGGCGGTGATTTTTTAGGTACTGCAGCTTGGTATGAAAAAGAAGCTAAAGGAGTACAATTTCCGTTCCCAAAATTATTTGGTAAATTGGGGGATGTTTACCAGGAACTCTATGGCTTAAAATATGAATATTTAGCAGAAATTTCTGCCATTAACTATGACAATGCCAAACGCAATCCTTTAGCGCAGACCCGCGATTGGTATATGAACAAGCAACATGCCTGCTCCAGCGGTGAATTTAACATGGCCGTGGGTGGTATGATTCGTATTACCGATTGCTCGCAGGTAACTGACGGGGCAGTCGCCCTGTTTCTTGCCTCAGAAAAATATGCTGCCGAGTACGCCAAACGTCATGACATTTCTTTAGAGAAAATTCCTTACATTATGGGGTGGGGGCATGCGACGGCGCCCTTGTTATTTGACGATAAGGCGGAAGAAGCGCGCGAGCTGAAGAAAAAAGGTGAGTACATCCTGCCGGCAACGCGTAAGGCAATTCTCGATGCTTACCGGCGCGCCGGTCTCAAAGGAGCAGAAGATATCCATGCGGTAGAAACCCACGATTGCTTTACCACCTCTGAATATGCAGCTATTGAGCACTTTGGTTTAACAGCTCCCGGTGAAGCTTGGAAAGCCATTGAACAGGGTGACATTAAAATTGGCGGCAAATTGCCTTTTAATCCCTCAGGGGGGTTAATTGGCGCGGGTCATCCCGTTGGTGCCACCGGTGCCCGGCAAATCCTCGACGCTTGGCGGCAAGTCACTGGCAAGGCGGGTGATTACCAAGTTGCCGGTGCTAAGCGAGTGGCGACGCTCAATATCGGGGGGTCAGCTACTACCAATGTGGTGCATATCATTGGGGTGGATGGTTAAGCTTACGTAAAGCGGCTAACACCCCTTGCAGTTCACGTTTTTCTGTGCATAAGGGGGGCACCAAATAGACAGTGTTCCCTAAGGGGCGCAAGAGTATCCCTTGCTGGATAAAAAAATCGTACAGCCGGTCACGCCGGCTGTCATTATATCCCCCACCACCTTGACCAATTTCAAAAGCTAAAATGCCACCTAAATGACGTATGTTGTAATAGCCGGCTAATTGGG
Source organism: uncultured bacterium (assembly GCA_938038265.1). Lineage (GTDB taxonomy): Bacteria > Spirochaetota > Leptospiria > Turneriellales > Turneriellaceae > CALHRC01. The sequence continues at coordinate 11,373 of CALHRC010000108.1, forward strand.
ATATCTCTTGTCCGAGGTTGGCGAGCTGGTGGTGTAATTTTTGCATCTTGCTTTGCGTTGAGTCAGTTGAAAGCAGCGTTAGGTTGGCGACCGCCGCCGCACAAGCTGCAGGATAAGCAGTGTAAGAATGGCCATGATAAAAAGTTTTGCCAGTGCCGCGAAAAGCGTTAAAAATATCTCTGTGGGTAATGCTCACACCTAATGGTAAAAAGCCGCCAGTAATACCTTTGGCAAGAGCGAGAATATCAGGGCGGATGGCGAGTTGCTCTGAGGCTAAAAAACTGCCTGTGCGATAAAAACCCGTAAAGACCTCATCGGCAATCAGCAGGGATTGATTTTGGCGAAAAAAATATAGCACTTCGTTTAGAATATCTTTATCGTGAAAGAGCATCCCCCCTGCACCTTGCACTAAAGGCTCATAGATAAAAGCTAATGGTTTTTCGCGGCTAATTTTTTTGAAAAGATTTTTAATTACAGGGTAATTTTTTTTTATCGGAATTGGTAATTTTTTGACTTGAAACATATATTTTTTAAAAGGGCGGGAAAACAGATTTTCTCCTGCTGCTGACATGGCGCCAAAGGTATCGCCGTGGTATGCCTGTTCTAAGGCATAGATGGTATTTCGCCTGCCCTTGCTATTATATTCAAATTGGATGGCTAATTTAAGAGCCACTTCTACGGCAGTGGAGCCATTATCGCTAAAAAAGACTCGATCTAACTTAGTTAATTTACTTAGAGTTGTGGCCAGTTGTTCAGCCGCTGTGTGGGTAAAGCCAGCGAAAATGACATGATCTAATTGTTTTAGTTGTTGCTCCACTGCTTTTCTAAGGGTTGGGTTGCCATGCCCGTGTATAATAGTCCACCATGAGGAAATAGCATCAAAAAGCCGCCGCCCGTCTCTTAAGTAAAGATAGGCGCCTTTAGCTTTAATCACCTCTGGAAAAAGGGGCTCATGGGTTACAGAATAACGAGTAAAGGGATGCCAAATTTCATTCATAAGTTTAAGATAAAATTTTTAAGTGAATTAGGAGTTAGTGTAGGTAATTGGGCAAGGCAGCGCAGCTCGGGAAAACGGTGCTGTAAAAAATTACCCATGCCATAAGTATCTTCCTCATTGATAACATAACCCGCTATAGGTAGCCTGCTTTGTAAAATGGCTTCTAAGGTTAGCACAGCGTGGTTAATGCTGCCTAAATAGCAGCGCATAACGGCTAAAACTGGCAGGCGCAATGCCAAGGCTAAATCAGCCATAGTTTCTGTATCGTTGAGGGGAGAAAACCAACCACCGGCACTTTCAAGCACCACGGGCCTTGCTGGCAGATGTGACATAATATTTGCTATTGTTATTTTCTTTTTTTCTTGTTGGGCTAAAAAATGAGGTGGCGCCTCGGGCGCAAATGAGTAGAGCGATGGCATAACTTTGACATCCCCCCATGATTTTATTTGTGAACTATCATTAGGCGTACCACTTTCTACTGGTTTAAAATACGTTTGGCCATAGCGACGACAAATTAAATAAGAAAGCAAAGTTTTACCAGCACCTGTGTGGTTTGCTGTAATAAAAAAAGAAGAGTGGGGATCTATAACTTTCACAAGTTGTTATCTTGAAATTGGGTGATGAGCTGCCAAAGATTTTTTATTTCGCTTTCCTTGTTTTCGCGATGTACAATTAGTCGCAGCCGCTCACGACCAGCTCTCACCGTCGGGGGTACAATGGCTTTGGTGGCAATGTGATGTTGCTGTAAAAAATGAGCTAATTGTAAAGCTTTGGTTCGGCTATTCATTTTAATAATTTGAATGGGGTGTAGGTTGCTAATACCAAAACCAGCATTTTGAGCACAGTTGACAAAATAATGTAATTTGTCTTTTAATTCTCTATACAGGGTATTATGCCATTCTAAAAAGAAATAATGCGCTAAAGTTATTTGCTTACAAAAACGGGGGGATGGTGCCGTTGAATATACCAAGGGACGGGCTTTTTGGGCAAAATATTCTGCTGCCGTAGTATTGTAAAAAAGTAGCGCCCCACCACTTAAAGCAAAAGCTTTACCAAAGCCGACCATCACACAAAGCAAATGAGGGGATGTCGTACCATAAGCTAAGCCTCTGCCCTGCGGACCTAACAGACCCACACTGTGGGCTTCGTCTAAAATAAGCCAGGCATTTTCATGTTCGCATAGAGAGAGAGTCTCTAACAAATTTATGCAATCCCCATCCATAGAGTAAATAGTCTCACTAGCAATAAATACGTTACCGTTAGGCTTACGTAAACGACTTATTTTTTTCTGCAAGTCATTTAGATCAAGATGACGCCATGGATATGCTTTAGCTTGGCTTAAACGAATGCCGTCTTTTATAGAGGCATGACATAATTCATCATAGAGAATAATGTCATCAGGACTGCAAAGAGTAGTGAATACCGAAATGTTAGCTAAATATCCCGCTGGAAAAAGAAAAGTTTGTTTGGCGCTGTAAAAGCCGGCAAGCATACTTTCGCATTCAGCTAAAGCCGCATGAAAACCCGATAAGTAGCGCGAACCACTACTGCCGGTAGCCGGTAACTTATCCGCTGTTTTAAGAAATTGTAAATAAGGATGGTAATATCTTAAGGACAAATAATCGTTAGAAATGAAATCATTGCCATCATAGACCTGTGCTTGTCGCCAAAGGTATTGTTGCCTGAGTTTAACTAAATCTCGGCGGTAGCGCTCTTCAAGAGACATCGGCTTTTTCTAATAATCTAAATAAAGAAGTGTCGCTTTCTTGCGCAATATTGTCAGCTGTTAGTAATCGTTCGCCAATAAAAAGAGAATTGGCACCAGCAAAAAAACAAAATAGTTGCTCTATTAGGCTTAGTTGGTTGCGTCCGGCTGCAAGACGAATTGAGCTTTTTGGAAAAAAAATACGGCAAGTGGCAATTAGCCGCAAAAGAGCTATTTTTTCTGCATTACCTAACTTTTGCTCACCTAAAGGAGTGCCTGCAATTGGTGTTAACAAATTTAATGGAATAGACTCAGGGGCCTTAGGTAGTGATACTAAAGTTGCAATAAAATCAATACGATCTTGCTCTGCTTCACCTAAGCCAATAATAGCCCCGCAACAGATAGCGATATTTTCTTGTGCTAAAATTTTTAAGGTTTCTAAGCGCTCAGCATACGTACGGGTGGTGACCACCTTGCCGTAAAAATTTTCACTGGTATCTAAGTTATGATTATAGGCATGCAATCCTGCTTGTTTGAGCCGGCGGGCTTGTTCTGGCGTTAACATCCCCAAGGTGCAGCAAGGCTCTAAACCTAATGAACGAATACCCCGCACCATTTCTAATAAGCGTTCAAAAGATTCACCCGTGGGCGCCTGGCGATAAGCACCACCTAAACAAAAACGCTGGGCACCTTCTGCCTTAGCTTGCCGAGCGGCATTTAATACTTCTTGGGTAGGTAATAGAGGGTGTTTTTCTATCCTGGTCTTGTAATGGACGGATTGGGCACAGTAAGCACAGTCTTCAGGGCAGGCGCCAGTTTTGACCGATAAAAGTTTTGCCTTGAGTAAGGGCAGGGGATTTTGTAAAGAGACTTCATGGGCATGGTGTATGAGCTCTAAAAGAGGGGTATGGTAAATTTTTTCTACCGTTGGTGCAGCGACCATCATGGGCCATGTTTCAGGCAGGCGCATCAATGTAAAATGGAAAAATAAACTCAAGCTGTGAGGTACTTTTAGTTAGTCCCCAACGCCATATTATGTCTCTTGGGGGATTGTGTTACCCATAGGGCATTTTCTATCATGGGTAGCTAATGGCCCTCTTTAGAATTCTGAAGCACAAAAGGCAGCATACATCCCCCCGCAGGGCTTGTTAGTGACTCAAAAACCTGCATTATGTCACATCTTTAGGTAGAGAATTCCCTTCAGATACGGAATTCCTGAACAGAGTTTTTTTGCGGTATGGCAATCCACACCTTAAGTTACGGAATTCCTGAACTAAAGATTGGCTGGGCGGCAACAAATATGGTTTACAAGCAAAGCGGGCAAAAAACCGGGTGAGTATGGGGCGCTTTTTTTCTGCTAAAGCCATCATGATGGTACTTATACTGGTAGGATTGCTGCAAGTCATCCCTGTCGGTGGGCCGGCAGAGAATCCGCCAATACTATCCGAACCTAAATGGCACAATCACCAAGTGCGCGAATTATTTATGCGTGCTTGTGCAAATTGCCACAGCCATGAAACAAATTGGCCGTGGTACAGCTACATTGCCCCCATCTCGTGGCTCATCCGCCACCATGTCCATGATGGCCGGCGGCACTTTAACATATCTCTTTGGGGTAAACAGAAAAAAAATAAGGGGGATGAAGCTGCCGAAGAATTAGAAGAAGGCTCTATGCCGCCAGCCTCTTACCTATGGTTGCACCCTGAAGCGCGGCTTTCTGCAGAAGACAAAGCAACCTTAGTGCAGGGGCTGCGTGCTACCTTCCCTAAAGAAAAACAGCGCTGGGTGGATTGACTTACGTTGCCCGACCTTTTTAGTTACTAAAAAAGGTATTATGTCGCATTCCTGATGGGGAATTCCCCATCAGGGGTTGTTGGCTGCCCGGTGCTTAAATTCCAATGAGAGCGAATTGACACAGTAGCGCAGCCCTGTGGGGCGCGGCCCATCGTTAAAAACATGGCCTAAGTGTCCGCCGCAGCGGGCACAGGTAATTTCGGTGCGTATCATGCCATAAGAGGTGTCGAGGTGTTCCTTGATGGCATCCGCACTCGCCGGCTCAAAAAATGACGGCCAGCCGCTGCCACTGTCATATTTAGCCTCTGAGCGAAACAGCAATGCCCCGCAACCGGCGCAGTAATACTCACCAGCTTGCTTGTTGTGGTATAGCGCACCGCTGAAGGCCCGTTCGGTGCCTTTTTGCCGCAAGATATAGTAGCGTTCCGGGGAAAGCCTTTGCTGCCATTCTTGTTCGGATTGTGGCAAGCTATCTTTATTATTGGTATTGGTGTTTATGGCCATGTTGTTTTCCTTATGCAGGGGGGATTTCGCGGGCTGGCAACTGGCTATTCCTGAAGAGAAGCCATATAATAAAAACCAAACTGGGGCTCTGCCCATACCTTGTTAAGTTTAATATATTAAATCATTATCATATTGTCCAATTAAGTTGTAACTGCCATGAATTTCTTATGGTATTATGTCAGGTATTGGTGGGGAATTCCCTACCTGTTCTTAGAATTCCTGAACAAAAAAGCCGGCCCCCCGCAGGGGCGCCCCCTGTCGGTGGGAGGTAGTTATTAAAGCCGATATAACGTTAGATAGGTATTATTTTCTGCTATAGTTATGGTATCCGCGCGGGGTTTTCGTGACTTAAAAACCCACATTATGTCCCATGGGGGATGGTCTTCTGGTGTGAAATTCCCTATACAGTTCAGGAATTCTAAGAACAGGTTTTTTTTCGGTATGGCAATCCACACCTTAAGTTACGGAATTCCTGAACTAAAGATTGGCTGGGCAGGCTCTTAGCAAGGTTAGAGGGGGTGGTGCTTGGCCACAGCGCAGGCGGGTGAGCCTTTTTTTCTTAAAGCTTGACAAGCCCAAATTTATTTTGTTTTTCAGGCCTTATGAGTGGTGGTGCGGCAGTGGCGGAATTTTTAAAGCTCCAGGGTATAGATACTATTTTTACGTTAATTGGCGGGCATATTTCGCCCATTTTGGTAGAGAGCAAAAAGAGAGGCATTCGGGTGGTGGATGTACGCCATGAGGTCAATGCAGTTTTTGCGGCGGATGCCTGGGCACGTCTTAAGGGTTTGCCGGGGGTGGCGGTGGTAACGGCTGGGCCGGGGGTGACCAATACCATTACCGCGGTGCGCAATGCTCTCATGGCACAGACGCCGCTGCTGTTGTTAGGGGGAGCAACGGCCACTGCGCTGCGTGGGCGCGGTTCTCTGCAAGACATTGACCAGTTAGCTCTAATGAAACCTAACGTAAAACAAGTCTTTCGGGTAGCCCGGCTCCAAAAATTGCTGCCAACGCTGCAGCGCGCTTGGCAGGTGGCTGTTCGGGGGGTTCCCGGCCCGGTTTTTGTTGAGCTGCCGGTAGATTTACTTTATGATGAAAAAATTGTCCGTGCATGGTATGAAGAGTCGCTGCCTAAAGCAAAAACTTTTGTCGCGCGCCTCATACGTTTTTATTTGCGTTTTCATGTAAATCGTCTCTTTGCGAATTTTAAGCCCGTAATAGAAAAATCCTCCGTGGTTAGCTATCGACCCATAGTTGCCCCAGTGCAACAGTTAGATAATTTAGTTGGCCGGCTACGGCAGGCCGAGCGACCATTAGTGATTGCCGGCAGCCAGGTGGTACAGCAGGCAGGCAAGGTTAATGAGATTGCCCAGGCGCTGCGCACCCTTAACGTTCCGGTATATTTATCGGGGATGGCGCGGGGCTTATTGGGGGCAGATGATCCCCGACAATTTCGCCACAAGCGCAAAGAGGCTTTACGCGAGGCTGATTTTATTTTATTATTGGGGGTGCCGGCCGATTTTCGCTTACATTATGGGGCGCACTTAAACCGGCGCGCTTTTCAGGTAAATGTCAATTTGTCGCGTCGGGATTTATACCTTAACAAAAAGCCTAATTTAGCCATCCAGGCGGATCCCGGGGAGGTTTTATTGCAATTGGCGCGGCAAGGAGTTGCGGTTGAGCGGCAAAAAATTGCCTCGTGGTGGCAGAGCTTAGCGGAACGCGAGGCTGCCCGGGAGGTTGAAATTGCCCAACAAGCGCAGGAAAAAATGAAACGTATCAACCCGGTGGATTTTTTTCTGCAGGCAGCTCCCCTATTGCCTGAAAAAACTATTTTAGTGGCCGATGGGGGGGATTTTGTCGCAACCGGCTCTTATATCCTTAAGCCACAGGGGCCGTTAACCTGGTTAGATCCCGGGGTGTTTGGTACGTTAGGTGTGGGGGCGGGTTTTGCTTTAGGGGCTAAGTTAGCCCGCCCAGATCACAAGGTAATTATTCTTTATGGGGATGGTTCT
>CALHRC010000109.1 GCA_938038265.1 uncultured bacterium
CTCCCTATACGGATCTTACCCACGCATCACCTTCAGTGACCCAAAACACTGACAGCGACGATATCCTGACTGCCGGCTTATTGGCCAAGGGACAGGGGGTGTACGCCGATGTCAAGGAGCTAGCCAATCCCTATATTTCACCGGTATATGGCGACTACCATGGCCTGCCCCCACTGTGCATTACAATAAGCCAAACAGAATGCCTGCGCGATGACGGCCTGCGGGTCAAAGAAAAAGCAGAAGCGGCAGGGGTCAGGGTAAGGCTAATTGTCAGGGAAGATCTGCCTCATGTCTGGCCCGTCTATCACCCGCTGGTACCCGAAGCCACCGCAGATCTAGAACTGGTTGCGGATTTTATTGCGACCTGCTGAAACAATTTTTTACTGAACATGAGTAATAGCAACAAAACAACAGACAAAACACATAAGACCAAACACACCGAAAAAGCAGCCCAAGGTCGCCGGGAATTGACAAAGCAGGTCAATCGGCAGTTAATACTTGACGCAGCTTTTACTCTGTTCTGTGAAAAAGGCTTTGAGGCCACCAACGTGCGCGACATTATCCGGGATTCAGGTCTGTCTGCTGGTACATTTTACAACTACTTTCAGAGCAAAGAAGAAATTTTTGAAGAACTTAAAAATGACCTAATGCAAGACTTGCGTGTCGCTATTCGGGCAGCCCGACTGCGCTACAACTTCGCACTCGACAAGATTGTTGACAGCTTCAGGGCATTCTTCCAGGTGCTGGCGGATCGCCCTAAGCTGATGCAGTTTCTTTCCCGCAACCAATCTTACCTACGCCAGTTGCGCAGTGAGGGCAAGCTGGATATTTTTTTAAACGATCTTGAAGAAGACCTGCAGAAAGCCATTGATTCAGGACGACTGCCCCCCATGCCAGTGCGGATCATTAGCTTAGCCCTGTTCGGAACGATTTTTGAGCTGGTTACAGAATTTACGGTTAACCCTAAGTTTTCCATTGAAGAAACTTCAAGAACCCTGGCCAATCTGTTTTATAATGGCTTTGCCCGCCCCGTTTCTCTGCTGAACAACCTGACAGGTACCAAACCATCCCCCAAATCGCCCAAAAAAAACAAAAAAATCGCTCCCTGAGGTGAGCGGCCCTCTATTGTAAGTTAAGAACATACCGACTTATCAGCCACCGGACATCTTTGATAGTCGTTCGGCCGGGCCAACAATATCGGTTACCCGCACGCCGAAGTTTTCATCGATCACCACAACCTCACCTTTGGCAATTAGCTTGCCATTTACCAGCAGATCAACCGGCTCACCGGCAAGTTTATCGAGCTCAATGATGGATCCTTCCCCCAAGCCCAGAATGTCTTTCACGTACTTTTTAGTGCGCCCCAGCTCGACCGTGAGCACCATCTGTACGTCAAGTAGCAATTGAAGATTGGGTGGTAAGGCAGCCGTTGCCGACGCTGATTGCTGCAAGCTGGGAAAATTTACTGGGTTAATCGGCACTCCTTTGGGCGCTCCGCCACCGCCACCAGCTGGCATGCCGAAATCCAGATCAAAACTAGCCGCCTGGGCGCCCGCTGAAGAAGAGGAACCGCTCTGGCTTTTACCCCAGCGAGCCATAGCATTGTAATCAATGTACTGCACCATTCTCGCCGAAGGAAAACCCTCGATATTGAAATTGTAGCTGATGCGGATAACCTTACTGTCGCCAAATTGTGGCACATCACCGGGTCCATTATATTTTTTAGCGTCAGGGGCCGAGGGCATCAGGTTGTCGTTAAAACGACCCCCAAGACTGTTGGAAAGTGACGACCCAAGGTTGTTAATAATTTCTGTAATTGTAGAAAGGTGGGCATCATTTAGTTCAGCTGGTTCAGAAGATTCGCCCATCATGATCATCGCGATGCGTCGCGCGAGATCCACAGGAAAGACATAAGCCGTTTTAGCGCTGCCCATTGACGAAGAGACTACAATACTGTTTGGCTGTATCTGTTTGGCAAGCGCGCCGACATCTGCCTCATCCATCCCGGTACACTGGATCAATACCGATTTATTATCTAGGAAAGCGGATAGTTGACTACCGGCCACCTTCATTGCATCGTTGAAACCGTCGGTCAGGATTTCAAGCTCGGCAGGAGAAAGAGATCCCCCCCCGCCCATGGGTGCGCCGCCACCCATACCGGCGAAGGGGTCGGCGCCCCCGCCCCCCATGTCGTCGGCGCCCATCAGTAAGGCATCAATTTCTTCCTGAGATAATGAACCGTCACCCATGTCTTTCTCCGTTATGCGCCATCAACTGATGACGATTGATTCGAAATAGACCTCTTCAATTTTTCCCTCGCGCAGCAACATATTGATCTGCGATTTGATTTCTTCTGCCAAATTCTGTTTTTGCATCTGCCCGTTAAGCTCTTCTTTGCGTTTACCGCTGAGCAGAATATTGATGATGTGCATCATTTGGGCGTTCCGGTTAGAGAGTTCTGCTTCAAGCTGTTTGTTTTCGCCAACATAGCCGAGATTTATCATTAGTTGGATATATCCCCCCCCTTCTTCTGTATCGGCGGTATTGACGCGAAACTCTTTGGGAAACTTGTAGATCGACAACGGCGGGGGCGCCGGTGCGATAACAATATTCTGCTGCATCTCATAGCTGGCAGTACGCACGTTTTTGGCCACAAAATAAGATATGAGCACGGTCAAAAGCACTAAAACAAGAATACCCGCAGCAATCATCAATATGGTGACCAACTTAGAGCGACCGCTCGGCAACGCGGCGGCTTCGCCGCCTTCAAGTTCGTCTTCTTCCATCAACTCTTCATCTGCCATATCTCTCCCCTGTGGGCAAATGCCCTCGCTTGCTGAAATTATCGTAAGTTTCAGACTATGTCTGCATCATATTTTTCGCAGCTCGCTTTCTAACCCGCCCCACATGCGGGGTACTGCACAGCAACCTGATCTGGCACGTTGCCCCTTCACCCGAGGCAGTAGAAAAACACTGCCGTGAAAACAATGGAAAAATAATTTAATTTTTATGAGAAAATTAATAAATAGATTTTGTGTTGTCAAACGTTCTCATAACGAGAAAATAGCCCATGACAAATCTGGCCATCCCCGCTGATCTTGAGGTGCCTGACAGAATTGAACAACAGACCTTGCGAACTGTTCTTAAAGAAAGCTATGAAATGCACCTGGCTCGTCGGATGGCCCGCGATTTTTTTACTAACGTAAGGCTGGCAATTTTTGGTCTGACAGGAGCGCTGCTCCTCTTCTATTACATGATCAGTGGTGAAGTCGGCTGGCCCCGCATTCTGCCCTGGTTGGGTACCGAACTTGTGATGGTATTTATTGTTGCTACCATTATCTTCTTTTTTGAAGATAAATTTACTGACACCCGCTGGCAGATGACCCTAATGAATTTGTTAATTACCATTGCTATTGCCATCTGTGGCGTCGGTTTCTATGATTTAATCCCTTTAATCCAGGACCAAGCAACTATCATAGTCTCTTATACTCTGATAGCCGGTGTACTCGGAGCTGCTGCCTTTACCTTTACAGCAAGCAAGCACACTTTTTTACTCTTTGCCTTTGGCTGGACATTCCCCATGTTTGTCCATCTGACCATAGAATCCGAAAGTTTAGCTTTTAAACTGTTAGGGGGGATGTTGATTATCTATATCGCGGTACTCTATTTTCTCGGTTACAAAGATTACCAGCGCCGTCGCACGTTAATCCTCACCGAACTTTCCCTGCAAGACGAAAAAAATCTTGTCATCGAAAGCTCACAGAAACTGCAGGCCACTCTTGACGTCGTCAATAAACTCAAGCTGCAACAGGATGGCGATTACTACCTCACGGCCTTGCTCCTAAAGCCGCTAATGATCAATACTACACGACCAAGAAAAGTAGTGGTGGATTTCTATATTGAACAGAAGAAAAAATTTGAATTTCGCCAGAGAAAAAACGCCATTGGCGGCGACATGTGCATTGCGCATAACCTAACCCTGCGCAAGAACGAATACACGGTATTCATAAACGCCGATGCCATGGGTAAATCGATGCAGGGCGCTGGCGGCGCTCTGGTATTGGGCGCGGTCTTTCAATCAATTATTGAACGCACCAGAATGCGCTCTGACTATGCCGAAATGTATCCCGAACGCTGGCTTAAAAATGCTTTTATTGAATTACAGAAAGTTTTTGAAAGTTTCGACGGTTCAATGCTTATATCCCTCATCATGGGTTTAGTCGATAACGAAACCGGCCTTATGTACTTCATCAACGCCGAACATCCTTTCGCTGTACTTTTACGCAATGGCAAAGCTTCTTTTGTTGGAGAATCACCCTACTACCGCAAACTGGGAACGCCGGGATTAGACGGCTCGCTCATAGTCAACACCTACCAGTTACTTCCCGGGGATATCTGTATTTTGGGTTCTGATGGCCGCGATGACCTGCTGATGGGACACCAGAATGACCAGCGTATCATAAACGAAGACGAAAAATTATTTCTCAAACATGTAGAAGAGTCCCAAGGCGATCTGATCAGAATGTATGAACTTATTACCAACTACGGAGAATTAACCGATGACCTGTCGTTAATGCGCATCGAGTTTCGCGCGGAGCAAGATAACAAACCGGATCGGATTCCGCTTGAGATCGTAGATAAAATATCACGCACCCGCGCAGCCCTGTCAGCAGGCAACTATGAAGAAGCACAGAGATACCTGCGCACTATGCGGGAACACGAAATACGCGATGCCAGACTGCTCAAAGGTATCGTGAATCTCGCATTCCGCTGCCATGACTATGAAACTGCCGCCTATTTTGCCGAACAATATATCAGTCTAGCGCCGGAAGATATATCTTATATTTATGTCGCTTCCGTTGCTTTCAAAAAACACCGCAACTTCACCATGGCAGCCGATTTAGGAGAGCGCGTGCGACTGCGCGACCCCCGAAACAAAAAGAACCTGTTTAACTTAGCGGAAATTTACTACCAACTGGGCAATCGTTCAAGAGCAACCCGTTTTCTCGAAGAAATTCTGGAACTTACCCCCGATGACAAAAAAGCCGCCGAATTACTTTCCCGCCTAAAAAAAGCCGAGAAGGTCAAAGACAGACATCTAGGATGAAAATAGAAAAGCATAACCAGTCTCGTAAAACCATCGGCCTGGTCCTCAGTGGCGGCGGCGCCCAGGGAGCCTACCAGGCAGGAGTCATCAAAGCCCTGTTTCAGGCCGGCCTGCGGTTTAAATATATTTCGGGAGTTTCAATTGGCGCCTTAAATGGACTGCTCACCGCCCGGGGTATGATCCGGGAACTTGAGCACACTTGGATGACAATAAGCCGCATGCAGCTCATCAGCATAAATTCCATACCCGGCCTGCTTTTCTCCCGCAATATCTCGTTACTCGGCGACCAGGTGCAACGCGACCTCATTGAAAAATATATTGATCTTAAGCACCTGCGCACAGACGCAATAGAATTACTGACCGCGGCAGTTTCCCTGCAGACCGGAGAGATCAGCTATTTTTCCACGAAAAAAGTCAAAAATGATAAGCTATTAAAATCGATGCTGCTTGCCTCATGCGCTATTCCGGGGATTTTTCCGCCAGTAGAAATCAACAACGAACAGTTCATTGACGGCGGTCTGCTCAATAACACACCTATCGGTCCATTACTTACTAAGAAATTAACAGATATTATCACCATCAGCATGGAGCCCAAAGGATATGGCAAGGATCCCCTATCTCATATCGGCGATGTAGCGCTGCGCTCTACTAGTATCTTTTTCCGGGCACAGGCCTACCGGGCAGAACGCGAATGGCGGGAACGCAAAGCCCGTCACCAGGAATATACCAGATTGCGCAGCGATCTCGAACAACTACTTTCCAGAGAACATGGCGCGGCACTAAATAAAAAATTTCACGCAAAAGTATTAGCGCGCCTTGACGCTACCCTGGGCAAACAATGCCCACCCACACCGCAACTGCATTTAATCCGACCGGAAAATAACCTGATTATCCAGCAGTATGATTTTGACGCTAAAAAAATACCCTATACGTTTGAGTTAGGTTACCTTGACGGCCTCAAGTTCTTACAGCGCAAAGGCTCAGCGCTCGCCATACCATCCCCCCGGCAAACGACAAAGAGCATAAAAAAACAAAATATAGAAAAGAGAAAACCAGGGAAAAGTAAATGAATAGTACAATCGATATTAAAGCAATGCCCAAATTTGACCTGCACCACCACTTAGATGGCGCTTTCCCCCTTGAAGATCTGTACGCCGAAGCCAAACGA
>CALHRC010000110.1 GCA_938038265.1 uncultured bacterium
TGGATGACTTCTTCGCGGCGATCACGGCAAAAGTCAATATCGATATCGGGCATCTCTTTGCGCTGTGGGTTGAGAAAGCGTTCAAATAGCAAGTTATATTTCAGTGGGTCGATATTTGTGATGCCCAGACTAAAGGCAACCAGTGAACCCGCTGCTGAGCCGCGACCGGGGCCAACCGGAATGCCTTTTTGTTTTGCATAATTTATAAAATCCCAAACGATCAGAAAATAGCCGTCGAAGCCCATTTTGTGGATGACGTCTAATTCATAGCGCAGGCGTGTGAGGTAATTGTCAGGTACCATAACGCCAGCAAAACGGCGGCGCAGGCCATCTTCTGCGAGCTCATCTAAATAAGCAGCTAAAGATTTGCCATTAGGAGTTTGAAAATCCGGCAGCAGGGGATGGCCCATCTCGAGATCAAGATTGCACATGTCGGCAATCAGGTTAGTATTGTGAAAAGCCTCGGGTAGCTCCGGAAAGAGCATTTTCATTTCAGCGGGTGATTTAACGTAAAATTCTTCGTTGAAACCAAATTGTAGCGGTTCATTTAATTTTTTCCCTAACTGGATGCGCAGCATGATTTCTTGTGCTTTCTGGTCTTGCCGGCGCAAAAAGTGGGCATCATTGGTTAAAACCAAAGGGATACCCAGTTTTTGGTGAAGATCCACCGCTCCACGGGCGACATCCAACTGTTCCTGTAAGCCATGGTTCTGGATTTCCAGAAAAAAATTACCCTGGCCAAAAATTTCATTGAGCCGACCAGCCAGCTCAGTTGCTTTTGCTCTCTCACCGTCATAGAGCAGTCGGTTAACCTCACCACCAAGGCAGGCTGTGGTGCCAATTAAACCTTCGCTGTTTTCGGCTAGCAGTTCATAGTCAATGCGCGGTTTAGAATAAAAACCTTCAGTATAACCGCGCGAGACCAGTTTAATAAGATTCTTGTAACCAGTTTTATTTTTAGCCAGCAGTACCAAATGGTAATTGCCCCCGTCAGCAATTTTTCGGGCCTCTGCCTTAACAAAGCGAGAGCCGGGAGCGACATAGACCTCACAACCAATAATAGGTTTAATACCTTGTGCTTTTGCGGCCAAATAGAAATCTATTGTACCAAACATATTGCCATGGTCAGTCATGGCTACCGCATGCATTCCATGTGCTTTAACATGCGCAATTAAATCACCAATGCGGATGGCACCATCGAGCAGGGAGTTGACCGTATGAAGGTGCAGGTGCGTAAAGGTGTCAGCGGTCGGATGTGACATAAGTCAGCTACTGCATATAGAGCCGCTCTGTCAAGCGCAACCAAGCTAATCGGCAAAGCGTTCTGCCAGGGCATCGAGGGTAGATACCAGCGCCGTATCATAGGCACCGGCGCGCAGGTAGGGCAGGCTTTGCGCCATGATACTGTCGAGCGATGCTGAGGAGGCGCCAGACAGCGCCTCTTCTGAAACCAACACCCGAAAAATTTTCTGTTCCATCACCAGCAGCAGTACCGCATAACGCCTAGCCGGAATGTCACGCGCCAGCTCGGCAAGGCGGTCACCAGTGGCCTCGACTTCCAAAGAGCGCAGGACCAGCACGCGAAACTTCATTTGCCCCCGGTTCAGTGGCAGTAATTTCTGCCAGACAGCCGCCCGTTGACTGGCAGTCAGTTGGCGATCGGGATCGGATAGCGAACGATAGGCGACCGCCTGTGCCGGGGTGTGGAGCAATGTGGCAGCAAATAATACTCCGGTTAGGCATAATTGCCAGACAAGGCACCAGCGGCAGGCCGTTGTTTTATGAAGCGGGTGGCATGCTTGGGGGGGGATGGCCATACCGGTGAATGGCTCTCTTATACAGGGCATGGCTAACATACTTCAGGGTATCCACTGCACGTCGAGCGAATATCGACGGAACATCCCACCACTGCCAAGTATGTGGCTGGTTTTTGGGTTGGTAGTTACCCAAGCCCGATCTAACGTTAGATAGTTTTTTATCCGTTGCTTGTTCTGGCGGCTTCTTTAAGGTGGGGAATTCCCCATCTAGTTGAAGGAAATCGCTGGCCTGTTCAGGAATTCCTGAACAAGAGGCAGGTTACAACCCCCGCCGGGGCTTGTTAGTTACTAAAAAGTTGCATTATGTCCCATGAGGCAGGTTTTCTTGGTGGGGAATTCCCCATCTAGTTGAAGGAAATCGCTGGTCTGTTCAGGAATTCCTGAACAAGAAATTGGCGGCGCTGCTGCCGTTTAAGTTAGCCCGCTACAGGGATTCGTTGGGTGGTTACCTATGGACAGAAAGTAAAAAACGATTGTCGTTGCTGCAAAGGCCTTCTTTTTCGCCCCATGTCTTTGAGAGAAAAAGCGATCAAAATTGGATCTACCATCTTTATGGTCTTTATTGTCGCCTTAATTGTTATTGCTTTTGGTATGCCTGATTTTATTTCCACCTCTGCGGAATCAAAGCGCAATCTTGTCGCCCGTGTCGATGATCTGAATATCTATCCTTCTGATATTGGCCAGCAAAAACAAGCCATTCAGGCGCAATTTGGTGGTGAAAATTTACCGCAGGCTTTTATGGCCATGATAGAGTCGCAGGCGGTAGAACGAGCCATCCAGCAGAAGTTGTTTTATATCCTAGCCCGGGATTCTCACCTCGTGCCTAAGGGCATTGCGCGTTCAAAAGCCCTTGCTGAATTTTACCGGGAAAATCTCTCGTCATTTATGTCAGATGGAAAATTTGATTTTAATGCGTTTGAAAAAACATTAGCGCGCCAGAACCGTACCCGCGTTGAATTTGATAACAGTGCTATTCAGCAGGTCAGTATGGACACTTTACGTCGTCTGCTGGGTGACATGAATTTTACTTCTGTCTATGACGCGCTGGAAAGCCGGCGGTTGGCTACGGGGCGTCTGTCGCTGCGCGTTATCGCTCTTGATGCTGTCACCAAAGAAGCTCTACTTGGTCGTCGGTTGAAAATCACCGAGAGCGAAATCCAAGAGCGCTTTAAGCGCGACTACCTGTCTAAAGATCCCAAAGATACGCTCACGGCCGTCAAACGCGAGGCGATCACTGCCCAGTTGCGCAATGAGAAAAAACCGGCTTTTGAACAAGAACTGACCGAGAAGCTAAATAAAATGACAAAATTGGGGGATGTCGCCATCGAAACCGGCACAAAACCCATTGAGTTGCGTCAGGTTGCGCTAAATGAGTCGCTGGAATCCAAAAAACCGAAAGGTTCCCCTGCGTTGGCTGAATTAGAAAAATCTGAAGCGTACATTTCATCCGTTTTTCGGGTAAAACCGGGAGAAATGTTCCAGGTGACTACCGATACCGGAATCTATTTCGTAGAGGTGATTGAGCGCGAGTTACCTGCTTTGCCAACTGCCGCTGAAATCAAGGCAGCAGAAGGAAAACTGGATACCCTGGTTGCTGACGAGACCATACGCAAAGCAATTACGACAGATAGTTCGGGAAGTCTCCATTGGAACAATGCTTTGGAAGTCATGATGGAGCTCATGAAGAAGAATACGGCGATCCGCAGGTTTAAGGCGCAGAATAGCTGAGCTTAACTGATGGCGGTGGGATTGACTTCCACCGCTACCAAAGAAGTATCGTCGCGATCTGCATCTGTGCGGTTAGGTGCGTAGTTTTCAATTTTATCATATATAAACTGAAGCTGTTCTTTGAGTTGTAGGGTTCGGCTCTGGCGCAGCCATTTGATTAGTTTCTCATGACCTAACATCTTGCCTTCCCGGCCAAAAACTTCAAAGGCTCCATCCGAATAAAGAAACAGGCGAAAAGGTTTCTCAATGGTTATTTTTCTTGAAGTATAGGGAGTGCGGATAACTCCGAGAACTCGCTGGTTATTCTCTAATTTCTGTACTGTGTCGCTGTCAGTTTCAAACATTAAGGCGGGATGGTGACCGGCACTGATGAATTCCAATTCTGCGCGACCGGCGGTGAGGCCGATTTTTACAGCAAATAATGTCATGAAATCGCTGCCACGGTACTGGCCTGCCAGGTAATCATTTAGATTGCCGAAAATTTCATCTAACCTGAGATTGGCTACCAGGGCGGCGCCACGTAGAAAAGCTCTGACTAAAGCCATTAGGTAGGCGCTGCCCAGGCCATGCCCGCTGACATCCCCCAAGGCTACAATATACGAGTTGCGGCTGATAGGAATAAAGTCAATATAATCGCCGGTTACTTTTTCCGATGCTTGGAACAGAGAAGCGAATTCCAGGCCGGGCATGGAACGGTGCACGGGAATGATTTTTTTTTGGATGCGGGCGGAAAGTTCCAGTTCTCGTTCACGGCGCCGCAGTTGTATGTTGTCGATCTGGTAACGGTAATTTTCCATCAAAGGTTCACTTAAGCGCAATACCTGGCGCAGGAATTTTACATCTTCTGAGAGAATTGGTTCACGGGAAGTTCGCTGCGACACTAAAGCGACTGCGTTGAATTTATCAAAAGCAATTAACAGAAATCCATTTTCTTTAATTAGCAAATCCCGGATTGGACCAATAGCAGTTTGGGTATAAGCTGGGTAATGTCCACGGGCGCGTTGCCAGAATTTCAACTGCAACCACAGCGGATGGTCGTCTGGCAGAAAACTGACTCTGTCAGAGTCGATGGTCCATTCCCGGAATATTTCGCTGCTGAAAATCAGTTTTACTTTCGGTACGCCCAGACCTTCTTGTAAGGTGTTTAATAATTTTTCCAGAAAATCATCAATGCGCCGGGGATTGTTTACATATTGCGCAGTCTGGTGTAGGTAGCGGTTGAGAGCAATACGTCGTGTGATGAAAAAACGATGGAAATAGGTAAAAAATACCGTACGCAGGGGATCAAATAGAAAAACAAAAAGCAGACTGAAGGTCAGGTAAGCCAGCATACTTTCGGGCTTATAAGGTAATTTGAAAATATGGTAGCCGATTGCGAACCAGTAGATGAGAGAAAAAAACATCAGGTAGCTAAGTCGCACAAACATCCCATTTACAGGAACCACAAATGAAGTTATACCCAGCCGCATACCCATAATAAAAAACAGCATGGGGAAAATCGCCGGGACAAAATAAGCGACATTATAGCTGTGGTTCATGGCCACAGAGAAGTATAGGGGGCCAAACAGAAATCCTACAGGCAAGACTACTGTACCCAGGGCAGTCATGGCCAGTATGTGTGTACTGGGAGCAGGGCGTTGCTGTTTTTTCTGGCGAAATTTTTGAACGGAATACCATACGCAGTACAAAGCTAAGATATAATAAGATGATGAAATCAGACGAAAGAGTTGTAATTCCTGCGCTGCACTTTGGGGGAACATGAGCCATGGAAGTAGGATCGCGGCGAGCGTAATGACGATTAAAACTGCGCCGGGGGTTCCTTGGCTATAGATTGCCCGGTAAAGGTATAGAAAAGCGCCATTGATGAGAACCAGAACAAAATAAAAGAGGTACGGAAATCGGTTATAGGTTAAAAAATCAAAATACAGCATGGTATAGCTGGAGATAAAAATTGCAAAAAAAAGATATGCTTTTTCCAGGCGCTTCATTCGAGCAAACAGGTAGAGATAAAGTCCGGTGAGCAGGTAGATAAACGACATAGAAAGTCCGGGACTGACAGCCATCCCCCATTCGATTGTTTGAACCGGAGCAGGTGAGGTGACCCGGTGTTGGCTGAAATACGGTGTGTCGTCAGGTATGGTAAAGGCTATCGGATGGATATTAAGACCACCCGGGCTGCTCAGCACCGCCAGATCGGGATTTAGAAACAAATAGGCATCGATATCTTGCACAAATTTCAGCAGCAGTCCCAACAGAATGAGCAGTGGTGCAATCCAGCGAAGTTGTTTCATCATGCTGTCACTCCGGTCATCTGCAGTGCCACCAGCGGGTATTCGCGTATGCTGAAATGGATGTTGGCGGGGCGTCCGAGGCTCAGTGCATGCAGGCTGTAGTCGGGCGAGCCCATCGCGGGATTATCTTCCAGCCAGATCCATTCTCCTTCAGTTTTCAGTGCCAGGTGTGAACCGAAATGCACCAGCCGCAGGTCATCTCTTTCTATAGCAACAATAAAACCATCCAAAGTGATTTTTCCATTTTCCAGGGTTGATAGAGAAAGATGTAGTTGTTCCGCTAACAATTCAACCGAGGGAGTGCCTGCCGCCAGTGCCAAGAAGTACCCCTGAACAGCAAATAATTGCAGGGCGTTAGAGCGAATGGAGGAGCTGGCTAATCTGATGAGGATCATAAAAAAAGGGTTGCTCTCAGTAGTGTCGAGTGCCGGGCGGGCAATTTCGAGAATAACGGCGAAGTATTTCTTTTTCCATGAGCTTTCAATTTTCTGGATGCGATAGCCATGGCATTCATTAAAGTCAGTGCGCGAAAGAAAGGTTTCGACCCTGCGGGCTAAATAAAATTCTCGACCTAACAGAGCGCTGCGCGGCTGGTTGCTCTTGAGTTTTTCATTTTCAATGGCGATGCCGATACGTTGGGCGGCAATCTCCACTGTTTCCATGGAGTGTTCGTCAAGTACGTTTGGCAATCCAATGAAGCCAAACAGGTTATCACGAAACCCTATGGGGATGACACAGCGGATTTTTCTGTTATACAGGTAATTTCTAATACCTGCGGGAAATGCATAGGTATTCTGCGGTTTTGGAAAGTTTTTCAGATAGGAAAAGAATTCCTGGTTCTCGTTGCGGCGAAACTCTACCGTTCTGACGCGGGAGCCATTGCCGGTAATAAATACCAGTTGTTGTCGGGGGGCATATAGGGCCATGCGGATGCGCGGCAGGCGCCATTGTTCGGCCAATAAACACAAGAAGGATATACCGTCGTTTAGGTTGGCGATGAGCGAAGCCTTCTCTTCCAGTTTAGATATTTCCAAGCGCGAAGAAAAGATAATTCTCTCTGTTATTTGTGATAGTAGTTGGTCGCGGATTGGTTGTAAGACAAATAAAAAGATTACGAGAAAAAGTCCACTGATCGCCAAAGCGGTAATTTGCAGAGATTCGATTAGATAAAAAAACAATAGCAGAATGCTGGTATTAAAAATAAGTGAAACCAGAGTCCCCCACAGGAGAATCCGGCGGAAATTACCGGAAAGCTTTTTCATCGCCCGCTCTGTTGAGGTTCTAACGACTTAAATCGGTTCTCGTGTGGCAACCAGCGTGCCAAGCTAGCTGGCGACAAGAGTTGCAATCCTTCCCGGTAACATTGCCGGTGGTGCTGCAGCCAGATTTGCTTTTCTGCTTCGATGAGGTTGAGGTCTGCGGCCACTGCCGTCATATTACCTTTCATTTCATTGACAGCAATACGGTTTTTTAGATCGTCTTCTAACATACGAATTCTGTTTAAATCTTCTTCACAAATAGCATAACATTCACGAGCTTTTTCTTCCAGTAGGGCACGTTCGTTAGGGGAAAGCTCTAACACATTGGCATTGGCAAGGATAATCCCTAAATCGGGATATTCCTCAATAATCGGGCTACGCACGTAAATACGACTTTCATAGCGACCGCAACGGTATGCGATGCGCTCAGATACTTCAATTTCAGCTTTGGTGACATAGCGGCAACCCGCCAGAACAGAGAAGATAAGCAATCCTGTTGTGCTGGCAGTTTTCATAGGGAAAAAACACAGGATAACAGAACAGTAGTGCAGGTAAACTACTTTTTGGGGTATAAGAAGGGCATTGCACTCCCAAGTTCAGGAATTCCTGAATAAAGGTGGCATTACATCCCCCTGGCAATTTGTGAGTTACTAAAAACCAGTATTATGTCCCATGAAACCGTTTTCTGGCTGGGGAATTCCCCAGCTGTTTTTAAAATTCTAAGAGTGGGGATATTGGCCACAGCTTTTGAAATGCTTGCCAGGCGGTACGCAGGCAGAAATTAGCCCCATGATTAAAAGAATGCCCCGCAACCTGCCGTTTACGCAGGAGCATGAGATGTTTCGCAATACGGTGCGCGATTTTCTCGAAAGAGAAGTCATTCCCTTTCATGAGGAATGGGAAAAAGCCGGCGAGGTACCCCGCGAGGTCTGGCTTAGAGCTGGTTCTTTAGGCATGATCTGTCCTAACTTCCCTGAAGAATATGGTGGTTTGGGCGTTGATTTCCTCTATAATATCATTGTTATTGAAGAACTTGCCAAAGCACAAGCTTCAGGATTGTTTATCTCCTTGCATGCCGATGTAGTCGCTCCTTACCTGTTGCATTATGCCAATGAAGAACAGAAAAAACGCTGGCTGCCGGGGGTGATCGACGGCTCAAAAATTTTAGCTATTGCCATGACTGAGCCCGGCGCTGGTAGTGATTTGGCCTCTATTACCACCCGCGCGGAAGATAAAGGTGATTATTTTTTACTCAATGGGCAGAAAACATTTATTTCCAATGGCTACCTTTCTGATCTGGTCATTGTTGCGGCTAGAACGGGTAGTGGGCAAGGTGGTATTTCCCTGTTAGTTGTTGAACGGGGGATGGCTGGCTTTGAGCGCGGCCGTAAACTAAAGAAAATAGGTCTGCATGCGCAAGATACCGCAGAGCTCATTTTTACCGATGTAAAAGTCCCCAAGGCAAATCTTTTGGGAAAATTAAACCAGGGATTTCGCTATATGATGCAGTCTTTAGGGCAGGAGCGCCTGGTTTTGGCAGTTTCTAATATGGCTTCGGCCGAAAGGGTGCTGGATATCACTGTGCAATATGTCAATGAACGCCGCGCCTTTGGCAAAAGAATTGGCGAATTTCAAAATACCCGCCATAAATTGGTGGATATTTACGTAGAGCAAGAATGTACCCGTGCTTTTTTAGATCGAGTCATCTTAGCCCATATGGCGGGGGAGAAAACAACAGTTGAGGCCAGTATGGTGAAGCTTCAATGCTCAGAAATGCTCAAACGTCATGTTGATACTTGCCTGCAATTTTTTGGTGGCTATGGTTTTATGATGGAATATCCTATTGCGAAAGCCTATATTGACACGCGGGTGCAAACAATCTATGCAGGTACCTCTGAGATAATGAAAGAAATTATCACCCGTAACCTGGGTCTGTAAGAGAGGCTTGTGTGGCAGATAACCGAAACAGGGTGGATGTAAATACTTAAAGACCAGTGCTGACTTACCGTAAAACGATTGACACAAAGCATAAAAAATTCAAGCTTTGCCTGACAGTGGGGGATACATGCAACATCTTGAAGTAAAAAATCTGGGCAACGGAAAAGCTGTCGCGCTGCTTGCCGGCCGGTTAGATGTCGCCATTTCTGGTGAAATCGAAGAAAAATTAATGGAATTCATTGACAAAGAAGATATCCATAACCTCGTGCTTAATATGGACCAGGTTGAGTATATGTCCTCCTCTGGGTTCAGGGTGGCCATCGCTCTCCTGCGTCGCCTCAAGGATAAAAATGGCTTGTTAAAAATCTGTAACTTGAGGCCGGCGGTGCGGCGTATTTTTGATGTTATTGAATTGACCACATTATTTGAAATTTACGACAGCGAAGAAGAAGCTATTAAATCGTTTGGCTGATTTTTTTGCGCTCTAAAATTTTTTTGCCTTTATTACTGTTTTTGTTGGGTGGTGGCTTGCATAGAGCTGCCGAGCTTGATTTTTTGCAGGGGAAATTTGATCCGGCAAAACACCCTGATTTTATTGAGCTAACACCCCAGCAAAGTGTTCGAGGGGGCAATTACCTGCAGAAAGAAGTTGCCGCAGCTTTTGAGCAATTACGCCGGGCTGCCCTCAGAGACGGTGTTACTTTATTGGTCATTTCTGCCACAAGAAATTTTGAAGCGCAAAAAAATATCTGGGATGCCAAGTTTGCAGGGCGCAAACTTTCCGACGGTAAAAATATGCTCACACTCTACCCCGAACCTGAAAGTCGAGCGTTGGCAATTCTGCGTTATTCTGCTATGCCGGGCACCAGCCGGCACCACTGGGGAAGTGATTTTGATCTTGCCTTTGCCCACCAGCGGTTTGATACGATGCT
>CALHRC010000111.1 GCA_938038265.1 uncultured bacterium
ACCAAGAGCAATTCTTTTACCTGAAGGACCGTACCATCTTCTTGGTATTTTGTTCAGGAATTCCTGAACAAAATACCAATTGGAAATAAATGACAACCCTATTCAAAGTAAGTTTACCGCTAAACAATCCCCTCCCTATAATAAAAAATCCCCATAAGTAAATTTTTTCTTGAGAAATATGCCCAAAATGCAAATTTTCATCATACCGTCGGGTATATAGTAGTATGAGAGTTAAAGATGAATCGCGACGGGTAAACGAGATTTGGGAAGTCCGGCTTAACAAAGGGTTAATCAACACCTTGCGAGCAATCGCAAAACAGCGTAAATGTACAATGTCCTGGCTCGCTCGTTACTGCATTTTTCGACTTGCACATAAAAAATACATCCATATACAGAAATTTCATGATATGGCAGACGAAATCCGCTCTGGACTCCCTCCCTGTCGCGAATTAGGGCGATTTTATGTCTGTTTATATGGGGATGATATTATGTGGATCAAAATACGGGCGGAACAGCTTGGGGTTACGGTATCCATGCTTTTCAGGATAGCTTTAGAGAGATATTTGTCAACCTTAGGCAACGAAAAAGCAGTGCCTTGGTGGCGGTTATTCTGGTTTGGCATCAAACTAAATAAAAAAGTGCAGATTGAATACTACCGACGCAGTCGATTCTTAGTTAAGGAATTCCTGAACAGTAAATCATATTCCCTGAGCGAATACTGGCAAATACCGCTAGGACCTATACCATCTTTCCTATACCAAACCTCCTGGTAAACAACAGGAAAAAATAAGTTGCCAACTACTTACTCATCATGATACATTTGTAATATGCGTCAGGGTATATCCGACACAAACGAAACTGTAGAACTATTGCGTTCGAGAAACATTACACCCACAGCCCCAAGGCTCAAACTCGCTCGCCTGCTCTGCGGCCAACCACAACACCTCACTGCCGAAGAAATCTACCGCCGCTTAAACCAGAACGGTACCAAAATTTCCCGCGCCAGCGTCTATAACAACCTGCACCTATTTGTCAAGGTTGGATTATTACGTACCCTGAACATCAACCCTGCGCTAACCATATACGACACCAATTTAGAACCACACCACCACCTCGTTGACGCACAAACTGGCGAAATTTTTGACATCCCACCAGATACCACTATCCCCCAAAATGACCAAGAATTTCGCTTTAGAAATCAAACTTACCAAATTGAATCTTTACAGACCATGCTCATTGGTCGCAAAATTTAACTTTCACTTCTCAATTATCTGCTGGCAATATTCATCCATTGCTTTCTCTGCCTTTTTCATCTGCTCTGGTGAAAGCTCCGACCAGTTCATGACATCCGGCGGTAAAAACATTACAAAAGTCAATATGTTCCCCCGCAACATCCACAGCGAATACTCCGAACGCGCCCAGCGCAGAGAGCCAGTATCACCCTGTGCCTTAGGTCTCTGGGGGATGGTTTTTTCAAACGCTTGCGCAGCTTCAGACGGCGAAGAAAATTCTTTTATTCGCGTAAGGTTCTCCAAATTTACCCCCGCAGACTGACTGCGCACCTGGTATAGTTTTTCGTTCACCCCGTCCCGCACGTTTTGTACGACAGTTTTTGCCTCTGCTCCGGGCGGCATAGGCGGCTTAGGGCCACACTGTACAAGCAGCCAGATCAGGGGGATGGTTTTCAGGCAGGATTTCATACTTCACCTATAGCTGCCTGAAAATCTGGTAAGTTCGCAAACTGGCGTTTCAGGCGTGCAATTTCCGTACTTAAAAAGAACGGCTTTTGAAACTGCATCTCAGGATAACACCAAATTGGCTGTGGCCAGGCAGCATCATCCTGGAATCGGGCGATAATATGCACATGTAATTGTGGCACCTGGTTACCGAGCGCTGCGATATTGATCTTGTCGCAGTTGGTCTCACGCTGCAGCAGTTTGCTTACGCTCGCTATTTCATCCACTAACTGGATATAGTCTTCGCGGTCCAGTTCATATATTTCCCGCACATCAGGTCTCATGGGCACTAAGATCAGCCACGGAAATGTGGCACAGCGCGAGAGTAGCAGCAGGCAAAGTTTCATTTTGCCTAATATAACGGTATCCGCGGCCAGCCTATCATGCAATTGAAACATCGGCTACTAACCCCGGTCTTTGCTCATGGTGTCAAGCTCCCTGCGCCACAATGGCAGGTAACGGCGCAGGGTAGCGAGAAATTCTTGTTGTTTTGCCTGACTTTGGGCCCGGAAGATGGCGGCATTTTCTTCGTTATCGCTGCGTAAGGCCATAATGTCAAATTTACGGCCGGCATATTTGAGAAAAGGCAGTTCTGAGGCCGATTTGCTGGCCAGCTCTAGCCAAAATTGCTGTACTTTGTTCAGGAATTCCTGAACAGAACCAAAGGAAGGTCGGCTTTTGATATAGGCCAGCACCCTCTCCGCCGGGAAATCCGGTTCCCCCGGCAGATTTTGTTCATCAAGTGACAGGGGGATGGCTCCGGGGATTGCCAGACCATCCACCGTGGCATTATACACCTTTTGGGGCACCACAGCTATGGCATCAGCAAACCATTTGCGATAAAGCGACAGGACATAGTCAGCTGGTATAGGGCGACCGTGCATAGAAGGCTGCAGGCGCACATGTCGTTTGCGCAATACAGCTTCATTGATATTTTCTATGGGGTTCAGGCGACTGGTAGCTGCAGACAGCCACTGTTTGGTATGGTGGGTACCAGTTACGTGGATTTCCCGCCAGGTATAGGCTAAATCCTGGCCGGTAAAGATTATCTGTGAAAAATTCATGCGGCGCAGCAAATCAAAAATACTGGTAGCCACAGATCCCCCCGATTGCACGTCACCGGGAGAAAGGCCGGCCAGCAGGCGCTCTTCGATAAAGTCGCAGCCGGGGGTTACATTTCTGCTATCACCGCTATAGTGGGCTGTCAAACCAAAGATCAACTGTCCTTGCCAGCGTCTGGTCACTTGCGGATTAGCGACCAGGTCGGCATAGAGAACTGGAAAGCTCTCCGGGTTACCCCGCGGCATACCGAGCAGGTGGCGCAGGGTATGGGCCTGCGAGTCGAGGGTAAAAACGAGGTGCGGTGTGATACCGGAGGTCTGCAGCACCCGCCAGGCGGAATCTGCGCAGGCAAGGAACGCACGGTGCTGCATTTTTTTTAACCAGGGCAGGCTGAGGCGCAGGCTTGGGCCGGTAGAGACAATGACGGCGGTACGTCCTGCCATGGTACTGAACAGGGTTTGGGCTGGTTTAGCGCGGTACAGGTGAGGCAATTGGTTTAGGGCATTGAACACCCAACGGCTTTCAAACTCTATGCGGGTAAAGAGGTCAGAGAGGCGCGAGGCAAATAATTGTTTAATGGTCGCTTCTTGTTCGCGGTAAAACTGTGGCGCGACGGCCATGGGTCCCGGGGGTGAGAATATCCGATAACCTGCTAATTGTTCTACCTGGATTTGTTCAGCGTATTCGCCAAGAAACTCCGGGTTGTGGCGCGTCAGAATGGCGGCCGCCGTAAAAAGGTCGGGAAAATATTCGGCCAGTTTACGGGCCAGCGGCGGGTCGGCTTCCACGACCAATATATCCCCCCCCTGTTTGATCTGTTGCTGCCGTAATTTTCTCAGCAAGGGGATGGCTGCCGCACCAAAAACAATTGCCAGGTACCCATGGCGCAGTTTGAAAGTGCCCAGCAGCCTTTCGGCTTCGCGGTTACTGTCACGGGGGCTGACCAGAGGGATTGTTTTGGTGTTTTCGCGCTGCCACCTTATTTGAAACTGGCCTGCATCGTTGCTAAAGGTGTAGGCGCCATATTCGCCCTGAACCGAAGTTTCAGGCATTTAGGGTAGGGGTAGCAAAGCCGATGCCGCAGCAAGCAAAAATCAGTATATAGAACTATAGTAAAGAGAACACCAGCAATATGATCATTCGGGAACTTGAGATAACTGGCTTTAAATCATTTGCGACAAAAACCCGCATTCGACTGGAGCACAGTACGACGGCCGTGGTTGGGCCCAATGGCTGTGGTAAAAGCAATATTCTCGATGCGCTCAAGTGGGTCCTTGGGGAGAAATCGGTAAAATCGATCCGGGGTGAGAAGATGGAAGATGTTATCTTTTCCGGCACTGAGACTAAAAAACCAGCTAATTTTGCTGAAGTAAGTCTATTAATTGATAATGCCGGGCGCACCCTTGGTATAGATTCAGACACAGTTAGGATTGGTCGTCGTCTGTACCGTGACGGGCAGAGTCATTATTTTATCAATGATGCTCGGGTAACACGCCGCGATGTGGAACATCTGCTGATGGACACTGGTTTGGGCAAGTCATCCTATTCGTTCATGGAGCAAGGGCGGATGGACATGATTTTATCGAGCAAGCCTGAAGAGCGGCGTTATATTTTTGAAGAAGCTGCGGGTATCTCTCGCTTCAAAGCACAGAAAGAAGAGGCTGAAAAGAATCTTGAAAACGCACAGTTAAATATCACCCGCCTGCAGGATATACTGCACGAACTTGAGCGCGAACTTAAGGTGAAAGAGGCTCAGGCAAAAAAAACGGAAATTTATAACCGATTGCTGAAAGAGCAAAGAGAGCATGATCTTAAAATCCGATATATTACGCTTATTGAGTTAGAAAGGAATCTTGCCGATCTGCGCGGCAAACTGGAAAAGAAACTGGCAGAGAGAGAAAAAATCCAGCAGCGACTGATCCAGTATGAGCAGAAAATCCAGCAAATTGACGAGGAGCAATTATCAAAACGAGAAGAGTTGCACCAGAAAGATATTGCCAACCAACTGGGCAGAGAAAAAATTTCTAATGAAGAGAAGAGACTTACGGAAATTGAAAGCCGGCGCATTGAACTACAGCAGCAGAAAGACAACCTAAAACTGCAGATAAGTCGTCTGGAAAAGCGTGTTAAAGAGCTGAGGCAAGATCTTGACCGCCAGAACCAGCTTACGCTGCAGCTCAATGTCCGGTTAGAAGATGCCGAAAAAGCTCTACAGGAAAACGCACAGCAGAGCGATCGGCTGCTGCAGGCGATACATGAAGCGGAAAAACAGCTTGGCGAGTTAAAAGAAAAGCAGCGACTCACAGCCGAAGAATTACGCTCTCTGCGCGAAAAACTTGAAGTCGTAATTCGGGATCTACTTGCCTCTCTTAAAAGCGAAAAGACAAAGTGGCAACAGACTGAAAAAGAGCATGAGCGCACCAAAGAAAAGACAAAAAAAAGCATATTCCAGTTACTTGACCAACTATCGACCATTATTGAGAAATCCGGCGCAGCCCCGGAAAAAGCGCTGAAAGAAATTGATGTTAGAATCAGGGCTTTCAACCGGGAAGAGTTTAGCGCAAATTTAGATGGTATTTCTGCTATCAGCGACAGCCTCAGGCACTTACTTTTTGAAAAAGGCGGCATTCATTCTCAGAAAGAAGAAATCGACGAGCTAATTACCTCTCGGGAAAACCTTCTTATAGATATCGAAAAAGAGCGCAACGAGTTACTTGAGCGCATTTCTCGTAACCGTGAAGAGTTAGAAGAGAAAAGGCGCCAGAGAGAAATCATTCACGGGGATATTCGTAGTTTTAACGTGCAGCGCGATAGTATTGCCGAAAGAGAACGCAACCTTAACCAGCAAATTGAAAATGAAGAAAAAAGCCTGCACTTTTTTATAGCGCAATATAAAAAAGTGGATAGCGATATTATTGCCTGCAACAATGAGCAGAAAATTCGTCTTAATGAAATTGAAAAGATGAAAAGCTCTATCGCCAAAGAACTGGCACGCATAGAACTACTTGAGAAAGCTCTGGGAAAAAACGAACAGAAAAAAGCAGAACTGCACGATCAGATAAAAAAAGAAAATGAGAAGAATGCTGATCTATTTTCCTCTATTACCGAGACTGAAGTTCAGATTGGCACTCTGCTGGGCAGTCAAGAGATCATGCTGCAGGATATCTATAATGACTACAATCTGACCATGGACGAAATACGGGACCAGATTGGCGAAGTAAAAATACAGTTGCAGGCAGAAAAAAGCCGATTAAGTGAAATCAGAAAGGAGATCGAGGCTTTGGGCCCAATCAATCCTCTGGCGATTGAAGAGCTGAGAACCGTCCAGGAGCTCTATAACCACAATGAGAACCAGCTAAAAGATATTCTAAAAGCCAAAGAAGACATTATGTCAGTATTGCAGGATATCCAGCAGAAATCAGAAAAACTATTCATGGAATCATTTAATCTGATCCAGCAGAATTTCAGCGAGATTTTCAAGCGTCTGTTTCGCGGCGGCAATGTAGTTTTAACGCTACTTGAGCCAGAAAAACCACTAGAGAGTGGTATTGAAATTCAGGCGGAACCTCCGGGTAAGCGACCTAAATCCCTTCGCCTTCTTTCCGGTGGAGAAAGAACGCTGACAGCAATTGCGCTGATGTTTGGCATTTACATGGTGCGTTCTTCTCCACTGTGTGTGATGGATGAAATTGATGCACCACTTGATGATCAAAATGTCACCAGGTTCCTAAATTTAATCGATGATTTTGAATCAAAGACACAGTTCATTTTGATTACTCACCACAAAAAAACCATGGCCCGCGCCCAGGCTATCTTCGGGGTTACTATGGAAGAGCCGGGAGTATCCCGGCTGCTAAGTGTTGAGCTCAAACGGGAAGAAAAGCCGACAGGTTGATCATCGGCGTTTGGCTTTTTCATACGCCAAGACGAGATCCGCCAATTTTTCTTTGGAAATTACGGTAAGCTCACGCATCTTCCTGATGGCTTCCTGGCCACCCGACGTCAGCTGAGCATTACTGACGACAATTCCACTGTGACATTTCAGTTGGTTCATACGATTTTTGAAATTAGTCAGAAAGATATCGCTTAAACTGGCATTATCTTTATATTTACGAAAAGAGATTAAAAATCGCTGTTTGGTGTCTTCTTTAGCCGAACATATGTAGTCTAATACTTCTGTCTCTGAAGTTGATTCCTGGTTGATAATTCTATAACCCAGATACTCAATAGCACGGCGGGCAAAGACGGGAAATTCATCCCTTGAGTATTTCAGAAACTTATCAATCATACCTTCGGTTGTAGGCGGCGCAAATTCTTCTTTGAGAAATATACCGTTCTCGGTTCGATTAAAAAATTTATCAAAATTTATGGTTATATTCTGTCTGAGTCCTGAAAGCCGGTAAACAAGATCTTCAGGTAAAATATCTCGAAATGTTTCTTCAAAAATCTGCTCAAAGGGTATTGCGTTTTCTATTGGCGGCGTTAGATCAATATAGTCAATATAAGTATGGAGCGTCTCTAACCTCGCATACGCAGTGCGCATAGCTGTAATTTCATCATAAATCTTAGAGGCAGCTTGAAAATTTTGTTCTTTGAGATACAACACTAACTGGTAGTATTTCAATTCAACAAGTGCATCTTCACTGAGTTGGTGTTCAGCGGCTAGTTTTCGCAGAAAGTCGATAGCGTCTTTATAAGTTTGCTGTCTGATGCAGCTGTTGATATACATCCGCGCTAGCCAAGTTTTTTCTATCTCGTCATTGGCCTCAGGTAAGATCTCAATAATTTTCTTCTTACCTTCGCTCAGGTGAGAGTTACGGCATAGTGCGGCAAATAGCAGGTTGTACTCATGATTATCGGGCTCCCTGGCAACCAAACGGGACGCTGTTTCAAAGGCCTGCGACTCTCTGCCAGTTTGATAGAGAGCAACGGTATAAGCCCTGAGCAGCTCAGGATCTTCTATCTTCTGCTTAACCGCTTTTTCAAGAAAATGAGCAGCAATAAAAAATTCCGAAGCGTTAACCGCCATCATTCCCAGTTCGCGTAATGTCTCGCCGTCATCAGGATTAATATGCAATACGTTAAGATAAGCCTCAAAAGCAGATTCATCGTCCTGTGTCAGGCGGGTATAAAAAGCGATTTTTTTGTGCACTTCAAGCGCGTCAGCATCTAGCGGATATTTTCCAATACGCTGGATTGCTGTAAAATTTTCCAGAGCTTTAATTGGATCATTCAGTTCCTCAAAACATCTGGCTCGCAGGTAAAAAAATACCGGGTCCTCAATTCCCTTAAATTTTTCGAGATCGAGCAAGGCCAAAGCTTCCGCATAACGTTTTTGGGCAAGCAATTCTTCAGCTTTTTCAATGACAGAGTCGTCTGATTGAAGAAAGAAAAATGCTATGAGAAACAGCAACACTGCTCCGGATACGACAATCAAATAAACCATATCATAACTTTTCGAACGCTTGTAAAATATCGTTTTTTATATCGTCAATATGTTCAAGGCCGGCGGATATTCGTATAAGACCGGGTTCAATCCCAACAGCAAGCCTCTCTGCCTCTGTCAATTTCGAGTGCGTGGTCGATGCGGGATGAGTTGCGATGGTTCGCGAATCACCCAAGTTTGCAGTATGAGAGAGCATCTTCAGAGAATTGAGGAAGGTGCGCCCTTTATCAAGCCCGCCTTTCAACACAAAAGTTACGATGCCACCGCCCTGTTTCATCTGTCTCATAGCCAGTTCATGCTGGGGATGTTCTGGCAAACCAGGATAAACAACTTTTTCTACTTCGGGTCTCTTGAGCAGCCAGCGCGCCAATGCGAGAGCGTTAGAGCAATGGCGATCCATACGTACGGCCAGAGTTTCCAGACTTTTTGAAAGAATCCAGGAATTAAACGGAGACAGCGCCGGGCCGCTGTGACGGGCAAAAAAACGAATCTCCTTGATGAGACTTTTCGGTCCTAAAACTGCACCACCAATAACCCTTCCCTGGCCATCAAGAAATTTTGTCGCCGAGTGTACAATAATGTCAGCACCGAATTTAGCCGGTTGCTGTAGATAGGGTGTGCAGAAACAATTGTCAACAATAACTTTAATTCCATAACGTTTAGCCATCGTACATAATGAGGATAGATCCACAATATCCAGCGCGGGATTTGAAGGAGTCTCGACGAAAATGAGCTTCGTTGCCGATGTCACCAATGACTCCCAGCTCTGCTGTTCGGCAATATCTGCATATGTGTAACTGATGCCCCAGCGAGGAAAAATCTGCGTCAATATCTGGTGGGTGGAACCGAAAACGCTGCGCGAAACCAAAATATGATCCCCGCTATTGAGCAAACCTGCCATGCTGATAAAAACCGCCGCCATGCCCGAAGCAGTGGCAATGCCGTCTTCACAGCCTTCAAGCAAACAGAGTTTCTCTACCAATTCGTTATTGTTAGGATTGGAAAAACGGGTATAGATGTTCCCCGGAATTTCATCGGCGAAAAGTGCACGGGCCTGTTCGGCATCATCAAACACAAAGCTCGAAGAAAGATAAAGCGGCACTGAATGTTCCCGATTACCGGTTCTTTCGGTCTGCGCGCGAATCGCAATGGTTTCAAAATGTTCGTAGTTACTCATGGATTTATTTCAAATGAACTGGTAATCTGCGCGGTATGCGCCAGTGTTTTCGCAACCGAACAGTATTTTTCAAGCGAAAGAGCTATCGCCCTTTGCAACTTGTCGGCAGCGACTTCACCACTGATAGAAAAATGAATATGAATTTTTTTGAACACATTGGCGTCCTGGCCGGTTTCACGCTCGCCGTCAACAGTAACATGATATTCTTTCACCTGCTGCCGTTGTTTATTTAATATCATTATTACATCAATACTGCTACATCCTGCCAGTGCCATCAGCAGCAGCTCCATGGGGCGCACACCCGCATTGTGACCGCCAATTTCAGGGCTGGCGTCAATATGCACCGTGACATTATTTTCATTTTTCAATTCAAAGTGAAAAGGCTCTTCGACTCTGTGTAATTCAATCTTCATTTTTTTCTCAGTAACGTGGGATGGATGGATCTATTTCATCAGACCAGGCCAACAATCCACCAGCCATATTGTAAAGATTAGTAAATCCAAATCGTTCCTGCAGTTCGGCAACGGCGTTGTAACTGCGGCGACCACTGCGGCAATAGAGAATCACTTTTTTATCGCGGGGGATTTCATTGACATGATCGGCAAGTGTCATCAGAGGAAAAAATAATCCGCCGATATGGGTTAGGTCTCTTTCATTTGGCTCCCGTATATCCACCAATAACACTTCTTCACCACTGTCTAATAGAGTTTTAATTTCCCTGACCGTAAGTTCACGAACTGCTGCCATATAATACCTCAGAACGTCAAGATCAGCCCCAACGACATACCAATCTGCTGCATACTTACCGGGCTGTCATAGAGATAATAATAATCTGCCTTGAGTTCGGCGCCCAACCAACTGGTTATTAGATAGCGACCTGCTGCCTGAATGCCAAAGTACGGATTGCTGTATTCATTGCCGCGCATTGTGGCTAGGTAATAGCCGCCAACAAAATCGGCTGAAGCCATCCAATGGGGATGAAAATAAAAATTGTGGCCTGCCGAGACACCTAACATGGTAATATCCAGTGAGATAGTTTCATTATTACGAT
Source organism: uncultured bacterium (assembly GCA_938038265.1). GTDB lineage: Bacteria > Spirochaetota > Leptospiria > Turneriellales > Turneriellaceae > CALHRC01. The sequence continues at coordinate 10,473 of CALHRC010000111.1, forward strand.
ATTTGTTTTCGTGCTCATATAAAACAGCGCGCAACTCCAGACCAGCAGTAAAATTACCGTAGGCCCGGTAAGAAAACCACAGATAAGGGTTTGCATAGGAATAGGAATTGCCCAGTAACTCACCAAATTCCCCCATAGGCATTGCAGCAGACAAATTGACGCCAATGAGCCATTTCTTTTTACCCCATTCTCTGACGGGTTTACTTTCTTCTTTAATTGATTCCTTAGTAATTTTAGCTTTCTCTTCTTTGGGGTTCTCCCCTTCAACCGGCTTGGCTGATTCTGCAGCCAAAACCACCATCGCTTCCACAATATTCTGTGCCACCCGATCAACTGCGGTGAAGATAGAATCATCAACCGTATTGCGTACTGCCGGTAAATTTATCACTTTATTTGCTGCCTCGACATAAATATCCGTCTGGATGAATATCTCATTTTTCTGCTTATCAAAAGTAAAATAGCCAAAAATCAACAGGTCGCTCTGGCTTGCTTTGGCAGTTGCCTTTACTTCTGCAAAAGTAAAGCTATTGGGGGATGCACGTTGCTTAGCAGCGATTTCTTCAAGCTTTTTAGGATCCACCCGATTGTACTCAAACTTCCGCTGCAGAGATGTATCAATGGCGTCGGCCAGCGAGTTGGGCATGTAACCAAAGTTTTTCGTGCCGGTCAGATCGGTAAAACGCAGGATACCAACACGGGCTAATTGTTCGGTCTGCCCCCCGACATTCTGGGAAGGCTTATTGGATTTTTGCGCCAATAATGTTCCCGAGAAACCACACAGGAAAATCAATAACAAGATTGTCTGGTATAGCTGACGCAACATGTTCGGGAAAACTAAAGCAATCCCCCACTGTCAACCGATATTCCTGCGAAAAAAGCCGTAACCAGCTAAGCAATCCCTACTGTAGGGGCAACTAACAAGCCCCCGCAAGGATTTTTTTAGTTACTAAAAAGCTTAAATTATGTCCCATGGGGATGTTTTTTCGATGGGAAATTCCCCATCTGTTAAGGAATTCCTGAACTTGAAGTAGGTGGGCTGCCGCGCTACTACCGTTTAAGTAAGCCCCGTTAGCTGCTTACAAAAGCCGCCGGCGATTATTTACCGATAAGACCTTTGCCGCATACGCCGATACTATGGTATGCTCTATAATATTACTGCGCATAGCACAGGAACTAACTGGCTGAGGTGGGCAGTGCTTCTTTTTTCAATCTGCCTCGGGGGGGATGTCATCGCCCTACCCTGGCCCGCAACTCCCGGAGTCTATGAACTTCCAATACAAACCTTTGACCGCCGAAAACTGGACAACTACCCGCTGTATCTCGCTGAAAGTAAGGGCGCCCTGGGTATTCTGCTGGGGGATAGCGAACACGACCTGCGCCTGCGCCACGGCGCCCCCGATTTTCGCGATTACGCCGCACCAGAAATCCTGCATTACAACTGGACTTATTACCAAGGCGAAATTAAAATGCGCAATGGACGAGTTATTGCGATAAAAATTAAATTTAACCCTGACATAAAAAGATCCACCCCGTGGCTGACCGCCTTGGGATTGCATGAAGAAGATTTGTTACCTTTATCAAAACAAGAAAAAATAGCAGCCATCCAACGTCACTATGCAACCCGTCACCAAATAGTTCTCAAAGATCGACTAGAAATTTTTGGTCGCGGAATTACTTTTTATTTTACCCAAGAAGACATATCGGCAATTGAAATTTATACGGCACGTTCTTACCCATAGATTTATTTGCTTTCGAGATCTAACCGACGAATCACTCCAGCATTTTCGGGATCAACTTTCACGGCTTCTTCAAGCAGATGGCGCGCTCGATTGCGGTTACCCAAGCGCCGGTGGATATCCGAAAGGTGCACCAGATTTTTCACCTGCCACGGATCGCGCAACCGCAGGCGCTCGCCCAAATCGGCAGCCTCTTTGAATTTACCAATTTTACGGTAGCAGTAAGAAGCAATATAGAGCACTTCGTTATCTCCCGGGCGTAGCACCAAATAATCTTCGCAGAGTTCAGCCGAACGACGGTAGTTTTTAATGTCAATGTAAATACGCAATAATTCACGAATCACTTCGGGGGATGTATTATCAATCTCGTAAGCCTGTTCCAGAATTTCGGCACAGCGGTTCAAATCGCCTTTCTTTCTAACCTCACGCGCCTGCTTTACCAGAGCGATGACATCCGGCGGTAATACCCTTTGGCTTTGCCCTTTTTCATGACGAAAAATTCTAATTAGAGATAAGTCATCTGTGATCTCGCCCCGCTGGCGTAATATTTTTTCAATTCTCTGAAGGTCGCCATCGGCCTCAACGACTACTTTCAGAAATAAATTCTCATCTTCGTTGATGATGCGGGTGCCGTCTTCTTCTGTACCAATCATAATGTCATCGCGACCGTCTGAGCCAAGAATAACTACATCCCCCTGTTTCAACTGGAATGTTTCAATATGCAGCATACCCTCAATCAGGGCGCTGCCTAATTTACGAAAAATTGCCTGCGGTTCAATAAACGAAGCCACTTTGTCGCGGTACAAAACAGGGTTAGGATGTTCCGCATTGATATAATACATTAGGCCGCTGTCTTCTTCAATAAGACAAATAACCAATGATATTAACATACTGCCATCAAAACTCGAAAAGACTTTGTGCATTTCAATAAAGGCATTTTTAAGCCACTTCTCTGGATACTGCTCCCGCTCTGAAGCCACAAGATGCACCCGCTCAATAATGGAATGAAACACCGCACCTAAAACAAGAGCGCCGCCGGCTCCCTGCATTGATTTGCCCATGGCGTCGGCATTGAGTACCACAGAATATTTTTTCCCCCGCAATTCAATATTGTTGGCAATATTTAGATCACCGCCAATATCGCGTTTCCATTGGCGAAATAAGAACTCCTTTTTTTGTTTAATGAGAAAATCAATATCAGTAAATTCATTATCAACACTGTTAACGCCGAGAGGTTTAATCAGCAGGGTCGTGAGAAAATAATCGCCATCCTGCTGTGCCTTGAGTTCCTGAACCTGGTCGAGAGTTTTCTGCAATTCGGCAGTACGCTCTCGTACTTTATCTTCCAACTCTTCGGCATAACGTTGCAGGCGTTTACGCGCTGCCTGAATCGAGCGCACCATGCGGTTAAACGAACGTGCTAGAAAACCAATCTCATCTTCTACTTTGATCGGCACCCGAGCATCCAGATTTCCTTTATTAACTTCCCGCAGTCCCTCGAGTAATGCATCCAGAGGTCGGATGAGCGAGCCCAGAAAAAATGAACGAAAACCAACCAGTACAAAAACGACCACCGACAGCAATACCCATACAATCGGCCAGGCTGCTTGAGAAATAAACTGACGATAACTTAAATAAGGATAACCAAATTCCATTAAAACCAATTCGCCTTTGTCCCAATAAGGCGTTATATACGAGACAAAATACTCAGGTGTGCCCTCTTTAGAAGAGAAAATAAATTTACCGCGATAATGTCTGCTGCCGGGGGGATGTACCGGCAAAAACATGGCCAGTAATGTGTTTTTCAACTTAAGGCCTTCTAACTCGGTATTTTTCAGAAACTCAATAGCAGAACCGAGAGGAACAAAAGTTTTCTTCTGCGCTCCTTCAAGATACGCAACGGCATTTTCCGCATAATCAACTGGCGATAAACGCTCTAATTTTATATATTCAAGACGCATAGTTTTCTGAATTAAATGGATCTTCTCTAGTATTTCAGCCGCACTGCAACCAGCCTGACACGCTTGGTTTAAGTAATCACGATATATCATAAAACTCGGTGGCACTACTGAAAGCAAATGGCGCTCCTCACCCGTCTTGCCATCCGCCACCAACTGCTTTAATTGATGATAAAATCCCGTATTAAAAAAAGAAGCCTGCAGCAACTCCAGAGAAATATTTTTTTGTTCGAGATACGCCGTAGGGCTGGTTAACTGGCGATTATTGAAACGGTACCCAACAGAATAGGCTAGATCGGCCGGTCTCTCCCCAGTTTTTGCCGCAAGCGTCGATTCCTGGTTCTTAAGTAAATCATAAACTCGATCAGCTTCATTGAGGGTAAACATGGAAATTGTATAGAAAGACAATAATAAGGTGAGCATTGAGATACTAACAATTTTGGCCATAAAGGTTGTCTTATCTTTAGTCATGTTAATATAGGCAATTGACATGATAAAAAAACCAACTATATTAAACAAAACCGTAGCTGCGTAAAACGTACCCCGCTCTACCTTGCCGTCGCGGCTCATGGTATTTAACGCTCCCGGCACAATCGACAAAACGATAAAAGCAACAAAAAGAAGCAGTAAACCCGACCTATCTTCCCGCTTACAACGAATGATGCTCCAGATACCAGCAATGATAACATTAGCAAAAAATAACAAAACCATGAGACTTGAGAGACGGTTGGGTTTATCAGCAAAAAAATCAAAGTAATGGCCTGAAGGTATAAAATGTGTTGGCGCCTGTACTGTGGTTACCATAAAATATAACATGAAAACAATGCAAATAGACATAAGTACCCAGTACCAGATAGTACCTGTCTTGCGTGAATACTCTTCAGGAAATTGAAAGAAAAACCGCAAAAACTGTGCCGACGCCGCTAAGGCCGCTGTTAAAGCCAGCCAGCGATTAAACGAAGCCTGCGGTAAAAGAACCAACGCACCAAAAGCATAAGCTGCATGAAAACCAAACATCCACAAAAGCGTAATGGCAAAAGAAGTAGAAGCTCTTGACCTTTTTTCAATCCGAAAAAATAAAAAGGCGACAAAGGCAGTAAAAATGGCAGTAATCAAGGAACCCATGGAGAAAAGATTTGGCTGTATAATTTCAGGCATAATAATGACCAACAACACAGCTAAGCTAACTTGTCAACTATTCTGGCTATCTTTCTCCGTGTGCCACACAGCCTACGTTATGTTACACGTTCAGCAATTTTAACGAACTAACTTTTTAGTACGCTTTCTAACAGCTCAACCACTTTTTGTTGTAACATTTTCTTTCGTCGATATAAACTCACTGAAGCTAAAATACCGGTTTGTAAAATAATAAGCATTTTTTTCCACAGGGAATGTTCGCGAAAAAAAGAGCGAAAATAACGCTCCCTGGACAAAAAAGCGCTATCCTCAAAAGCATCCCCCACGATTTTAAAACAGCAAAAGCGATCTGTGAAACCTAACTTTTGCGCCAAACATTGCAAATGATAACCTTCCATGTCAACTACATCGGCACCAGTTAAATGGCGCAAATCTTCTTTTTCATTAGGTTGCCTCACCACCCCCGCTACACTCACTAATTGTATGGCAGGTAATTTAGCTGCCCGAGGAGAAAGGCAAACAGTGGGTTGGTATAGCAGTGGTTGGCGTAAAGCCGAGAATTTTTCTACTACCACTATATCCCCCGGTAACAAACCATGGCGCAAAGCACCACAAAAACCAACATTCAATAACAAGTGGATATTGCGCTGCTGCAGAAAGCGCTCAAGGCGACCCGGCTTTGAAATGCCGGGCCCCGTCAGGCAGACCGTCACCTCACGACCAAACAGCAACCCCTCATACACCGACAAACCCGACGCCCGACGAAACTGCAACTTGGCCAGCAGCGGAGCGACTTCTTCATAGACAGCTGCTAAAATAACAACCATGTCCCTGTCAACCATACTGACTCAGCCAGTCAAAAGAGATTAAATGACATCACAAAAAGAGTTTGACCGCAAGTAATGCTGGCTATAAACTTACCCTGCGCCATGAAGATCAGCACGGAAAATAGCCAAATACGCAGAAAATCCAACTCATCGACCATCTATCTGCATATTCCGCTGCTGAATTACATTTTTTTCATTTTTCAGATGCGCGGCGCTTACAACACCATCAAGAATTACTACCTCTTTAAAAAGCAACTGCCCAATCTAATAACCGCAGTTGTGATTGCCTTGAAATTTAGCTTGTTTGGTGCCGTCGGGTCGAGTATCATCTATATTTTGCTATTAGCGGTCGGCTTTAATCCTTTTGGGAAAATGGCATCCTGGTATGTCAGCGGTTTGGGTTCGGTAGTTGCCGGCTTGCTGCCGCCGGATGTCTCTGCCTGGTACTTCGGCACCGCCCCCACAGAAATGCTCTTCGCTAGTTTCAGTGGTCAATCTCTCATGGTTACCATCGGCTTCATTTTTGCTACCTATATTTTCTTTGGCCAGCTAGGTGCGTTACTGGCGCTGTATAATCTGAAGTCCGATCTCAGGCGCAACCAGTTCATCTAATAGCTCGTGGCCAGGCCGCGGGTAACCATCAATATGATACAGACACTTGACGGGCACATCGCCGGTCAGGATGGTAAATGTAATTTTGGCAGCCGGGAAGACCGCCGGCGGATGGACCAGCTGCGAGCCCAGGCAGATGCTGTTTTGATCAGCCGAGCGACCTTATTAGCCGATAACCCCAATCTTTTTGACCGCAGGCATCCCCAAAGCCAACGGCAACCAGTGCCGGTCGTGGTACTGAAAAATCCCAGCTTAAAAATACCAAGTGACCTCAGGATATTCCAAAGACCCCACCCCAGAGGTATTTTTATTGTCATGGGTACCAAGCCTGTTGGTGGAGAATTCCATCCCCCCTGGACTACACTCTACTGCACCAATGCGCAAGAAATTATCTTGGCTCTAGGACGGCTGGGGTTACACAAATTGTTAATTGAGGGCGGGCCTACGCTGAACACACTGTTTCTCAAAGAAGATCTGGTGGATGAAATCCGCCTGACCATTGCCGCCCGTCTGATGGGGAATTCCACACCACAGCGCCTGATTGCTCCTTTCGCCGGAGCAGAGCAATACCAATGGTTACTGAAAAGCTGCCACCGGCGCGGCAATGAAATCTTTTTGCGCTACCTCAGAGACCGGCGAGCAACTCCCGCAATTTGAAAGCCAGCAATTCACCAGCTGCCCGGTGGTGTTGCCGCCACTGCGCCCGGCCCAAAGGCCCGACTTCGTTGGTTACTGCCAACAGCGCATAGAAAGGAATATGGCGCTGGTAACACAGCTCGGCTAAACCTAAAGCTTCAAGATTTTCAAGCAACATCCCGTCGCTGCTATGGAATTCCATAACAGTGGCATCGTGTGTAACCCCAAATGTAGAATAGACCCGAACCTCTGGCGCAACCTCAGCATCTAAGAAAGCCAAACCGCCCGTATCGCGCGCAGCTGGGATCACCTCGGGAATCTCTTCAAACCGATACCGCGGGTAAATAAAGTGCCGGCACAAAAAAGGGCCAAAGGGCAGCGGGGGGGATGGTTCTTTGGTATTTAGAATTCCCGCTGTCCCTGTTAGCAGAATTGCCTGCGGGGCCTCTCCTAACTCCAGACGATGCGCCAAATTAGACATTGCTGGCAGAAGACCAATGCCGACAGGGAGCACCGGTACTGCAAGAGATGAGGGTAACTCAAAACGAGCTGCACAGACAACCCATAATGGGTCAGACATAGCTCATTAGACTCGGCACAGTTGTTCTGTCAATTGATTAAGGTATGCTTCAGCTTCTAAGGTGCTTTCGGGCGGAGCCCAGAGCGCAAACTCTTTATCATCTTCAGCACGCCAAGGACCGGGTTTGATCTCAAAACAGACAGCGCTTTCTGACAACACCACCAGCGAATGCCAGACTCCGGGAGAGAGATCCACCCCAGGTAAACCGCCTTTACCGAGAACCAATGAATTTAACAGAACACCTTCATCGTCAAATTCACAGAACGCAACACGCCCGTCAAGCACCAAAAAAGTTTCTGCTTTAGGGGGATCAAGGTGCCGGTGGGGTCTTATATAGGTACCGCGCAGCATCACATTGAGAAAGCGGTGCGGGTTCTCTTCCATAGACTGGTGAAAGTTATAGTTGATACGCCGCCGCGGGCTTTGCCTGGCCTTAGTTACCAAAGACTCAATTAACTCGGGAGTAATTGGCTGCACCAGTTTCTGCATAATAACCCCTAATATAATGAAAAATACCTATAACGAACTATCGGTGCCCAAAAGTTTTAGCTCTTTGCTGAACATCTCAGGGTCTAATTTATTTTTTACAGCTTTGCAGAGCCCAACAACCTAGTTTAGGCGATCGTCTCACAGGTTCCGTGATCTTGTCGAGTACATTTAGCAGCTCCAGCTAAAAAAGTGCGCCTATCCACATATTTTTCTCATGGGTGCAGTAGTTTTGATCTCCTCCACTTTAGTGGAAACCGGGGAAGACCACTTCTGCCAGCCGCTAAACGCATTTGAATTTGATGAAAAGAGCTTGTCTTGGAATAACAAGGATCGTATCCCTGTCCTATGATAGGCAACACAAATCCGGGATTGCTCCCCTTCGATATCAGTGATTACAAAGGTGTGCGCGGGAAAAATTTTTATCTAAACGATATTATTCTGCGCGATCTTACCGAAACAGAAATTAACGAAACAGAACACAGACTGGCCGTGCAGCAACACCTTGCCGGTTTCGGTGAGCTGACTGGGGGATTACTGGATGAGCTGGTAGAAGCCTGTCACAAAGAAGGCAAGTACGGAGAGCTGGTGCGTTTTGATCGCACTGGCAATCGAATTGATGAGATTCGTTACAGCTATGAACAGAGAGAAGTTCGTCGCATTGCCTATGAATACGGCATCGTTAATCTGGATTTTCATCCCGAATGGAAATTTCCCTTTACCATGTTTCACAGAATGGCTTTGGCATATCTGGCAAACCTCAATGGCGAAGCCGGATATACCTGCCCTCTGGCCATGACAGACGGTATGATAAGAGCCATCAAAGCATTAGGTACCGAAGAGCAGAAGGCGCGCTACCTACCTTTAATTGCCGGTGTCGGCAGCTCATCTCATTTCATGTGCGGCCAGTATGTCACCGAACGCGTGGGAGGCAGCAATGTGGCAGCCAACCGAACTATTGCCCGCAATATTGGCAACGGCAGGTGGTTACTCACCGGCGAGAAATGGTTTTGTTCCAACCCTGGGGATCTCTGGGTTACCACAGCACGCATTGAAGGCACTAACGTTATCGGCATGTTTCTCGTGTCTCGCTTCAGACGCGATGGTAGTCTCAACGGATGTCATTTATTGAGAAAAAAAGAGATTATTGGTTCACGCGGTAAACTGACCTGTGAGGCCGTCTATGAAGACTGCGAAGCGGAAGAATTAGGTCGCCCCGGGCATGGCCTGGTAAATTTAATTAAGTATGTAATCAATACATCGAGAGTGCATGTCGCCGTCGCTGCCTTGGGAATGGGACGCCGCGCGGTAATGGAAGCAGTGGCTTATGTATCGCAGCGCGAAGCCTATGGCCAGAAAGTTATTATGTATCCTTCGGTGAAAAAAATTCTCTCCCAAATGTTTGTGGCGCAAGCCGCTATGACTTTAGTTTCATTCCGTAACTTTTTTTTCAGCGAAACCGGACATGCCGCAGCGGCGGTACTTACTCCGTTGATGAAATATATTTCAACGACAACTGCCACAAGAATATGTCATGAGGCGATGCTGCTGCATGGGGGCAACGGTATCTTATCGGATTTTTCCATCCTACCGCGTCTGCTAAATGACAGTATCATCAACGAAACCTGGGAAGGCACGCACCAAATTATTTCTGAGCATGTCTTAAGCGCCTGGCGTCGTCCCAAAAACCGCTCGGCTCTTGACACCTGGCTAAATGAGAAATTAGCGCAGGCACCAGCGGCGCTGAAAAGCGAAGTTCATTCTCTGCGCGAGAGAATCATGGCTGACCTGCGTGAATTTGAAGACGCAAAATCGCCAGCCTGTGATGAAGATCGCCTGTTCTTTTGTGACCGATTATACCGCCTTTGTGCCATGGCAGAGGTTACAGATCGTCTGAACCTTTTCAGCGGCACCAATAGAGCTGCTTTCTATATGGCGCTGCTGCGCGGAGTCATGGAATTAGGGCGCAGGGATTTTCACGGTCGTAGCGAGCGCACTGGAGTATTTGTACCGGGGGAAGCAAATTCTCTTTTACTACATTCGATTCTGACCGAAGAACTCTAAGAGACTCGGTTCGCTACCGCAGATTTTATTTCCAGGTCTGCTCGATAAATCTCTGCCGTCCGGAGCCCTGTTTGTACATTTGGTAGTGACCGCTTCTCTTTAGATAGTATTTTTGATGGTATTCTTCGGCAGGCCAAAATTTCTGCGCTGGTGAAATCGCAGTCACAATAGGCTTAGTGAACTTTCCAGATAGAGCCAATTCTTTTTTTGAAATTTCTGCTAACTCTTTCTGTCTCTCGCTGGTGTAAAAAATTTCTGTGCGGTACTGGCTACCAATATCCGCAAACTGACCATTTAATTGGGTAGGATCTATATTGCGCCAGAAGATATTTAGCAGTTCACTGTAACTGACAACGCCAGAATCATAGATAATTTCTATTGCCTCAGCATGTCCTGTGGTTCCCTGGCAGACTTCTTCATAGGTAGGATTATCTTTATGCCCGCCCGTATATCCAACCGTTGTGCGAATTACGCCTTTGGTATTGTCAAACGGCGGCTGCATGCACCAGAAACAACCGCCGGCAAAGATGGCAATTTCTTCTGTCATAAAAATCCTCCTTAAAATTATTTATCTGCCAAAATAAAACGAAAAGTAAGGGGGATGTCACTGCCCTCGGGATAATCAAATTGCCAGTCACGCAGAGCATCCGAGACCGCTCGATTAAAATCATCATGCGGATCCTTATGGGTAAAAATGAGCTGGGCAATCCCCCCTTGACTATCGACAATTACCCTGACACTCACTAAGCCCTGCCAGCCCATGGCCGCAGCCCTAACGGGATAGCGAATACGATTTTGCAGCGTCTGGTTGAGAGAAGAAAAAGCATCGGAAGGGACGGCATTTGTCGGCGTTGCCGCCATAGCAGCGGATTGAGACCTATTAGATTTTTTTTCACTAATTGTCTTTTGTGAAATTGCTTGGCTTATTTTTACTTCAATGATTGGTACCCTCGAAATGCCTGAAGATGATAAACGCAGTGCCAGCCATAAAATGCCGTGCAGCAAGACAGACAACAGTAGAAAAAAACTAAAGGTATTGTGAAAAAGTGAGGATTTCAAATAAGCTCGCATTGCTGGTTGTTCATAATGTTTCGCCGCAGCGGGTGGCGAAAACAACTTTTGTCTGATCTATGATCGCCATCCGATGAGCCACCTGCTTTATCATGTACATTTATTTAATCTTTTTGAGAAACTGCATGGTCACAGCAGCAACTTCTGCGGGGGATTCTTCCATGGGAACATGACCCAGATTTTCAAAAATATGTAATTGTGCTCCCGGCGTATTGGCGACAAAAACTTCTGCTAATTCGACGGGGGTTATGCGATCATGGCGGCCCCACAAATACAGAACCGGCAGGTGGATGGATTGTAATTTCTTGGGATCGATCGTCCTGTCTGGTGAATTGGCTACGTTAATAAATGCCTGCCGGTGCCCCGGAAACAGCATCAGATCAAAAGTACGATCGATAGTTCCAGCACTGGGCATCGTATGAGGCCCGTAGGCATGCCGCAGCGAACGAGCGACTAATGTTTTAGCAGAATAATATTTTATTAGTTGCCGTATCCCCGGAATCTTTGCCAAAGTCAACACGGGAAAAGAACTTTTAGGATGAGTCAAACCTGCACTGTTGAGCAGAACAAGAGCGCGCGGTTTAATTTTTTCGCGCAGGGTCACTTCAATAAGCGCGCGGGCGCCCATACTGTTACCAATACCAATAAAAGACGAAATCTTCAGGTGAGCACATAAAGCCTCAATGGCTTCAGCCCAAGCTCGGGCAGAGACATCCCCCCCAGAGGGAAATTCAGAGAGACCAAACCCGGGAATATCTATGCGTACGAGACGGTAATTTTCAGAAAGGTATTTTTCAAATTCGCTCCAGGTAAACAGAGAAGACCCTAGACCGTGTACCATAACTATCGTTAGACCCCGGCCTTTGTCTGTGTAATGGATCTGGCTGCCTTTATGGTTAAAAAAATATGAATTGCTAAGCCGGTATTTTGCGATCAATTCCGCAGGGGAGCGATCGGGCGTTGTCATGAGCAGAGCCAAAATAACCGCGAGAGATAGGTAGAGTATAATACGGGTTTTGGCAGAGGCTGGCCATAGATATTTTCGCAGCACAGTGGATGGATTTTTCATCTAAAAATGTAAGAGGTGATTTTATCGGCAGAGCGTCAACTGCGATTGTTTGTCACAATACGCACTCTTGTGCGCCGAGCTTTGGGAAAGCCAAGCCATTCTCTCATCTTTTTATATTAGTTTACAGAAAGAATTGCTGTAATATGGCGGCAATGCTATTGCCAGCAACGGAAATTTTGTCTTTATTTTTTTATAGGAATGCTGGCAGCCTGCGCGACCTGCCGTGTGGGCAGCCTAACTTCAGTTGGGCATGAAAAGCTGCGCTCTGATATAGAAATAATCTTTTTTGCCGCTGTCAACTTGTTCTACTTTATAGCCGGTTAACTCCAGCCACTGTTGCAGAATCATGGCAGTAAGTCGGTCTTCGGGCGGGAATAGGCGGTTGACAATTTCATTTTTTGCGTCATGTTCCCAGTCAATAATATGCACCATGGCATCTTCGCGCAGGGCGCTTTTAATTGTCTGAAAGATCTTAAAGCCGTCATCCACCGCCGAAAGACTAAAGGAAAAAATAAGATGATCTATTGGCGGTATCCAGCGGGGGAAAAAAATCAGCGATCGGTCTGGTAAAAAAAATGGGGTAATATTATTTAGCTTTCGTTGGACAATTTTTTTCCAGAATATATCCAGCAAATCTTCCTGGTAATCACAGGCAAAGATATGGCTGCCTTCATGGTTACGCAGGGCGTCACCAAGCAACAGTGACACATAGCCCATCCCACAGCCAAAATCAAGCAGGCGAATAGGGTAATCAATCCTCTCTGGCAGGATGTCCAGATAAACCTGCGGGGGAATGACATTTTCACGCAGCTCGGAGATCAGAAATTCTTGGTAAGCAAGGCTTTCATGGGCTTTGGCAATCATCAGGTTTCAATAACCCGGGGAACCACAAAGTAGCCCGCTTCAAATTTAGGGGCCATGGCTCTGATATCTTCATGCGTCAGCGATGGTTGGGGGGTGTCGTCGCGGCGGATGTCCTCAAGACCCAGCACATGGTCGAAGGGCTCAACATGGTCGGTATTCACTTCTTTAATTTGATCCACGAAATCGAGAATACCGTTAAAGTCCTGTGTCAGTTTTTGCAATTCAGGCCCTTCTAATGACAACCGGCTCAGGTGGGCAATTTTTCTGACTTCGTCGGCGGTAACTCGCATGGATGGCTTCTAAGGGTCAGAGTGAGGCTGTCAACCCAAATGAGCCCAAGTTCAGAAACCAGAGCTGCAGGGGGTACTGTAAGGTTAGGATAGGTTCTTCCCCACCTACCAAAACAACCCCATGGGACATAATACTGGCCTTTCGTCACTAACCAGCCCCGAAATGGGGTCTTTGTTTTAAAATTCCTGAACTTAAAGGCTTTGTGCTATGGAATTCCATAGCAGAAGGGGAATTCCCCACCAGAAAAACCAGCCACCAAGAGACATAATGTAGATTTTTAGTAACTAATAAGCTGCCAGCGGGGGGATGTAAGCTGCCTTTTGTTCAGGAATTCCTGAACAAGGTATGGATTTCCATACTAGATGGGGAATTCCCCACCTATGGGGGGTACCATA
>CALHRC010000112.1 GCA_938038265.1 uncultured bacterium
TAAGCAGGATTTACTTTGACAGACCCCTCTGGGGCTTCACTGGCAAGCCCAAGAGGGGAACACAAGCATCAAAATACTAACTGGGCAGAGAAAGAAAAGGCCATGGCACCGCCATTCATTTCTATTTCATACATAGCACCAAGGCGAGTTAATGGCAGCCTGAAGAATAATCCTGCAATACCTTTGACGCGCAGACTACCTAAATCACCATCAAACTTAGAGTTTAGGCTATTGGCGCCACTGTTAAAGGTACCTGTTGTCTTTGTGGTTAAATCGCCAGTGGGTACATAAAACTGTAAGCCACCTAAGAGCGATAGAAACAGCACGTCATAGCCACCACGCGCAGTGACATGGTAGTTTACCAGCGACCACGAACTCTGGGTTTTGTAATCCACGGAATAGCTACCATAGCTGCCAGTATCTGAATAGGTCAAAGAGCCATCCATATAATCAAAGCCGGCCGCAACAGAGATGCCGGGGGTTAACCCCTGGGAGAGAATAGAATAACGCAATTCACCGCCAAAAGCAGTATTTTTCAGCGAGAAGTCTTGTACGGTCAAATCAACAGGCATCCCCACTTTAAGACCCACATCTAAATCAATGCCCGGAATACCAACCCGGCCAAAGATGGTGGGCCCATAAGGAATGGGTAGAAAATCCATGCTGACCGGCAATTTACTGGTATCGACAACGGACTTATTTACCCCAGAAGCTAATTCAGAGGTTAGGTTAGGCAAAAAACCAACACTGCCAGAGATCCCCACGGCAAAAAACGGAAAACCGTATTTAGCGCCGGTGGCATCGTTCATCCCTAAAGAATTGATAAATGGCATATTGTTTCCCAGATAATTGGCCACATTTTGGTTCATCTTATCAAAATTAGCCTTAAAAGCTGTTGGATCCGCAAATAGACTGCCACTGGCAACAAGCAGGGCCACTAAGCTAATTAGCTGTTTTATTCTACTCATATGTCCTCCTGATAATTATGGCATTGCTGCCATAGTTGTCGTTATTGCAACGAACAAGGCAGCTATACTGGCAACCACTTTTTTAACACCCTCTATAATCGCATGGGGAGTGTGCGATCGGCTTTTCCAGCAGGGATGGTTAAAGCCCCAGAAATTCTGCCAGTCTGGCCGGATCTTTTTTCTGCTCCTCATTGAGCAGTTTGAGCATAACCGGCTGAATGGCGGTACAGGTATCTACCCCACTGCTAAAATCATTCATATGCCCCGGCCTTGCTGGTGAGCGCAATACCGCAGTTGCACCGGCGGTCTTGTTACCTAGGACAACAACCTTGATATCCTTGTTCCTGAAAGTATTGATGCGGATATCTTCACCACAGCGGCCAGAAACCGTAAAATAGCTGCGGTGATCGATGCCGAGAGCAACCACCGTCAGGTATTTATCGCTGGGCGCCCCTTGTACCGATAATTTTACGCAGGTCACCTCAGGTTCAGGATAGTCCAGATTCAGCCAACCACCCCCAAACGCCCGGAGGACCCGATAGGTCGTCTGCTCTGCCTCGTTGTCAGACATATCGCGCTCCTGCTCCACCGGGCCGATATTAAGCCAGAAGGAGTTTGTTAACCGGTAGGCATGGAATGGCTGGTTGGGAAAGATATCGGGAAATAACAGGCGGATGGATTTTCCTGGTTTCAGAGGATGGGACAGTTTCAGGCGAACCATCCCCCCCGATGTCAGTGCTACCAGTCCAGTGGATTCTTTAGCTATTAAGGGAATACCGGCAAGCAGATAATCGATTGGCTCAAGCACTTCGATCCATTCAATCTCAACTTTTTCCCTTGCCGAAGCCGAAGCAAGCTGAAAAGAATCGGGCATTATTTCCACGCGAATTCCCCGCGGCCCCGCCATAGCGCCGGCTTCGTTACCCTGCAACACAAAACGGTTCCGAGGAAGCTGTAAATTCCAGCGTTCGCCGGGTAATGTCAACTGCCTGTTTCTAACCAAAGGCTGGTCAAAACCGGCGGGACCCGCCCGCATGGGTTTGTTTGCTTCGGCGACAAGAACTCCGCTGAGACACAAGCTACAGAGAATAGCCCACTTTCTTTTTCTCCATAAAAAACACATTTAATGCTCCCCCTCAATGTTTGTTCTGCTGCAGTTTCCTGTGCCATACCCCCGTTTCGCGATTCCCGGGAATGAGACGGTCAGCCATGTGCAAGTCAGCGGCAGCTTCAGTATTTTTCTGCCGGTAATACCTGGCCTGTGCGCGATACAAATAAGCGTCAAAATTCTTCGACGATCGTTTTAAGAGCGAGCTGAACTGTTCTTCGGCCTTAGCATAGTCGCGCAGGTGTAAAGACAGAAGTCCGCGAT
Organism: uncultured bacterium; assembly: GCA_938038265.1. GTDB lineage: Bacteria > Spirochaetota > Leptospiria > Turneriellales > Turneriellaceae > CALHRC01. Next base: position 2,341 of record CALHRC010000112.1, read on the forward strand.
AGAGCTGCAACCATTCTTCTTCAACGGCGCTTTCCCCTTTCACTGCCAGTAAAACTGACGCTTCGGCAAACCGTCGCTCTTGGATATAAAGGTAGGCTAAAGCCACATTTGCCAGCCGATCGCCATGGATTGCCCCATCTTTATAGTATTTTTCAGCCAGGTCGTAGTTGCCCAGAAAATAATGGCAGAGTCCCAGATTACGAAAGGCTGCCCGGGGGATCTGTTCGCCGGTCAGCAGCGGCGTCAATTTATCGACTGCCCCAGCATATTTTCCTTCGATGATCAAGGCCACAGCCCAATCATTCTGGCAAACAGAATTTTCTGGCAAGCAGTTGGCCGCAAAATGACGCTTGGCTCTAGCAGTATCATCCTCATGCAGCAGCAGAACGCCTTGCTCCTGCTGCGCCGCCAAGCTTACTGTCGCTACCATACATAAAGTTAATAAACCGACGGTAAGTAGGTCTTTCATCATAGTTATTAGACGATATTTTAATAAAAATAGTTGACTTTTTAATTCCGAACAAGTATAATTTAAAGGCGAACAGCCTTGTTCGTTTAATACACACACAACAGGCGGCTTGGAAAATGCCTGTCTTTTGAAAGGAGATACACGGATTATGAAAAAACTGATGATTTTGTTACTAACCTTTGCTTTAACTGCTACTGCTTACAGCCAAGAAGAGAGTGACCCCACCGGAGCCCAAAAAGCCAGTGAAGTTAATAAAGGCCAGAAAGGCGAGCAGATGCGCGAGCAAAACCGCGAAAAACGCGAAGCCAAGCAGGCAGAGATGAAAGCCAAACAAGAAGCCAAGAAAGCTGAACAAGAAGCTAAAAAAGCCGAGCGGGAAGCCAAAAAAGCCGAGCGCGAGGCTAAAAAACAAAGTAAAAAAAATCGTCCCGAATAAGTTAAGGGCCGGCAATGTACCGTCAGCATACCTGGCTCATTGCCGGCATTATATTTCTTACTACTCTCTTACCCTATAGGGCACAGATTCCCGAAGTATCAGCTAAAGTAGGTATAGCTTCCTCTCTTAATTTAGGTAATGTCAATAATGTTGCTATAGCACCTTATGGCTCCTTATGGAGTTTTTTTAGTGATAGTTTTGCAGCTGGTATAGATTTACGTGGCAATATAAACCAACTCGTGTGGAATGGCTTAGGGCAAAGTCAATCCATCCTGGCAACTGACGCTACGATAAGCAGCGAAATTACTACCAGTGAACTATTGGTTATTACCACAGATGTGAATTATGCCAGAGGAGAGTTAGATTTTTCACGTTGGGGATTGGCCACTGATATAGAATTGAATCCCATACCTGATTTTTCTCTATCCGCAGGTTTGTTTTATGATAAAGCCTCGTATCATTTTAATGATGCCGCTGTTAACCAAAGTGTTTTTGGTTTACAAGTAGGTTTTATCCCTCACCTAACCACTACCACCAATATAGAAAGTGGCTTTAGTTATTCTAACATTCATTTTTCAACGACACAAGATAGCTATTCTCTCTACCGCTTGAAAGGAGCTTTGCGCCAACAATTAGGAAAAAATTCTGTTACGGTGGGTCTGTCCTGGGGGGGTGATAGCAGTGATTATGACCTCTATGGTATAGAAGGTTCTTTTCGCTGGATCCTCGGTTCAGGTCTTGCGCTATATAATCTTTTGCAATTAGATTATTTTACCTATGACACCCCACAGGCAAGTGGCGGCAAAGGTAAAAAACCCCCGCGGCCGGGCAGTAATGGCAGGAAATTTAACCCCCAATCGACTGCCGATTCTTTTGTCAGTTTTTTATGGTATGCCTCTTTGGCAAAGACATTAGATTTCTGAAGTAACTGTATTTTGTTTCAGTAATACCAAATGCTCGATTTCGGCTCGGGTAAGTGTATATTGTTTGCCGCAATAATGGCATGACAACACTTGATCGGCGTCTGAAAGACTCTTGAGGTCGCCAACAGGTAGCATGAACAAAGCGCGCTCAAAACGTTTTTTAGTACAGCGACAGAAAAAATCCACCGGATTACGCGATAGCTCTCGGAAAGGAACACCGGCAGTTATTTTCTGTAACATCGCATCGATATAAAGGCCATCTTGCGCCATGGCTGATAGTGAAGGATGGTCAATAATGCCGGTCTCAAGCTTAAGCAGTGTTTCTTCTGTGGCACCCGGCATAGCCTGCAACATAAAGCCTAGGGCACTTTTAACACTGAAGTCGTTATTAAAGACAAGCGATAACTGTAAGGCGGTCGGCACCTGCTCCGAGACGGCAAAATAATGTGTTAGATCGCGGGTGATATTGCGGTACAGTAGCTGCACCGAGCTGGTTATGGGCTCTTTCGCTTTCTCACTCTGGCGCGAGACATGCAAAAAGCCATCCCCCAATTCCAGGGCAATCATCTCATTGCGCTCGTCACTCTGCGGTATCGGCTGGGGATGGTTCAGATAACCCCGCACCTCACCCCCGGCGGTGGCTTCGACTACAGCGCGCTGCAGCGGCCCGGATGTTTCAAGCCTTAACGTAACTCGATCTTCGTCTTTCATTGACGACGCAGCTAAGAGCGCGCCCATCATCAGCTCGCCTAAAATTATTGTCGCTAGCGGGTTCAACTTATGGTTAACCCGCGCGGTATTTACCGCCTCAGTCGCCGAAAGGATCACTGCCCTAACGGTACCATCTTCGGAGAGCGCGCGGAGCATACGATCGCGTACAGTGTATTCCTGCATCAGTCTTTCTCCACTTTTAAGCGACGGTGAAATACTTTTTCAAAAAATTCTTTTTTCTTTTCGACACTCCACAATTCCAAGTACAGGTCACCTTTACCTCTGATCAGTAGGTTGACCTTGTCGGATGAAATATCCTCAACGATAATTTCTTTAACAGAGGAAGAATAGCTGCGATCCAAGGAGTCGGCAATGCGCACGATAGCTGCCAGCTTTGAGACTAATAATTGTTCGGTCGTCGGCAGTCTCTGAAATTCCGGGTGGGAGCTTTTAGGCATTCCCTTGCGGTGGTAGCGGGCCGCCAGCGCCATCAAGGTTCGCTCATGCTCACTAAAACCCAATATACTGGAGTTCTCAATCAGGTACTGCGAATGTTTATGGTGCTGTGAATAATCAATCATGCGCCCGATGTCGTGCAACAGAGCGGCGCCATAGAGCAGGTCTTCATATTTGTCAGAGAGCTGGTGCACTGGTTTGAGGATTTCAAATAAGCGCATGGCAAGCATTGCGGTGTGTTCGGCATGGGTTTTATCGACATTATATTTATTACTGATAATTTCAAGCCCACGCCGGCGGTAGGCATTTTGGCGCTCGTGATAGATCTGCTTATTTACCTTGTGGTAAATATAATCGCTGATAGCGCCATCACGCAGTCCACGTGATGACACAAGGGATTTTTCAATCCCCAGCTCTTGTAGCATGGTGAGCAGTAAAATAGCCCCCGGTAAAATAATATCGCTGCGGGCGCTATCAAGGCCCTCTAACTTGAGCAGCTCCTTAGGCGACATTTTTTTCATGTCGGCGACAAGAATTTTTAGATCTCTGGTATAAAGCAAGGGGATGCCGTTTTCCTCTTCCCGGTTACCGCCTCGGGCACGCACAATTTCAACCAAATTGCGGGCTGTGCCCCCTGTAGAAAGTCCTAAATCTATTTTATATTTTTTTATCTCCGGCACGAAAGGGGTCAATATCTTCTGCACATAGCGCTCCATCATCAGCCAGGAATCTTTTTCTCCCGCACTTTGAAAGAGCTCCTTGAGGCGAACGGTTCCCAGGCGCAGGCTTTCGACGAAGAGCATTTTACCATCACTGACAGAAATTTCAGTTGAACCACCACCGATATCATTTAAAAAAAAAGTGCGGCCGTTAAAAGGAGTGTGTGCTAAAACGGCATTGTGTACCAGGCGGGCTTCTTCCAGCCCCGAAATAACCCGTATTTTAATTCCGGTCTCCTTGCGCGCCCGCTTGACAAAATCGCTGCTGTCGGCTTCACGCAGGGCCGCCGTACCCAGTGCAAAAACCCGATCGACATTGAAGGATTTCATAATACGAGCCAGGTTTTTCAATCCTTCAATGGCTGTATCAATGTTCTCCTTGTTTAATTTACGGGTAATAAAGACGTCATGCCCTAACCGAGCAGGTACTTTTTCGTCATAGACCAGTTGGGCATTGCCTTGGGGATCAATGTCAAATATTTCCAGTTTGATGTTGTTTGAACCAACATCAATAATAGCAACCTTCATTCTTAATTCAATGCCTTTTCGGTAGTATGGTTCATTAGTTCATCTTCTTCAGACACACTACCTGCCGGCAACTCAGTTTTCGGCACAAAACCTTCGTCAAAAGGAATGCCCAACACCCGATATACCGCACGGGGGATGTCGTACAGTGCCTTAATCTCACCGGCAAACCGATCGGCATGCTTACCATATAAAATAGTTCCAACCGGATTCGGCGTATGCGTTCCGGTAGAGAGATCCTCTAAATTGCCATGGTCGGTGCAGACAATTACTGTCTGTTTGGTAGGATCTAAATTTTCCCACAGACCTTCTAAAAAAGAATCTACATGGGCAATAATGCGCTTAGCTGCTGCAAACGATTGGGCATGCCCCGCTTTATCGGTAAAAAAATACTCAAAAACGGCAAAATCATACTGCTTGCCTAAATCAGCCAATTTACGGCCATTGGTTTTGGCACTTACTAAAGGAATTTGATAACCATTTTTACGCAAAAACCAGTTCGTTAAATCCATATAAAGGCTGCGACCTGCTAAATAATCTTCAATGGTAAAAAACGGCTGCCCGGTCGCCCGCTGCATAAGTGATGAAGCTGACATCAAACGCTCATTGCGGGGGCGTTCAAGGCGGCGCAAGTACACTTTAGAATATGAATTCAGCAGGGTGGATGGTTTGCCGTGTTCCTGCAATACTTTAAGCACCGACTTTTCATACAGGTAAGGTCGCAGGGATACTGAGGGAAAGCCGGTTATGTGCCGCCCTAAAATCTGTGGCCCATTATATCCGGTAAACAGAGCCGTTTGGCCGGTAGCAGATTGGGGCAAACCCGGAACCCCCATATGAGCATCCGTTTCGAGTAAAATACCGGGTGGACGAAAAGAACCGCCGGCATGGCCGTGAAAAAAATAATTGGCAAACCGGGCAAAGGGGTTACGGCTAGGGTCAGCTAAACCTAAGCCTACCCCATCGAGAAAAAGCAGGATGATCCCTTCCGGTTGCTCAGGCAGGTTGCACTCCTGCAACTTTTCCGGCAGCACCTAATTTCGCTCCCGATTTTTTACCTTTTCCGGGCAATACTTCAGCAGGTGCCGAACCACCACCCTGGACCGGCGGCAAGGACTTGCCTTTCATGAGTTGGCGTAATTCTTCTCCCGTAATTATCTCGCGTTCTAAAAGAGCATTGGCGATGGCATCCAACGACTTGCTATGTTTCTTAAGAAGGCTGCGCCCCCGCTCAAAGGCATGATCAATGATGCGCTTCACCTCTTCATCTACCAGGCGGGCATATTCTTCAGAATGGTCTGAAGGTTTAGTATAATCCCGACCGAGAAAGACCGCGCTGCTGTCATTGCCTGAGAGGCGAATGGGGCCAATTTTTTCAGACATCCCCCATTCCATGACCATCTTACGGGCAATCGCGGTGGCCCGTTCAATGTCATTAGAGGCCCCGGTAGTGACATCATGAAAGACCAGATCTTCAGCCAGCCGACCGCCTAACAGCACAGTAATTTCATCCAGCCAGAAATTGCGGCTGCGCATGTGTTTTTCTTGTTCAGGTAAATACTGGGTTAGGCCCAATGCCCGACCGCGGGGAATAATCGTTACCTTATGAATCGGTTCAGCATATTCCAACAGTTCACCAAGCAGAGCATGGCCTGCCTCATGGTAGGCAATAATCTTTTTTTCTTCAGGCGAGATATAGAAGGATTTTCTCTCTGGCCCCATAAGCACTTTATCGCGCGCTTCATCGAGATCTTGCGCGGTAACTTTCTTGCGGTCAGCCCTTGCAGCTAAAAGTGCCGCCTCATTTATCAGGTTAGCTAAATCAGCTCCCGTAAAACCAGGGGTGCCTTTCGCAACGACCGCGAGATCGGCCTCAGGAGCTAAGGGCACTTTTTTGGCATGAATCTGTAGGATCTGCTGCCGCCCAATAACATCAGGTACATCCACCACCACCTGGCGGTCAAAGCGTCCGGGGCGCAATAAGGCTGGGTCAAGCACATCGGCCCGGTTGGTGGCGGCAAGGACAATCACACCTTCATTTTCTTCAAAGCCATCCATCTCTACTAAAAGCTGGTTGAGGGTCTGCTCTCTCTCATCATGACCACCGCCGAGCCCCGCACCGCGCAGCCGCCCTACTGCATCAATTTCATCGATAAAGACAATGCAAGGGACATTTTTTTTGGCTTGGGTAAATAAATCGCGTACCCGGCTGGCACCGACACCGACAAACATTTCGACAAAATCAGAACCTGAAATGGAAAAGAACGGCACCCCAGCTTCACCTGCCACTGCCCGAGCTAGCAGAGTTTTCCCGGTACCAGGAGGGCCCACTAACAGCACACCCCGGGGGATTTTCGCCCCCATGTTTTGAAATTTTTGGGGGCTTTTCAAAAAATCAACTATTTCAGCTAATTCAACTTTAGCTTCGTTGACGCCGGCAACATCGTCAAATTTAACCTTGTTCTTCATATCGGCATTCATACGGGCGCGCGAACGACCAAAAGTCATAGCCTTGTTGCCGGTACTCTGGATCTGCCGCACCATCATAAACCAAATAAACCCCAGCACCAAAACCCAGGGTAAAATACTCACCAGCGACCGCCAGAACATACTTTCTTCTTGTGGGGTGCCCTTGAAAAAATTAACCCGGTTTTTTCGTAGAAAATCGATCAACAGCGGGTCGCTATAGGGAATATAGGTCCGGAATGAAACTGTCTCATTCTGCTCTGAGCGGTATTTACCCGTAATGGTGTGACCCTGTATCACTAACGGATCATTGGGGGTAGTGAGAATCTTACGAGCTTCTACCTGGTTCAAAAATTGAGAATAGGGGATGTCCTCTATTCTGGCCTGGTCACTGCGCACCATCTGGTACATCAGCGCACTGAGTACTACGATGAGCATCACGAGGGCGATATTTTTCATGCTACGGTTCATTCGAGTCCTTCTGTTCTGTTAAATATACATCCACTACCTATAATATAGCAAAAATTGCCGGCAACATGTTAAAAAAGATGACAAGCACAGCAAGCAGCCGGCATGAGTCCATCCTGACAGAAAGAAATAAGGGGTCAAAAAGAAATTTGCAACCTGTTTAGTTACTAAAATCCGTCGGCTGCCTTGAAAATCGCGTTTACGGTACAATATGACGGCTCATCTTATGTCGGTTTCCAGCGGCAAAAATCCGGGCCTACTCCCCAGGCAGAACTGGAACGGGCATTTAGTACCATACTGCGCCAGCCGGTGCGGATTTACGCGGCGGGGCGCACCGATAGCGGGGTACATGCCGCTGGCCAGGTAATTCACATGAAAATAGCTGGGGAAATCCCCAGCCTGCACAAGCTCATCTATGGTGCCAACAGTCTTTTGCCGCCCGATATTAGCGTAATTCATGGCAGCTTAGTACCCGATTCTTTTCATGCCCGTTTTTCTTGTTTAGGGCGGGAATATTTTTACAGGATCATCAATACCCCTTACCGTCTGGCACTACTTGAGCGGCATAGCTACTGGGTGCGCTTTCCGCTAAATATTGAAGCGATGCGGATTGCGGCCCGACAACTCATTGGCGAACATGACTTTGCCGCTTTTACACCTGCAGTGTACCGAAAACAAGGTGAAAAGACTATCCGGCGGATCGATAACATCCGCATATTGCAGCGACCACCGGAAGTATTTGTGCATTACCAGGGTTCCGGCTTTCTGCACAACATGATCCGCATTATTACTGGCACTCTGTTAGAAATTGGGCTGGGCAAGCGTGAGAGCACCTCTATGGCGAAAATCCGCGATAAGCTTGACCGATTGGATAGCGGTATAACGCTGCCAGCCCGAGGGCTTACTTTTTTAAGAGCCCACTACCGGGATTATGCAACGCCAGTTGAGCTGCTGCCTTATTGGCAGCTGCTGCAACCGTGCAGTGAGGATGAGGTATGACCCTGAGAACCCTTTTCCGCCACAGTATGATCATCTTCCTGCTGCTATTGGCGCTCATCCAAAATATCGGCTGGGACAATTTTCTGATCTGGGCCAAACTCAACCAGAATTTTCTGTTATTTTGGTTGGCAAGCTTGCTACTGCTCTCGGTTCTCGGATACCTACTCGCCACAAAGCAATGGTTAGCCTACTTACTTGCCCAACTGTTTGCCCCCCCTGAGATAGAATTACAACGCCATGCGGATGGCTTAAACAGTGTGGCCTCCCGGCTATTATTAACTTGGTCCCTATGTCCCAAATGCCTTGCCTGGTGGTTTTGCCTCATCTTTTCAGGGATTTATCATGCCCTTTACTGGCACTACTGGTTTACCGGTATCTACTTCGCTTTTCTGGGAGCAAGCATAGGAGCCATCTTCAGTGTTACGCTTTTTCTTATCACAAGGCAAAGCCAGATTGGGATAAATCCTGAGGATACACAATAAAAAATAACATGAAACTTCGACCCTTTCTGAAAATTCTTAGTACATTATAGGTATGAGTTTGCATGTTTTAACGGCCCACCAAAAGTTTCCTGTAAAATTAAATCAACTGTGGGCTTTTATTTCCCGCCCGGAAAACCTAGCAACTATAACACCACCTGAAATGGGTTTTCAGATTTTAACTCCCAAAGCAGAAATTGCAGAGATGACCCCCGGCATGCTCATTGAATATATTGTCAGACCGGTAGCGGGCATTCCCGTGCGCTGGCTCACTGAAATTACCCAGGTACAAGCCCCGCACTACTTCATTGACGAACAACGCTTCGGGCCCTACCGCTTCTGGCACCACCGGCACATCTTAAAAGAAATCCCCGGTGGCACTGAAATGACCGATATTGTTTACTATAAACTTCCTTTCGGGCCCTTAGGTGAATTAGCCCACCAGTTATTTGTGGCACGCAAGTTACAACAAATCTTCTCATGGCGCAAAAAAGCCTTAGAGCAAAAATTTGGTAGCTGGGGGGATGTACCAACTTAACCGAAAAATGTATTAAATAGGGCCACTGAATCCATGCAAGATAACACTGCTCACTTTTCCCAAAACACTAAATACGATCTCAAACGCTGGCTACCGTTAACGCGAGACGAGTTGGCACTGCGCGGTTGGGATGAACTCGATGTTATCTTAGTTTCAGGCGACGCTTATGTTGACCATCCTGCTTTTGGCACTGCCGTCATTGGCCGCATGATAGAAAATGAGGGTTTTAAAGTAGGTATCATTGCCCAACCCAACTGGCGCGATGACCTGCGCGATTTTAAAAAATTTGGTCGCCCGCGGCTTTTCTTTGGGGTAACCTCTGGCTGCATGGATTCCATGGTCAACCACTACACCGCTCACAAACGGCGGCGCAGCGATGATGCCTATACACCAGGTGGCGTGGCCGGTTTTCGACCCGATTATGCTGCTACGGTCTATAGCCAAATTCTTAAAAAACTTTACCCCGAAGTACCCGTCATTTTAGGGGGGATTGAAGCCTCCCTGCGGCGGGTCACTCATTATGACTACTGGTCAGATTCCTTAAAACCCACTATTTTACAAGACTCGGGGGCCGACCTATTGGTCTATGGTATGGGCGAACAACCCTTGCGCGCCATACTACGTCTGTTAAAAAAAGGTGTGCCCTTTTCTGCTTTAACTACCATCCCCCAAACCGTTATACGTGTTGCCCCAGAGAAGATACCCCAAAACCGCCACTGGCAGGATGTCTGGCTCACCGATCACGAAACCTGCTTACATAATAAGGTTGCTTATGCACGTAATTTCCGCACAATTGAAAGAGAATCCAACCGTCTTAAAGCGCGCCGTATTTTGCAAAAAAGTTCAGACAAAGTAACGGTAGTCAATCCCCCCTTTCCTGTCATGACAGAAGCAGAGATGGATCGCTCTTTTGATTTGCCCTATACCCGCATGCCCCACCCGCGCTACCACAGACGTGGCAAAATTCCTGCTTATGAGATGATTAAATTTTCTATTACTTTACACCGGGGTTGTTTTGGCGGCTGCAGTTTTTGCACGATATCTGCGCACCAGGGCAAGTTTATTGCCAGCCGTTCTGAAGAGAGCATCCTGCGAGAGATAGAAGCACTGACCCAACATCCCGATTTCAAAGGGATTATCAGTGATTTAGGTGGTCCCTCAGCTAATATGTACCGCATGCAGGGAAAAGATCTCTCTATTTGTGAGCGTTGCTCGGCGCCCTCCTGTATTTTTCCCAAAGTCTGCCGCAACCTTGATGTCAACTATGCCCCTCTGTTAGCCCTTTACCGCAAGGTTAGAGAGCATCCGGCAGTGCGCAAAGCTTTTGTCGCCAGTGGTCTGCGCTATGATCTCATGATGACGGACTCGCCGGAAAAAGACCGGGCGGGTAAAATTAGCGAATACAGTAAGGAGCTCATAACCCACCATGTTTCCGGTCGTCTGAAGGTAGCGCCGGAGCACACTTCAGATCATGTTTTGCACATTATGCGCAAACCCTCTTGGCAATACTTTTTAAAATTTAAGCAAAAATTTGAGGATATATGCTCCAAAGCAGGATTGCGGCAGCAGTTAATCCCTTATTTTATTTCCAGCCACCCAGGTTCCACCTTAGAAGATATGGCCCAATTAGCCGCCGATACCAAAGAAAGTGGTTTTACCTTAGAGCAGGTACAAGACTTCACGCCAACTCCCATGACTACTGCAACGGAAATTTATTATTCAGGAGTGCACCCCTACACTGGAAAAGAGATACCTACAGCGCGAAAAATGGCAGAGAAGAAAAAACAGAAATTATTTTTCTTTTGGTACCGCAGAGAAAACCGCTCTGAGATAAGACGACTACTCGAGAAAATGCGCCGCAGCGATCTGCTGCAGAAATTACTTGGGCCAGGTCAAGCACCGCAGGTCAGTATTAACCGCCGTCATCTTGAACCGCAAGCAATTGGCGGCTCCCGAAAAAAATCAATCCTTGCGCGCTATAATAGGTTACCATCACCTAATAAGGCGCGGCTGAAAATGAAGCGATAAATTTATTCCAGCAATTCCAGCATCTGAGAGAACAAACAAGGCGGCTGCAGCAATAATGCGCAAATTACCTGTTAAAGCGGCAGTTGCTCCCCAGCGATATAGGCACTGACGGCCACTAAGAGAGCCCCGGCCTTAGGAGCTATCACCAATGCAGCTATCACAGCGAAAAGCAGAAACCCCGCAAGAACCGCCCACAAGTGGCGCAAAGGTTGCGGTATTTCAAGAACAGAACGAGATAAAACAGGTGGGCCAGTAAAAAAGACGACAAGCCAAGTATAAAAGAATTTTGTATATTTAGATCAAGCAGAATATCCCCCCAGCTGAAAAACATAACGCTGCAGCTAAAAGCCAGCTGTGGTTATTACGTAAGGCCAAGGCGCCTGAGAAGAGTAAAAGAATTGGCTTCTGCTTTAAGCAGAAAAGAATAAGCATAGGGACGCCAGGGAATAGTAACCAGATAGAGGATGGCTGTACTAAAGAAAAAAAAAGGTAAAAATCTGTTCATGCTATTGCATGCAAGCGAATATGTCACGGGGCCGATTATTCATCTTCTTTTTCAATATCAGCATCGTCATTTCTGACATCCCGACCAAGTCTTAATAACAAGGCTTCAGGTCTCATCGCTGACAAAAAGATATAATTGGTGTCGGTTAAAATCATCGAACGCACTTTGCGCCCCATTGTGCAGTCAATTAAAGAATTATTGTCGCGCGAGAGATCGCGCATTCTCTTTGCCGCTGCACTTTCAGGAGAGATAATTGCCACCACCTTATCCATTGATACCGTATTGGAAAAGCCGATATGCAGTAGTTTCATTTTTACTCCAAATTGCGCGCTTGCTCGCGGATTTTTTCAATTTCAATTTTCATCATGATGGCGGTTTTATTGATTTCTGTATCGGGGGTTTTGGAGGCTAATGTATTGACTTCACGTAAAATTTCTTGCAAATAAAATTCTAATTGTTTTCCAATGGCTTTTTTTTCTTTCATTAAATTGAGCATCGACTGCAGGTGGATTTTATTGCGCTGGATCTCTTCTTCAATATCATTTTTCATTACTTGCAAAATTTCTTCGCGATTCTGGTTCCAGATTTTTCTAGCCAACTGAACTAGTTGTCGCGAGGCAGCGCCGTCTTCCTGAACATCCAACATGGCAAGCATTTTTAATTTTAGTGATTTCATTATTTTTTTTCGAGACGCCTTAAAATCGGATTCTATTTTGTTATTAAGTCTATTGAGATATCGCAGTCTGGTTTTTATCCAATGAAATATCCGGCGGCCTTCAGCAAGCCGACTGCGCTGCATTTTTAATAAGGCACGCAGGTAATAAAATTCTAATTTGCTTTCTAAAGCGCGCCAATCTTTTACTTTTAAATCAAAAACACCGGGCAGTTGGGATAAAATTTTAAAAGGTATATTATCTTTTCCTGTAAGTGATTGGTACAGTTCACGATATTGAGAGACTATCATTTGGTTCATGACCGCGGTTTTGGGAAGAGAACCATCCGGCGTAATACGCACTTCAATATGACCGCGCTGGATTTTTTTTTTGAGTAATAGATCGGCTAATGGCTCAAACCAGGAAAACTCTGCAGGAAAATTATAGACAGGCTCTAAGAAACGGCTGTTGACGCTGCGCACCTCGATGGTAAAACGAATTCCATCAACCGAAAAGGCGCTGTCGCCGTAACCTGTCATGCTTTCCATGGTTTACGGCTTATGCTCACGCTTTAATATCAATTTCGTGCGAAGTTTCAACCGAAGCCGATTTTTCCTGTTCTACGCCTGGCAGACGAACACTACCCCTAATAGTTAAGTATAACAGGGCTTTCAGTTCTTCGGAGCTCATAACTACCGGTTTTACTCCGCTGTTTACTGCGTTTATGTGTTCCATGCTACGTCTCCACTTTCAATATCGGCTGATTTGTCATTGACTTTAACTTTTTTTACCTGACATTTACAAGTTAAAGCAAACAAATAAATTTGTCGATTTTTCTAATATGACAAACCAGCACCTAACATCGCGGGAATCTTTTGAGCATCGGATGATGAATCCCTTAGTATGGTATGTAAGCCCAGTGACTCCGCAGCGAGCCAAGGATGTAGCCGAATATATTAGCCGCTGTCTGAATCTTGAAGCAAGCACGCAATCAACAGGTAGTGAAGTAATTCAGTTGTGGATGGCTGGTCTTGAAAAATTTCGGCACTCAGTTCTCTTTTTAGAAAATATCGCAATTTATTTTTATCGTACTGGCAAATATCACAGAGCATTAGAATTTTGTAAAAAAGCCACCGATCTGCATAATTCGCCTAATGCTAGAAAAACGGCTATTGCAGCAGCTTTTGCCATGGGGCAATATCACCTGGTATGGGATAACTTTTTAGCCATGGAAGCAGCAGAGCGCGAAAAAATAGAAAATGATTTATTAAGTCGCTGTGCCCGCGCTGCATTAGAATTAGAAAAATTTTCTGAGGCTGAAAAAATCCTGCAGTTACTTGCTAAACGCCAGGGTGCCAAACCCTTACC
>CALHRC010000113.1 GCA_938038265.1 uncultured bacterium
ACCATGACTGATACTACACGCCCAATATATGCTTGGTTTTTACGTAGGGAACGTTCATTTTGTTGGCGGATTACTTCTTCAAGCCGGCGCATCTTTTCTGGCTGGGGAATATTGTCTTCGTATAGACGGGCGGCAATGGTGCCTTTGCGCTGGGAATAAGCGAACATGAAGGCTGAATCAAAATCCGCCTGATCCATGACTTCCAGTGTTTCCTGAAAATCTGCTTCGCTTTCACCGGGGAAGCCGACAATAACATCGGTGCTGATCGCCAGGTCAGGTACCGCTTCGCGAAAACGACGCACTAAAGCAACAAAGCTTTCGCGTGTATAATTACGCTTCATATTACGCAAAACCGAATTACTACCCGCCTGCAGGGGCATATGAACGTAATTACAGAAACGCGGGTTTTCTGCCATTAAGTGAAGCAGTTTCTCGGGATAATCTTTCGGATGGGGGGATGTAAAATAAAGTCTTTCAAGTGTGGTTTCATCGAGAATAGCACGAATTAAATCGGCAAAATCATATTTCTCAAAACGGTATGAGTTTACATTCTGACCTAATAACGTAACGGTACGTATCCCACGTTGCGTCAATTGCTGTATTTCACTGACGACCGACTTGAGAGGGCGGGATCTTTCCCGGCCGCGTGTATAGGGCACTACACAAAAAGAGCAGAAATTGTCGCAGCCGCGCTGTATGGTCACAAAGGCTGAAATTGGGTTCCCTTGTGCCCTTGGCGCCGGAAAAATATCGTCATAGGTTTCCTGGCGCGACAATTTCAGAAAAGATTTCTCGGCAGCAACTTCGCTTTGGTTAAGCAAACGGGGCAGGTTACGCAGCGCGTCCGGCCCCATGATAACGTCAACGGGAAGTTCTTTTTCGAATAGTTCTTCGCGCAGGTTCTGTGCCATACATCCTAAAATGGCCACCTTGCCACCGCGCTGCCGCACCTTTTTCAGGTGTTGCAGGCGATGGTAAATCTTAGTATGGGCATTTTCCCGCACGGCGCAGGTGTTGAGCAAGACAAGGTCAGCTTCATCGGGAGAGTTGACCCGTTGGACTTGTTCCCTGTCTAACAGAGTGGCCGCTATCTGGCTGTCATATTCATTCATCTGGCAGCCATAAGTTTCAATGTAATAAGTGCGCCTTTTCTGTTCTCTGGTATCTTGCGGCACGCTCATAGGGCGAAGAACGCCGGTAATGGGGTTGCTGTCAACCTTTTAACCTAAAAGGTTCTCAAAGCTTAATATCAACAGTTTTACCATCGGGATGGATCAGTGTCATAATACGTGCGGATGGATCGGTAACCCGGGCGATAACCTGACGCTGTTCTTTTTGTTCCAGAATCCAGCTTTGGCTGGCTTCTTCAAAGACCAGAGCGAATTTTTTGCCTTTTTGGGCGCCTGCCACTAATTCAATATCAAAGCGGTTTTTTGTGGCGGTGATTTTAAAGGTATTGCCATCCTGCTGTACAATTTGGGTTTCGCTCTCACCTTCTCCCATGGCCAGCGGGTTAGATCCTGTCCAAAACTGGATGGTGTTGAGGATCACAAAGTCAATAAACAAAGTGGCACTATACACAGGAACAATAATAAAAGCCCACATGATGGCAGAGTTGACAAACTTATCACCGACCCGACCGTTCCAGGAGTAGATCTTTTTAGTCAGTACAAACGGCCCGTAGCACTGTTGGGCGACCAACAGCCCGAGTGCCAATGTAAATGCTTTGAGTAGGGTTTTGGTTTTCATAGGTACCTCCGCAATACTTAGTTTCAAGATGGGATAATAAACTTAAACCATCTATCAGGAAAAAGAATTTGCGCTGTTCAGGCTGTAAACAAAATAGCTGCAATATTTACTTTGCTCATGCAGTTCAGGCAATCCTTTCCCCATAACCATAATAAAGACAAATGTACTCTCTGGCATCCCTTCTTAGAGCACTTCGCGAAGTATTTACAGCTTTTCAATGCCGCCATGGCCTTCTGGCTACTGGTCTTACTGCTGTTGGGTAGCGCCATAGTTATGGCACAGTCCTCATGGTTTGAAGCGCTGAACTCTCCCTTAGGGCTTGGGCTGCGGCAGTTTTCGCTCTCTGCCAGTCGAACAGCCATAGTTATGGCATTGCTTTGGCTGGCCATGGCGCCCCAAGTGTCCATTTCAATAGCCCTACTGCTGTTAGCTCTGCTCACTATCCCCCAATGGGCAGATGGCCTAGCGCTGTGGTGGCAGTACGGGGGGGAATTCAGCGCCATTCTGCTACTTCCCCTGCTGGGAAAGGGGTGCCCAGAAAAACTCTCTACCTGGGGTGTGGCTTTATCCTGCGCTTTAGTTTTGCTGCTGGCCATCGGTATGTTCACTGAGGCGCCGCTGGTGATGCCGCCCGAAGCGGGTGGGTCGCAAGATGCCTTTTTTCCCTTGCCGCAAGGGGGATGGCCTGCCATAGTTATGGCTCTTATCGCCACGGGTGCGGGCTTAGCTGAGAAAACTATCGCTGGCCCAAAAGCAGCGCTGGGTATGATTTGCACCATCCGCCTGCTGTTGTGGCTCTTGGTAGCAGCCATAACTATGCCAGTCTTTTGGCAGGAGCCGGTGACGTTAACCCAGGTTCGAGAAGGGCAGGAGATCTTTGATTCCGGGGAGTGCAGCGACTGCCACAGCTACCAGACCGGCTTCCGGGGTGCCCCGCGGGAGCTACCCCGCCTGCCAAGCTTGCGTCCTCTGGTGGATTTAACTTTTGTACATAAAAAATTTACCCGCAAAAGTATGCTGGAATATCTTGCCGGCAATCCCCCCTCCGGAATGAAGCCGCACAAGCCGCCCTATGACGAGGTATTCACGGAGAGCGAGCTGCGGCAGCTGGCTGAATTTTTGTTGTATATCAGAGCGCTGCCAAGTGAGTCAGGGATAGATGCGGAATGAAACAATCTCCTGGTCACTGGCGTTTAAAACAAGCACAAAGACGGTATGTCTTTCGGTAAGTTCTATGGGTGCCTGGTAGCGGTATTCGCCGGTAATGTGGGGATTTAGTGGCAGCAAAGCCGAAGCGGCCGCCTCTTTTTCGTTTGGCAGCCTCAGTTGAAAGCTGAGTTTTGCCGGGGTAAGGCCGGTATCAAGGCCGTCAGGGTTGTCCTTGATGATCAGAGTACAGCCGACAGCTCCACAGTGGCTTTCCATGGCATACTGCGCCCAACGGAATTCCTTGCGGGCTAGTGCGTCCTGTCGGGTACGGTACTGAAAAACGGCAAACACAATGAGGATGATTGCCAAGTTGAGAAAAAAGAAAATTTTTGACGTCAGGTTTTTCTTGCGTTCCCGTTTGCGGTATGCCTCAAAATGTTCTTTCATCTCATGGGGCGATTTGCTGTAATATTGCATGTTGCCTCCTGCAAAGAGTAATTAAACCAGAAGCAGTTAAATTTTCGGGATGCTCGGCTGCTCTAGCCGCCTGTAACTGGCATAAAATAGCCTGTTCTACAGCAACCTCTGCTGGCCAAGCAGAGCGGCTGAGGTAGTTAGCAATAAGCCCCGACAATATATCCCCGGTGCCACCGGTGGCCAGCGAAAATTCTTGAGAATTAAAATAAATTTCATGGCCGTCTGGGGTGGTCAAAAGACCACCAGGCCCTTTGAAATAGACCAGAGAGCGAAAACGACGGGCAAGCTCAAGGGCCACCTCGCGTATATTGTGGATGGTAGCACCGAGCAGTGCCGCCGCCTCACCGGCATGGGGCGTTAGTACTGTGGTAATTGTTTGGGGGCGATTGGCGATAAGTTTTTCATGTTGTTTTAATTTGGGCAATACAGAGGCATCCGCTACCAGGCGCAGGTTAGGTACCTGAAATAGTTGTTCCATAAAGTGGGGGGATGGTTCTTCTGCTAAGCCCATGCCCATGGCAAGTAGCGGTTGGCGGCTAGCTTGCAGGTCTTTTAGCAAGCGTTTTTCTAAAACCTCTGAATTTGTCTCATGGCGAATCATAATTTCGGGTAGCTCACTAAGCCATGAAGCGGCAGCCGGTGAGGTGGTGTACCAGCGGCACAGACCACCACCAGTTCCTAAAAAAGCGCGGGCAGCTAACACACAAGAGCCTTCCATGCCAGCACTGCCGCCGAAGAGGTGCAAGACCCCTGAACTATACTTATGGCTTGCTTTGTTTTTCAAGGGGGGGATGCTCTGGCTATATGCTAAGCGCCGCTTTAGAGCTGGGGCGGGCACAAAAGCAGTTTGGGTTACCACGACTTCCCCGCAGTGCAGAATACCCGGGGGCAGTAAGAGACCGGGTTTTAAGGCACCAATCGTTATGGTCAGGTGAGCAGGGAAGGGTTGGTGTTGAAAGGCAGTACCATCCCCCCAAATACCGCTGGGTATATCAAGCGCTACCCGTTGACCGGGGCGTTGGCTAAGCCGTTGGAAGAGTTTATGAAGTTCAAGGGGCAATTCCCGGTTAAAGCCAGAGCCAAAAATAGCGTCAATCAAAATGGTGTGAGCGGTGACTCCCTTGGGTTGAAAGCGCTTCCAGGGCAAAATAGTGACATAGTTATGGCTCTGGCATAGCTGGTAATAGAACTTGGCATCTTCGGTAGCTGGGGCAGCATAGGGAAAGAGGCGTACGGGTTTGTGCGCTAAGCCAGCTAAGAGCCAAGCTAATACATAGCCATCGCCGCCGTTATTGCCGGGGCCAGTGAGTATTTGAAAATCAGCAGATGGGGTAAACCAGGGCTGGGCTTTTAGGGCATCAAACACCGATTGGGCTGCCATGGCCATAAGAGTGGGGGATGGCAGCCCCTTAGTTATGGTGTCTTTATCCCACTTGGCGGCTTCTTGGTTAGTTAAAATAGGTAGGGAGGGATTTAACGCCATCGGATCACATAAAAAAAGCCATCCGCCACCTGTATGCTGTAAAATTGAGCGGAGAGGGTCATCCAGGTGGAGCGCCACTGGCTAAAACGGCCATCTTGCTGGATCTGCAGGTTATTCGTCAGGTCACCGGACAGACTGTAAACGGCCATGCGGATTTTCTGGTAATCGATAGTCTGCCAGATGAGGATCTGGTTGTCATCATAGGGCAAATAGGGATAATCTTCGGGGTCATTTAATCTGGAAAAAATAGTATCCAAATTGCCGTTTTTATCGCGCACACGAAAAATACGGTGTTGGAATTGATAGCCGGCAGATTTGCTGCTTTCGGCAGGTGCGCGATCCACACGGCCAACTAACAATATTTTATCGCCACTGAAAAAGGGGTACATGAATTCACAGCGATAGACATAATTTTTTTCCCGGTTTACTTCTGAAAAAAGAGCTTCATCGCACTGTTTTTCACGAAATTCGGTGATCAGTTTTTCTTTGTAGTAGCGGTCTAAGTGTAATTCCTCAAAGTGATTGTAGAGTACCCACAGGTTGCCTTGTTTGTCGGTGTCCATCCAGAGGATATGTTCAAAGGGCAGTTCGGGTTGTCCTTTGCGACCAATTACACCCAGCAATTTGCCGTTTAAGTCATAGTGCAGGATACGGTAAGCCCCGCCGGTTTCGGTTTTTTCTCTACTTTCCACCGGCATAAAATTTACGACAAAAAAATCTTCGTCGTTACCGGTACTAATCCGGCCGGGCACACGTAGTTGTTCGCTAGTAATATTGCGTACTTTGCTGTCGGGGTCGTCAGTAGATTTTTTTCCTGTGCCGCGTTTCTCTGCAGCGCTTTTCGACATCAGGCGCACCTGTAAGCGGTTGTTGTTAAAGATTTTTATGGTACCGTTAGAGGGCTCGGCTGCGACAAGCCAATCGTCAATAATGCCGATGGTTTTGGGTATTTCGTGGTAAATGCCATTTTGTTTCGGATATTCCAACCCTTCATGGCCTAAGGGGATGGCTGCTATTTTGACGGCGGTGAGGTGATCCACCCGGAACCGGGCGCACTGTACTTGGAATGCGGTTGCGATAATTACCAGTATGACTGCTTTACGAAACATAAATCCCCCTTAAAAAAGAATATGTCTTTTTAACCGCTCACCTCTTTATTGGTGAAAATGCGCCGGTACCAGGGCAGGTGTGGTTTGACGTCAGTGTTATTGTCAAAATCCCGAAGGGTATCGCGAACAAAATTCTGGATATAATGAAATACCCGCGAGCGGGTTTCGTGGTGGGTAACCAGCACATGGCGGGTTGAAACGTTTTCAGCAATGTGAAATAAAAAAGCCCGCTTTTCCCGCGAGGCAAGATGTCTGAAAATGTAATGCAGGTTTTCTGAAGAGACAGTGCGGTCATTGGTTGCTTGGATCAGGCACGCCGGGCAGCGGATGTATTTTAGGTAGGGGCGTATCCGACCGACATGCAGTTTGAATGAATGCAGCGGCCCAATAGTAAACGCTTCGGAATATCCCACCCAAGGCGATATCATTTCAGAAGCTAAAATAACTTTTTTTTTGGGCAGGTGGGTAATAAACTCTTTGAAAATTCCCGAAAAGAACAATCTCCAGTCCTTGAGAATAATTTTTCCATTAAGAATTCCATTAAGCGCTACCGGGGCGGATATCAAGATCAGACCTGTGGGCGGCATCCTGTGGGCGTAATGAACGGCCAGTCTCATGCCAAGGTTGCCGCCCATGGAAAATCCAACAATGAAGAATTTTTTGAATTTAGGACGTTCTTGGGTATAGAGTAAATTGACAGTATCATACCAGTGCTCGTAGCGGGTATGCTTGAAATCGTGAATTGTAGTGCCGTGGCCAGGCAACAGTGGCGCAAAGACCGAGTGACCTTCAGCATGCAGAGTTTCCCCTAAAGCTTTTAAGGTAAAAGGCGAGTCTTCAAACCCGTGGACCAGCAAAAAGCCGACCTCGGTGTGGCCTTGCAGGGTAAATGGTTCGGCGCCGCGCATAATTTTTTCGGCAGGCGGTAAGGTGCGAAACGCGGCAGGATTGACCTTCTCTGGCCGGCCATAATGACCAAACCAAAGAAGAACTCCGAGCAATAATAGTGAAATCGCGACAACTATCACTCTTGCAGCTTCTTCATTAAAATGTCGTTCGTCAGGGTCGGGTTGACCTTGCCGCGGGTCTTTTTCATGATCTCACCCAACAAGTGTTTTACCGCGCGCTCTTTACCTGCCTTAAAATCAGCTACCGAAGTTGGATTTTCTGCCATTACTTCAAGTACCACTTTCTCAATTGCCGCCGGGTCAGAGACCTGCGCTAAATTTTTCTCGCGAATAATGTCTTTAGGCGCCTTGCCGCTGGCAATCATCTCTTCAAAAACAGCTTTACCAATTTTGCCGGATATAACGCCCGATTCAATTTCGCCAATGAGTTCCGCTAAATAGGTAGCAGGAAATAAATCAGCTAAAGCACAGTTACGCTCGCCCGTAACCGCTAACATCTCTACCATAACCCAGTTAGAAGCTTTTTTAGGTGGGGCGCCCGCTTTGACAGCTGCTTCAAAATAATCGGCAATGGCACGCCCAGCGGTTAAAACACCAGCATCATACTCCGGCAGACCATATTGTGAGATGAAGCGTTGCTTGCGGGCCGCAGCTAATTCCGGCAGTTCTGCTTTAATAGCAGCAATTTCTTCATCGCTTAAGATAAGCGGCACTAAGTCAGGATCCGGAAAATAGCGGTAGTCATGCGCCTCTTCTTTGCTGCGCATAGCAAGTGTTGTGTTAGTGGTGGCATTCCAGAGACGGGTTTCTTGCACGACCACGCCGCCACTTTCGAGCAGTTCGCTCTGGCGCTCAATTTCGTATTCAATTGCCGCCTTGACCGCTTTGAACGAATTGAGGTTTTTAATCTCAACGCGAGTTCCCAGTTTGTCGGTCCCTTCCGGACGCACCGAGACATTAGCATCCACACGTAAGGAACCTTGCTCCATATTGCAATCCGAAACATCAATATATTCCATAATGCTTTTAAGCTGGGTTAAATAAGCCACAGCTTCTTCAGCACTGTCAATTTCAGGATTTGAAACAATTTCAATTAAAGGTGTGCCTGCGCGGTTTAAGTCAACATAGCTTTCAGGTATGGTTGGATTTTCCGAGTGAATTAACTTACCAGCATCCTCTTCCATATGAATGCGGGTGATACCAATGGTCTTTTTTTCACCGTTGTTTTTTTCAATGACGATTTTACCTTCAGTGCAATAGGGCTCAAAAAACTGCGAAATCTGGTAGCCCTTGGGCAGGTCAGGATAAAAATAATTTTTTCGGTCAAAACGGCTGCGCTTGTGGATTTTGCCATTGATGGCAAGCCCGGCCAGCACGGCTTTTTTTACTGCAGCACGGTTTAAGACCGGCAATGCCCCCGGCAGACCCAAACAGACGGGAGAAGTGTGCACGTTGGGATCGTCACCAAAAGATGTTTCAGAACGGCTGAACAGCTTGGTGTCGGTATTCAATTGAACATGGACTTCAAGACCAATCGTCGGGATAAAGTGCATGGTAAAGGCTCACGCGGTGAATCAGCCCGTCAAGCTCAAGCGTGGTTGCAGTGCGGGTGTTTTTTGAAATGATATAAATTCATGCCATGCGCCGCAACCAAAGCCGCCCCCCCGAGCAGCGAGACCGCGCCCGACAAAAAGGGCATAGAAGGCGGCACAAGCAGGCTGCCGATAAGGCCGGTACATCCCCCCACTGCGAGAGCAAGCATGGTGCGGTTTTTATGCTTGCGGTAACTGCGGGAAAAAGCAATGGTAGCAGTGACTAAAATGGCGGGGTAGAGCCACAAGTGCACGTCGAGCGAGGGGATCATGTCGGCAAACACCATGAGACTTGACACGATGGGCAACACGACACAATCGACAATACACAGAAATGAGGCCGTAAGGCCGAAATAATCCCACACCTTTACCGTGGTATCGCTTTCGGGTACCTCTTCAGCAGTGGCAAAGGGCAGTACTTCGCGAAATTCCTGGGGCATTATTGATATAAGTAAATCAATTTCAATGGTAGCGTCAAGTATATAGTTAGTTTACCCTGCTCTGTAAACACCCAACGAATCCCTGTGGCGGGGATAACTTAAACGGCAACACGCCACATTCTTGCCCTTAAGAATTTTACGGCAATTTTACGGAAGAAGGGACTTAAACCCCCCTCACTGCGGCCGGGCTTGTCCCCGTAAGGGGGCAAACCGGCTCTGCCTTTGGTTCTTAGAATTCCTGAACTATGATGGGGAATTCCCCACCAAGAAAACCATTTTCCATGAGACATAATCCCACTTTTTAGCCCTGCGGGGGCTATGCGTTACCCCACCCGTGGATTGTTTGGTTGGTTAGATCCGCAGCAGCTTTAAAAAAACAATTTACAGACACAACGACCCGTAGGATAAGAATATATGGTGGGAATTAATGGACCAACACTAAAGGCCTCACTGTTTCGAGGTGCCCTTACCAAGAGGTTTTTGCCGTGGCTGTTTCTGTTGGCAGCGGCACTCATATTTGCGGCCTGCCACAAACCTGCGCACGACCACCATGGGGACACGGCAACAGGTCTGGTTGCCAATAGTAAAATTTTTGTCACTGATGAAGCCTTACAAAAGCGCATGGCCAAAATTTACCAGATTATGCTAAACCTGCATTCGCCCAAACAGGATGGTACTAAGGCGGCAGGCGAGCTGGAAGATACCGTAAAAGATATCTTTGCCAACTGCAAATTAGAGCCCGAGGCCGATGCCGCCATCCACCCTATACTGGGTGATGTACTGGCAGCTGCTGCGTTGCAGAAACAGGGCAAGGCCCAAGAGGCGATGGACAAATTGCACGAAGCATTGGGGGCTTATGAAAAGAAGTTTTCTCCAACGGGATGGTGAAAATGTTTGAAAACTACCGGGATCTGAGTTTCGCCGAGACCTTTGGTATCGATTCTGTTCAGGAATTCCTGAACTACCTAAAATATATCGTACCGAAATCCTTACAAAATACTAGTTTTCAGATTGGCCTTACCTCGCTGGGGTTTGTGCGGCCCGACCTGTCGTTGCCCGCCTACTTAGGATTGTACCCCAAAGATCGCCTCGCCCCCATCTACCACCTGTTTGACCGCACCGGGGGCGGTAAGCAGTACAGCCAGCGCATTACCCGGGCGAAGTGTCGGGATTTTCGCGGCAAAGCTTTAACCTATGATGACCACAATGGGGTGGATTTTGTCTGCCCACCCGGGACCAACCTGACAGCCGCCGCGGATGGCCATGTGGTGCATATCCGCCGGCGTTTTCTGCGCGGGGGTACTACCGTCACAGTCGATCATGGCTATGGTCTCTTAACCCAATATACCCACTGTGCGCGGGCCCTGAAAAAACCCGGTGATCTGGTGCGCTGTGGTGAGCCTGTGGCACTTTCCGGTGCGCAGGGCATGGATATGACCTTATTTTTCCCCTGGGTGCCGCCGCACATTCATTTTACCGTCTGGTACCAGGGGCTGCCGGTGGATCCCTATCTCGAAGATAACGAACCGGAACACGCTGGCTGCTGGCGAAAACGCAACCAACCCGAACCATATACAGGTCAACCAAGCACTGACATCCCCCCGTTATCAGAATATGACGAACAGGTATTGCAGCAGCTGGTGGGGGGATGTACTGATCCTGAAATCAAGCGGGAAATTTCACAGTGGCAGCATGACCGGGCAGCCTTAGCCGCGCTGCTCGAAGATTCGCTGTTACACGACAGATTGTTGTGGCCAGAATCGTTAAGACATTTGAATGTGCGCCCGACGCTAGACCCCGAAACTGCTGCGAAAGCAGCGCAAATCCGCCTTTTTATGCCCCTGCCGGCAGAGCATTACGACGGCGCTAAGTTTGGCGATTTATTTTAGGGCAATTAAGGTCGCTTAAGCAGTGGGATTTTTCAGAACCTAAGAAGTTCTGCCAAGCCCAGAATTGATGCAAGAGCCCCGCTCATTGTTAGGTATCGATGTAGTATCTCAAGCAAAATTTTGGCCCTCTCTCTGTTGGGGCATGTCTTTATATATAGCATAATCATAAACCCAACCATTCCCGGGTGTGGGGATAAGAAGTGGCGTATCTGTTAAGTGTATATTCCCCAAGAAGGCAAAACGCGGTGGCTAGAGGGTTTTTAGGTACCAAAAACTGTATCATGTTACCTGGTGGCGGTCTGTGGGTGTGGATTTTCCCTACCCAAGTGGGGAATTCCCCATCTGGCTATGGAGTTCCATAGCAAAAAAACTCCCTAGGTGACATAATAATAACTTTTTTAGTAACTAACAAGCCCCAGAGGTGGGGGCTGGCAGGCGACATAATAGCTTATTTTTTAGTAACTACCAGTTTTGTTACTGTACGCGTGGGCCTGAATCTGTCTTTGCATCCTATATCCAACTCACAAGCTATCCGACATGAAGCTGTCATCACAGGTATTACGACGGGAACCCTTATTAAAAGATATCCATAGCAATTTTTCAAATGAGGTGCCTATTGAGAAATTTTCTAAAAATCGTTGGCTTAAGGCAGCACGGCGAAAGCCGGCATCTTTTCCCACAGTTCCGGAAACTGAGGTTGTCAGGCATTATCACAGGCTGGCTAAGTTGAATTATTCATGGGAGGATGGTCTTTATCCCTTAGGTTCCTGCACCATGAAGTATAATCCGGTTGTCCATGATGCGCTTGCTGGTTTAGCTGGATTTTCCGAGATACATCCGGCTTTGCCTGCCAATGCAATTCAGGGTGCCCTGGGGATTATTTATGAAACCGAGCGGATGTTGTCCAGTTTACTGGATATGGCTCATGTTAGCCTGCTGCCGGCTGCCGGCGCTCATGGCGAATTGATTGGTGTAATGATGATTGCCCGGTATTTTGAAGACCGCGGCGAAAAGCGGCCTGTTATATTGATCCCTGACTCTGCTCATGGAACGAATCCGGCATCTGCGGCGATGGCTGGATTTTCTGTTCTGAAAGTACCTTCTAATTCCCAGGGACTGACGGATATTGAGGCATTAGCGCGGATGGTGGATGGCCAGACTGCTGCTATGATGTTGACGAATCCTAATACGCTTGGAGTTTTTGAAGAGGGTATTTTGAAAATAAAAGATATTCTCGATTCTGTGGGCGCTCTTTTGTATGTCGATGGGGCCAACTATAATGCTCTTTTAGGTAGGGTATCCTTTGGTGCTATGGGTGTAGATTTGACCCAGCTTAATTTGCATAAGACATTTTCTACGCCTCATGGCGGTGGGGGGCCTGGGCAGGGGGCTATTGCATGTTCCGAGCGACTGATGCCTTATCTACCATCACCGCAGGTTTTATGCCATAACTATGGAAATGAAATACAGTTTAAGTATTTTACTCCTGTTAAAACCATAGGAAAGATGAAAGCCTTCTATGGGCAGTTTGGTAATATTGTACGAGCTTGGGCTTATTTAAAAACCTATGGCAAGAATGTGGGGTCAGTTGCCGATATTGCTGTTTTGAATGCGAACTACTTAAAAAACAAAATACAGCATTTGCTTGAGATAGCATCACCGCAGCCATCTATGCATGAAGCTGTCTTTAGTCACAAAACTTTGATGGATCGGGGGATATCCACCCTGCAATTGGCCAAGAGTTTGCTTGATTACGGTTTTTATGCTCCGACAATTTATTTCCCGTTGAATGTTCCCGGAGCTATCATGATTGAGCCTACTGAGACAGAGACGCGAACGGAGCTTGATCGTTTTGCCGCTGCGATTGAACAGATATTGACTCTTTCACCAGATGAGCTGCGCCATTCGCCAAGGCATAGTTATGTGCAATATGTTGATGAAACTGGGGCAGCCCGCAATCCTAAATTAAACTGGCGGTAGCTTAACCCCCTTGGGTAACCGAAAAAGCCAAGCGAGGTGGTAAGGGCATGAAAATTGGGCGTTTAGCTGCGGCACATTTTAGTCTCCAGGGCATGCGGGCCAAGGCTCCGGGGCTAAAAGTGGGCTCTACCTACTTTTGTTGCCATAACTATGCCAGCGAAGGGGTAACTAACAGCCCCTTGCGGGGGGATGTAAGCTGCTTTGTTCAGGAATTCCTGAACTATGGTGGGGAATTCCCCATCAGGAAAACTATCCCTCATGGGACATAATCCCGATTTTTAGTAACTAACAAGCTCTCGGCTTTGACCTGGGTTGCTATGGAATGCCAAGAACAGGGATTGCTGGTGCTTACCGGTATGTTAGTAAAACCTATTGACAGGTGACCTCTTATGGTTAGAGTGTATTTGATGGAAGATGATCTGCTAACGATTTCTTCTCGAGAAGCGGGAATTATAGTTATGATTAAAGCAGCCCAACTCCACATGTACCATATCCCCGATTTTAAGGAAATCATGCAGAAAGCCCTTGGGCAGCGCCCCGCGCGGGTCATTATTGATCTTGAGCGGGTCCAATATCTTGATTCATCTGCAATGGGTGCCTTTTTTCAGCTTCACAAAGATGTTGTGGCGTATGGCGGACGTATGGTATTGGTTCATGTCAACCAGACTATCCGGATGGTATTTAAGCTTACCAAATCAGATCAGTATTTTATCCTTGCCGACTCAGTAGCGGAGGCAGAAGCGCTGTAACTTGCGCCATAACTACGCAGGATTTTTCAACTTTTGTTCATGGTATCGATCAGAGAATTGATTTTTTTGCCATAATTTGTATGGACAGTTTCTCTTTTGGTGACGATTAGATAAGAAATAATCGTTGCTGTCGAAAGCCCCAGAAAACCGAACAGTGAAAATAGAAAGATCTGCATTAAAGGGGATAAGATCCCCAGCTTTAGCAATGCAGACAAGGCCAGTGGGCTCATTGTCAGTAAGGCAACCACGATTAACAGGTGCCAGAAATTATACCTCGGTCGGCTCATCAGTGCCAACAGTCTGCGCGTGACAGTTACGGGCATCTCTTTCTGCGGAGTATTGCGGATTGCGCTCACAATCAGCTCGTCTTTTGTTCCTTTGGGTATCATTGTATCCCCCTCTTTTGCATTTTTTCTTTCAGAATCTTTTTCCCTCTATGGACTAAAGATTTCAAAGTTCCTTCTTTAATTTCCAGTTTTTCGGCAATGTCGCTGTAGGAAAGCTCATCAAAAAACAGCAGGTACATTGGAATCCGGTAGGTGTCAGGCAGGCTTTCCAGTTCTTCTCTGACAATAGTTTCGGTTTCCTGATTGATAATGACAGTGGCAGTATCTGGTATATCATCTTGAGCTTCCAATCCTTCGCTAAGGGTTTCAAAAATAATCCTTTTTCTGCGTCTGAGAAGATTGAGGCCAAAATTCAGAGCCATGGTATAAAGCCAGGTAGAGAATTTGGATCTTCCTTCAAACTTACTCTGTCTTTTCTCAGCATACAGGTAGAATTCCTGGGTAAAATCCGAGGCGTCTTCTTCGTTACGGAACAGACGCAGCCCCAGGTTATAGATCATGGGTGAGGCTTCGAGAAAAAGGTTGTCAAACTCCTGTCGATCGCTGGGTTTTCGTGTCAGCATGGGTATGAGGGCAACGATGTATTTGGGGCATCGCTCCTTATTTCTTACCCGATATAAAATAGAAGGCCAGCATTCCCAGTCCCGAGAACAGGGGAATAAGGCCACCCAGCATGGAATAGGATACTCCGTCGATTGCCCAGAACAGCAGAAACATCGGTAAGCCGATGGAAGATGCAATGGAACCTATTAGCAGGCTGATCACCCTCAGGTGTTCCCAGAGTCTCGGCTGGTACTGTCCAGCCCGTATTAACTCTTTGCGAAAACGGTACTGCCACAGAAAAAAGAAAAAGAGCAGTACGGCTCCGAAAATGACGCCCAGCAATGGTACGATACTGATGATTACTGCCGCTGCGTCACCGCCGGCGCATGGTACGACTGCATCTGTTGTAGGTACGACTGTATTCACTTCCATGAGAATATGATGCGCAAAACCCTTTCAGGGTTGCAATTTTTATATACAAAGCATCTAAAAGCGGGTAATTGGCAGCGGATATCCGGCTTATGTCGCATGTACGTGAAGAAGTTATTGAAAATCTGCTCCAGGAATTCCGCGCCCTTGAAGAGAGGTTGGCTGATCCCCAGACGGCGGTCGATCCTAAAAGGCTAATGGAGCTATCCCGTGAGCGCGCCCGACTGGAGCCAGTGGTGGATCTTGCTCGGGCATGGCAGAACTTTCGGTCTCAGTGGGAAGAAATCCAAAAGCAGTTAGCGCTTGAAAAAGATTCTGATATGATCTCTGTTTTGCGCGACGAGTTAACTGAGCTTGAGAGTGCGCTTAAGCGCACGGAGAGGGAGTTACAGCTTGCGTTGTTGCCTAAAGATCCTGACAGCGGTAAGGATGTCTTTGTCGAGATCAGAGCTGGTACCGGTGGTGAAGAGGCGGCGTTATTTGCCCGCGATTTGTTACGGATGTACCTGCGCTATCTTGAGAAAAAGAAAATTTCCGTTGAAATCATGGATATTTCAGAAAGTCCTGCTGGTGGAATAAAAGAAGCTATTTTTGCTGCGCGCGGTCCAGAGGCTTTCGATCTGCTCCATCGGGAAGCGGGCGGGCATAGGGTACAGAGAATACCGGCGACAGAAGCCAATGGCCGCATCCATACTTCTGCGGTGACTGTGGCAGTTCTGCCGCAAATTGAAGAGGATGAGCTGACGTTAAATCCAGCGGATATCCGAATTGATGTTATGCGGGCTAGCGGCGCGGGTGGCCAGCATGTCAATAAGACTGAGTCTGCGGTCAGGTTAACCCATTTGCCAACTGGTATCGTGGTTTATATGCAAGAAGAAAAATCTCAAATGAAGAATCGGGAAAAGGCGATGCAGGTATTACGCGCGCGCATTTATGAGAAAGAAAAAGCTGAAAAACATGAGAAACTGGCTGCTGAAAAGAAAGCGCAGGTAGGCTCTGGAGATCGCAGTGATAAAATCCGTACCTATAATTTTCCGCAAAACCGGGTAACCGACCATCGGATTGGTTATACGGCTTACAATTTGGATCAGGTTCTTGAGGGTGATCTGGATGATTTAATTCAAGCGATTCAGGTACACAGGCAACAGGAATTACTGCAGGAGATTAACTGATTGTTCCACAAACTGATGGACAGATCCGGAGAAACCTTCCGCAGTAACCTGCTGCTGTTTGCCATGGTGCTGGCTGTGGTAGGCTTTGGTCTCAATGTGCTACTTGCTTCAAGTTCTTTTCTTGCCCGGCAGGAGTACGGTGATCCGTATTTTTATCTGAAAAAGCAGGCATTA
>CALHRC010000114.1 GCA_938038265.1 uncultured bacterium
CCTTTGGGGTGGATTACTTGCGGGAAGTGCTTAGTTCGTATAGTTACCAAAAAAGGCCGCTTTTTAGAAAGTACGGACATCCTGCCCGGGGGAAACCGGCGGCTTTTTCCCTGCAATTAGCCTACTCTTTCGGGCTAAAACCCCGATTGGCAGCCTAACAAGGCAACAGTTCTCTTACTTAAGCCTACCACCAGCAACACCGCCAGGGAATCGGTATGCCCGCAGCGTAGCCAAACATCCCCACATGCGTGAACATCTTGCGCGGCCTGTTGGGCGAATGCAATCCCCCAAACATCCTCATATGCAGAATAATTACGACAAGCGATGGACTGGTCAGGCTGTTCGGCGGGAAAACATTCCTATATGTAGAGAAATCATGCGCGGCCTGTCGGGCGAGTGCAATCCCCCCCAAACATCCCCACATGTTGGGAAATTAAGCAGTCTGTCGAAGTTTTCGACCACTAAAGCCGCAAATATCCCATATGCAGAAAAATTACGTCAGCAGTGTCATGATGCCCTTGGCCCGCAGTTTTGGGTCGCCTTTGAAGTAGCGAAAATTGCGCTTTAAGCGCTGATCGATATCTGAGTAACTGTACATTTGCCCGTCCTCCGAAGTTTAGTTTTTTTACTTCAAACCACTTAAGAGGCGGGCACTTATTTCAGCAACCTAAGTGTAACATATCTCCCCGGACTGGATAGAACTGCACTAAGGTTAAGTTGACACTGAGTTCACCTTCGGCAATATATCCACGTACTGCTCGCTTACCTGAACGATCGGTGCAAATAAACAAGAATCGCGTAAGCGATTTGCAAAGGAGTCCCACTTGAGAGAAGTCTATATAATTGGCGCCCATCAAAGTGTGCATGGCAACCGTAAAGACGCCGACCTGCGCAAACTGATTGCTGAAGCCGGCAATCCCGCTATTGCCGACGCAGGTATTGATCGTCATGACATTCAAGCCCTGTATATGGGTAACTATAACGCCAACCAGTTTAATAACCAGAATACCTTGGCAGCCTTAGCAGCCAGCTCGCTTGGCATTCCTGAAGCGGCAACCCTACGCTTTGAAGCAGCCTGTGCTTCCGGAGGGGTGGCATTTCGCAATGCCATGATCGCTGTCGCCGCCGGTGTGTACGATACCGTTATGGTCATGGGCATTGAAAAAATGAATATCGGTCTTGATCAAGCTGACGCAGACTCCCAAATGAACTGGGCAAAATCAGGAGTCGATTATACTTATGAGTCGGGAGTCGGAATGAATGGCGCTACTATGTTCGCCATGTTTGCCCACCGCCACATGTATGAGTACGGCACCACCCGAGAAATGCTGGCTATCTCTGCCTCAAAAAATAAGTACCACGGTTCCCTAAACCCGTATGCTTACAAACAGAGGGAAGTACCAGTTGATAAAATTATAAAATCCCCCCTAATTGCTTCGCCATTCAGCACACAGGAAGTATCTCTGGTAACCGATGGCTCAGCAGCAGTCATCCTCACCACTAAAGATCGGGCTAAAGCATTAGGCAAAAAAAATGCTGTCAAAGTGTTAGGTTCAGGGCATGGCGGAGGATCTTTCAGCGTAGCCTTTCGTGATTCCCATGTGCGCATGCGCGCCACTGTCGAAGCCGCCAACGAGGCTTTTAAAATGGCCGGTATTAAGCGCAGCGACATTAGCGTGGTAGAATGTCATGACTGCTTCAGCTTTACCGAACTGATGAATATCGAAGATCTCGGCTTTGTAGAAAAAGGCAAGGGGGGATGGTTCGCCGCAGACGGTCATACCCGCCTCGGCGGGAAACTTCCGGTAAATACATCTGGTGGCCTGTGCGCCAAAGGGCACCCCATTGGCGCCACTGGTGTAGGCCAGATTGTCGAAATGACCTGGCAGTTGCAAGATAAAGCCGATAAACGTCAGGTAAAAGACGCCAAATTCGCGCTTACCCACGTTTTAGGGGGGCCAGGCTCGATTTCAACAGTCCACATCCTCGGCAGGGGGGATATCTGATGAGTACCACCATCCCTTCTATGAAATGTGCCGATTGCGGCACCATACATCCGATAGGTATTGCCATTTGCCCGAACTGTGGCAGTGAGAACATAAGCGAATATGCAGCGGTGCCAACCGGAGAAATTTACACTTTCTCAGTTAACTGTTTCGTACCTGCCGGCAAGCATAAAGCCAGAGCGCCTTATGTAATAGCTGTAGTCAAGACCGACGAGAACATGTTTATGACCGCGATTGTTGACTCGCCCAAACCCTTCGAAATAAAAATTGGCGATAAGGTTAAATTTCGTGGGTACGAAGATCCCTTTACCCCGATTTTCGATCTTGCCAGCTGATGGCCGCTCAAATGGAACCGGGTGACTTGCCCGGTTTTTTATTATCGCAAAGTACAAACCGATCTGGTGAGAACCACAGGTTTTTTAAAAGATTCCTTAAACGACTTTGTCAGAAATTACTCAACAGGGCTGCCCCGTCCCCTGCTATTTTTTTAGCAAACCGTATTTAGTTGTTTGACAATTTCAAGGGCTCCCGTATTATGTCGCCTGATCCAAGATAATTTTATGTTTTATATAGCTCAACAGGCTCCGGGGCATCATGCGACTCAATGACGATTACCAGTTTCTCAACCTGAGCCGTTATCTACCTTGGGCATTCATAGCGATTTTTCTTTGCCTGGGTTTTTTTACTTTTATGATTTACAGTGGGTATGTCATGGCTTTCTTTTTAGCCCTGATTTTCTACTTGCTGTTTCGCAAGTCGCACCGCCGCATTCTCAAGTGGAGCGGCGGGCGCAGAACTATCGCAGCGGCAATTTCAACGGTGACGGTATTCCTGCTAATCATGGTGCCATCCATCTATATTGGCTTTACGCTCATCGAACAAGGCTATGATGCTTACCTTGAACTGCGGGACTATGTTATGTCAACCCGCTTGGTTGAAACTCTAAGTAGCAATGAAAAACTGGCCCAGTACATCCGACTGGATGAACACGAACTCCGACGCATCCAAGACGCCCTGACCACTCTTTCCCAATACATGGGGATGGAGACATTGAAAAAAGGCGGCACCATCCTCGCCAACCTGAGCCGCTTTGGTCTCAACTTTACTTTTTCTATTTTTATTCTCTTTTTTTTCTTCCGTAGCGGCGACAAACTTGGCCCGATTATCTACCGCAACCTGCCTTTCCCCGATGACATGGAGCGGGAGATTGGGGAGCGCATGCTGGCCATCCTCGACGCTGTTTTGCAGGGGAACCTGCTAATCTCATTTTTCCAGGGCGTCTTTATTGCCATTTATTTTTGGATTTTCGGTGTCACCAGCCCGATATTTTACGGCTTTCTCGGTGGGATATTCTCACTGGTACCGGTGCTCGGTACTTCGATTGTATGGCTACCGGCATCTATTTGGCTTTATGCCCATGAACAGACCACAGCAGCAATATTGCTTGGCACTTTTTCGCTGGCGACATTTTTCGTGCTTGAGAATCTGGTCAAACCGCTTCTGCTCGATAAAAAGCTGAACCTACATCCATTATTTTTATTTTTGGCTATATTAGGTGGTCTGCAACAGTTTGGGATCAAGGGTTTGATATTGGGCCCTTTTCTCGTAACACTCTTCATCAGTTTCTGGGAAATGATTACTGCCTGGAACGAAAATTACAACGACTGGAAGAAAAAGAATGCAACCTCTTCTTAAGAAAACACTGTTGGCCAGCGGTGTAGTACTCTCTCTCGCCGGCCTTGCCCTGGCAGTCAAAGTGCTTTTCTTTTCGACCATCCAGGATGGCCAATGGGAGGTAGAAGTTGTCGGTAATCACATTTTAGGCCGCGAAGAAATCGCCTCAGTAGTACTTCACCTGCTGCGCAGTGAACAAGAGGGCCTTACTACGGCCGAAATAGAAGAGACATTGCTGATGAACCCACGTATTGCCCATGTCTCCGTCAGCACACAACCAAATAACCGCATTATTGTAACTGTAAGTGAACGCCGCACCGCCTATCTCAGGAACAGTGCCGCTGGCCTCATGGAAATTGCCGAAGATGGCACAGTATTGCAGGAAAACATAGAAAAAAGCGCACGTCACATCCCACCCTCCGGAATGCCGCTTTTCTATTTGACGCAGGAAAGTAACGCCACAGAGTTGACCGAGAAAATAAGAAGTGACATAATATCTCTCTGGCAAAAAACAAGCGAGAGTCATGACTTCTTATGGGGACGCATCGGCGAAATTGAAATCGCGCCGGTGGCAAACAAACAAAGTACGGAGGATGTACAGATTATTATCTACCCAGTACAAGTCCGCTCCAGGATAACCATAAAAGTACCGATCTCCGACGGTTTCTTGAGCCGATTATGGGCCGTGTTTTTCTATCTGGAAAAAAACACAGGCCATCGTATTACTTCAGTTGAAATTAACGAACGCAATGCAATTGTAAAAGAGCTGGTGCCGGAGAGCTGACAGATATGCAACAAGAAGAAAAAATCATCGCCGCTCTCGACCTTGGCTCATCTAAAACCGTCGCTTTAGTTGCTCGGGTTTTTCGTCCCGATGAAATAGAACTAATCGGCATGGGTGTCTCTCCTTCACGGGGGATCAAAACCGGCGCTGTAACCAATATCGAACAGACCGTTCGCAGTGTCCGCGAGGCCGTCGAAGAAGCTGAACTCATGTCGGCTACCAATATTGACTCTGTGGTGATTAACGTGACGGGCAAACATGTCAGGGGGGATAATTCTACCGGTGTCATTGCGATTACTAACCGGGACAGGGTCATCACCACACAGGATATCTACCGGGTCATCGATGCAGCCCAGGCAATACGTATTCCCGCAGACCAGGAAATTCTGCATGTTCTTTCGCGCGAATTTAAAGTCGATGATCAAAATGGGATAAAAGATCCTCTCGGCATGGTTGGCGTCCGTCTCGAAGCCGATGTACATATTGTAACTGGTGGCATCACGCAATTACAGAACACCGATAAGGCTATTGCCCAAGCCGGCATTCACGTACGTGATCGTATTCTGAGTTCTCTGGCCTCAAGTGCCGCTCTGCTCTCTGAAGGGGAAAAAGAGTTAGGTGTTGCCATTGCCGATATCGGCGCCGGAGTTATTGACATCATCATCTATATTGAAGGCGGCGTGGCCTATACTGCGACAATTTGCATTGGCGGCCAGCACCTGACGCAAGATATCAGCATAGGTCTCAAAACTCCTGTTGAAGCCGCAGAGCTGGTGAAAAAAAGGCATGGCAGTGTCAACTCAGCCGAAATCGATCCTACTGAATCTATTGAAATTCCATCCGTCGGTGACCGCCCGCCCCGCCTTAAATCCCGCCGCGAATTATCTGAAATCATGGAAGCAAGAATGCGTGAAATTCTTGAGATGATCGATCATGAGCTGCTAAAATCAGGCAAGAAAAATATGCTGGCTGGCGGAATTATTTTTACCGGCGGCGGCGCTTTAGTTGATGGCCTGGTACCGCTGGCTGAAGAAATTATTGGTCTGGGAGCTTCTGTGGGTTTTCCCAAAGGATTACTTGGCATCTCTGACCGTATTTCTTCGCCGGTCTTCAGTACCGCTGTCGGCTTGATCTTACACCAGGCCCGCTACGGAGATCCCTCGGGACAGAGGAAACCGGGCAGAGGGAATATTGTAAACAAGCTTAAAAACTGGCTGCAGAATAATTTATGAATTTTATCCGAAGCAAACTACTGGAGAAACTATGGAGGCAGATATGCTGACTTTCGCAGATGAAGAAAAATCACCGGCCATTATCAAGGTGGTAGGTGTTGGCGGCGCGGGAATGAACGCGATTGAGCGGATGTCCAACCTAAGGCTGCAGGGCGTAGAGCTTATCGCCATGAACACCGATGAACAGGTTCTCAAACGTTCGAGCGCTCATGTTAAAGTACATTTGGGTACCAAATTAACCCGTGGTATGGGTGCTGGTGCTCGACCGGAAATTGGCGCCCAGGCAGCGCTTGAAGACCGTGACAAGATCATGAATGTGCTTAAAGGGGCTGACATGGTCTTTATTACCGCCGGCATGGGCGGCGGTACCGGCACTGGCGCGGCTCCTATCGTAGCCGAAGTCGCCCGCGAATTGAAGGCATTGACCGTCGGCGTAGTCACCCTGCCCTTCAAATCAGAAGGCCAGAAAAAGATGGAAACCGCCCGCACTGGTCAAAATAACATGCGGGAGAAAGTAGATACACTGATAACCATCCCCAATGACGCGATCTTCAAAGTTATTGATAAAAATACTCCCGTAAACTACGCTTTTAAGGCAATTGATGACATCCTAGCGCGCGCGGTAATGGGAATCAGCGACATAATTAATTCTACAGGCTTTGTAAATGTTGACTTCGCAGATGTTAAGACTGTCATGAGCCAGAATGGCGATGCGGTCATCGGTCTTGGCGAAGGCTCCGGAGAAAACCGGGTTGCCGACGCTCTGCAAAACGCAATCCATCATCCTTTATTAGATGGTCGCAGCATCGACGGAGCCAGCGCTGTGTTAC
This sequence comes from uncultured bacterium, assembly GCA_938038265.1. Lineage (GTDB taxonomy): Bacteria > Spirochaetota > Leptospiria > Turneriellales > Turneriellaceae > CALHRC01. Next base: position 6,527 of record CALHRC010000114.1, read on the forward strand.
TTAACGTTGTCGGTAGTTCTGACCTAACCATGTACGAGTACAACGAAATTCAGGAAAAGATTCATGACATGGTCAACGAAGAAGCCACAATCATCGTCGGCTTTACTGAAGACCACAGCCGGGAAGAACGAATTGCCATTACCGTAATTGCCACTGGTTTCAAAAAACCCACAGCACGCAAACCCCTCGTACGACCAGAAGAGGAAAACAACATTCCTAACACCGAAATTAAACCGGCCCAGCATATCACGCCATTGCGTCGCACCGGCACCGATAGCTCCATGCCCTATACGCAACAACCCACCCAGCAAGGACTAAATTTTCCCAAAGTGGATACCAATATCGAAGCTCTCGATATCCCCACTTTCATGCGGCGTAACCGCTGATCTTGCCTTACGTTCTTATTTTACGCCCACTCGCGTAAAATAAGAACGGTCTGTGGCCGCAGCAGTCTTTTTTCTGTCATTTGTCACAATAACGCTGTCTCTGCACGGCCAAAGTGCTGCCATACCCAGCGCCCTCATGCTCGTGGCCTTCGTTTTTTTTCTGCAGAAGAAATACACCACAGAAAACCGCAAGAAATTCTTTCTGCTTGCTATAGTGGCAGCACTGGGGGGATGTATTTTCTCCCTGCTACGTTTCCCTGGAACTGACAAAACATTGCCGCCGCATACCAACGCCAGGCCGGCGAAGGTGATACATGTCAGCCCACGCTCGGCTATCATCAAATTTACCGACAACCAAACGCAGACACGCTTGGTAAACCTGCCGGCAGATCATGGTTTGCTGCGTTCTGATCTAGTAGAGGTAAGCTGCCAATCATTTATACCGACAGAGAAAATCTTTCAAATACTCGACAGCTTGCAAGGCACCAATACAATGTGCTCTCTGCAATCTTTTCGTTTACTAAGTGAGCGCGGAATAATATCAAATTACTTTTTACATATCCGCAAGTTAATCACCGACAACCTGGCACAAGCCCTCCCACCAGAAAGTCTGGCGCGGGGCGTTTTATTAGCGGATACCACGGCAATCGACTCTTATGAACTCAGTCTGTACCGGAACATGGGAATTGCTCATTTGTTTGCCGCCTCTGGGCTACACTTAGGTCTTATCTTCGGATTATTTTTTATACCCTTTCGTCTAATCCAAAGACCTGCTATTGGTCTAATCGCTGGCTTTCTCGCTGCCACATTTTTTCTGCTTTTATTAGAAGCTCCGGTCTCTCTTGTGCGAGCGTATATTTTTCTCTTGTTTTATCTTATTCGCGAATTCAGCGATCACCAGATTGCCAGGGAATCGATTTTGTTTCTTGCAGCAATCATAACAGAAATGCTATATCCCCTCTCCACTTTTTCAATATCCTTCATACTTTCTTTTGGCGTAACCGGCAGTATCATGCTCTTTTTCTCTGACTTGCGGCGTTTTTTTGCTCCCGTCAGGTTCAGACCTCTTGCCGATCATCTTGCTCTGACGCTTGCCGCCTTTGCCGCTTCTGCGCCTCTCTCGGCTTTATTATTCTTTGGCGGCTCAGGCCCCGCTGCCCTGTTTTATAATTTTCTGGCAGTACCTGTCGCCGGCCTCTACCTTGTGGCTGTTATTGCCACCAGTCTCGTACCCCATGCCGCACCTCTGGTAAAAGCTGGTGATTTTTTCTACCAGCACCTAGCCCTGCTCCATTCCCAAACACTGCATGCTTTTCTGCCGCCAGTCCCAGAGGCCTGGTCGATCGTATGGGGCATCGGTATTTTTTTTCTATGTCTAACATTCTGGTACCGGGCAAACTACAGCAATTTCTGGGTCGCAAAAAAAATCCCTCAGTTTGGATTGCCCGCCATGTTGCTCGCCTATTATCTGCCACTTCTTATTGCCAACCCTTTGCCTGAAGCAAGTCGGGTAATTCCCGGCATGGTACTGGAATATAAAAATCGCGAGATCTATGCCTTCGGTCGCCCAGCGCCTTTTCTGGAGCAGAAGCAAACCAGAATTTTCGAGCTACCGCAATGGCCTGTCAGAAAAGTTTATCTGCCAGCCGAACTCACAGAACGGCTACCACCTCTGCTCCAAAAGCAAGTGTCCCTGACCCCGACAACCGAAACGCAGGATGGTCTGCTGCGCGGTCGCCTGGGCTGCTACCTGTTTTTTTCTACAATACACCCCGAACGTTGGCGCCCGGATGAACTCGCCGGTTGTAACCGACTTTTTCTGGTATTGTCAAACCGAGACAAACAACGGGTAGCAGATCTTACCCCATTGGTGCGTCATTTTCATTACAAAGAAGAAATTGTCACTTTAGGATATTTCCGTTGGCAGACAATCCCTCCGAAAAAATCTACTGAATAAATAGACCATGAGACCACTGCAGGATGTCATGACGGATCAAAAATGTAACTGAACCCCACTCTGAATAACGCTTCCAGCTTCTGAACCGATGAACGATCCTTATTCCAAAAAAGCAGACTATAGAAAGAGAAACCACGGGTTTCCACAGTGGCTTCAAGCGCCTGTAACCGCCCGCGAAAATACAACAGATTATCTTCGCGCATATTGCTAATATCACTGAAGGTGGGCCAGAATACTGGATCTACAGGATGGTAACGCTCAGCCAAACCAGTTACCCAGGCAATTTTCGCCAGTTTTCCATAATTACATCCAACAGCGACCTGCCATGACGAATCTATATGCGACAAATAACCGTGGAGCAGCAGATGAAAGCCTTCGGTGGGATTTTCATAATAAGCACCCGAAAGAGAAATACTTTTATTTTTTTCAAAATGAAATAATCCAGCGTTTGACAGACGAATTTGTCCCAGCGTTTTACGTTCAGCCGAAGATTCAAGGTGACGCAAGCTCAGATTTTCATGATTGAACATTAGGAAAGCCGCCTCAGAGTAGCGACGGTATATCCCTGACTGAAAAACATTAGGATTATGGTTGCGAAATACCAAAGCCGACAGCCGAGCGGAATAAGTATTCCAGTAAACTTCAGCTTGCCAGTCGTGATTTTTTAGCACTGTTAGTCCAGTGTGCAGATTGCGCCACAAAGTAAGATGGGTACGCATGAAGTACGACGGATTGACATCAGAATTTTGCCGATAACCCAACCGAAACAGCCAGGTACCGGGAAGCTGTGTTCCCGCTTCTACCATCGCAAGTCTCTCTCCGGCTGATTTTTCATAATAAGCCGCACCTGCTGACAAAAATTCTCCGTCGTGAATATCCAGAGCGCTGCCCACAGGTCTTTGCGTTGCAAGTGAGGCAAACTGAGGCAACCAACCGCCATTGGCGAGAATGAAACCTGAGCCCTGTGAATGTGTCAAATGACCGGCCTGGATATCAAAATACTCCTGGGAATAGGCTCCCTCGCCAAATGCCATGACATCCCCATCATAATACAGACCTGCGTTAAGGCCATCCTGCTGCAACATGGATTGAGTAAAATAATTTGTCTCTTCCCACAGGCTGCTGCGTCTGCTTCCCGCAATGGTCTGCCACTGCAGTGCAGCCAACATTGGCGCCATGAGAATACATGCTGATAGAAAGCGCGCCATTATTCACAACTTCCTGCTGGCACCTGCAATAGGCGACGCGCTGCGAGAGAGCCAACACAGACATTATTGGCCCGCGCAATTTCCAGAGCCTCTATAGGGGCAACCCCACGGCGAACCATTACGGCGTATTCTGGCGCCGGGATTTTATGTTGCGTATGCTGTACCGGCAGGGGAGCTTCAAGAACAGCAGCGCTGCGCACTGGCATTCTTATACTGCGCTGCATGGCACTACCAAAACGATACTCGAGAGAAAATTCCATTGCGGTAACTGGCCGCAGCGCCGAAGGCAGGTGGTACTCGAGGCGCACTGCAAGGTGCTCTGTGGGGCGCAGCCATCCCATAACGGATAATGCTTCTGATGCAGCGTAGTAGCGCGCCCCGGCACCAGCTTGGGGATGTAGATAAGCAAGTAAAGAAAACCGGCTGCCGTCAAAATAAAGCGCATCGCGCCGGTAACTAAAATTAAATTCCAGCGGAACCAATAACTGGCGCAGAAAAGCCACTTCGCCCTCAAAGAGATCCGCTGAAATAAATTGCCCGCGCAGCAGCAGAGCAGAATTTCGCCAAGCAGCACTAACAGCCGGTAACCAGTGACTGTGATCGACATTTAACTGTGCTATGCGCTGCGCTCGGTAATGCGCTCCTAAACCCAGCTGCCAACTACCAACGATAAGTGCTGGTAGGATGGTGGCTCTACTTTCGGTATATATATTCTCAAATGAGCGCTGCTCCAGCTGAAAATCGGTTGCCCAGAAACTGTCGGAGAACAGTCTCGTTCCCAGCGTGCGGCGCTCAAGCATCATGTCTTCACGCAGAGGACCTAAGTATCCCAACTGCAGACGCCCTTCGAGCGCCCAAAGCGATGGTACGCAGAACAAGTACAGCATAATGCGTTTCATGGTTGGCTCCAGAAAGGGACTGTTGCGCCATTGTGCAGCCGCAGGAAAAATAGCCCTCGCTTCAAGCGGGTCACATCCTGTGTAGAAAGCAGAGTACCATCTGCTGCACGAATCTCTAAAATTTTTCCGGAAAGATTATACTCACTAAGGAGCTGTCGGTTGAGAATCTCAGGCAATGCCTGGCGGCTTGGGGATGACAGTTCAATATTAGCCCAGTAATAACAAGCGGCATTCTTTTGCGTTAGCCCCCGGCAATCGGATCGCAGCAACAACCGCTCCAGATTAGAGCCCGCCGGCCGGCGGATACATCCCCCCGACCAAAGATTCTGCCGGATAGCATCATCTAACCAAAAACGATCCGCAGGATTGCCATTCCCCCAACAGAGGTAACCGATCTGCCGCTCACCGACAAACCAGCGGATTTCTTCCCTCTGCGCCTGTAGCGGCATGAAAACCTGCGCTGGGGGATTTATTTCCTCGCCCCCCACAGACACCAAACGACTGACCGGCGTGCCAAAGGTCAACTGCGCTTGGCGGATGTCCACTTCCAGCAGATCGACACCCCAGAGCTGGCCACAGAAAACTAACAAGACTGACAGATATTTCATGTTCCCCCCTTGCCTTTATATACCCGGCGAACGGGGGAAAATTTGCAGAATGAACCATTTACTTTTAATAAAATTTAATAAATTGAGGCAGTGCGACAACTTACAGCAGGATATTTTTTGATGGGGAATTCCCCACCTAACAGGGGAAATGACCCGATATTGCATTGCTGAGGGTATAGTTCAGGAATTCCTGAACTAATTGTCAGTCTAACACCATCCCCAAGATATGCAACATGAAGGTATTAGAAATCATTAACCCCGGAAAAGAGAGCCAACTTAGACTGGCAGAACGCGAGCCTCTGCCGCTGCGACCAGGGTATGTACGAATAGCCATCAAAGCATTTGGTATCAACCGGGCGGATCTAATGCAGCGGCGGGGTCTTTACCCGCCACCTGCCGGAGAAACAGACATTCCTGGTCTCGAAGCCGCCGGAGTAATCTTGGAAACTGCGGGTGATGTTCAGGAATTCCGTACCGGCGATCGTGTCGCGGCGCTACTGGCTGCGGGCGGATATGCCGATGAAACGGTAGTCCACCATGGCTCACTGCTACGTCTGCCCGATACCATGAGTTTTGAGCAGGGAGCAGGGTTGGCCGAGACCTGGCTCACTGCCTGGTCAAACTTGTTCCGGGAAGCGGCAATTTCACCCGGTAAAACAGCACTCATTCACTCCGGCGCCTCAGGTGTCGGCTTGAGTGCCATTGATCTTTTAAAAGAATTCGGCAATACGGTATTTACCACGGTATCCAGTGAAGCAAAAGCCGCTGTCTGCCGCCGCCACGGAGCCGATCAGGTTATTATCTATACACAAGAAGATTTCTCCGCTAAAGTCAAAGAAGCCGGCGGGGTGGATGTAATTCTCGATGCCGTAGGCGCTAACTATTTAATGCGCAATATTGCCTGCCTGAAAAAACGCGGCTGCCTACTGATTATTGGCCTCATGTCAGGTAGCAAGGCTGAAATCTCGCTCGGCGATGTATTGATGAAAAACCTCACCATTAAAGGCACTACCCTGCGCTCCCGGCCAATAGAAGAAAAAGCAGAAATCACAGCCTCTTTTCGGGAAAAAGTGATGCCTCTATTTGAAGCAGGTCGCCTGTCTGTCACGTTAGACTCAGTTTTTCCCGTTTCCGACATAGAATTAGCCTGCGCCAGAATGGCCAGCAACCAGAATATTGGTAAGATTGTGGTTACCTGGTAATTCCGTTGGTTCGCTACAATCCCGCAGCTACTCTCACGCAATGGCAGCGACTGCCAATCAATGATGCTGTTGGTGAACGTGCCCGTGTGAGATTTCCTCGGCGCTGGCTTCGCGGATGTGTTTAATGGCGACAGCAAAATTCAGATGCTGGCCAGCTAACGGATGGTTCCCATCTAATACAATGCCATCCTCGCGGGTTTCTAACACAACAAACGACATAATGCCATCTTCTGTACGTGACTGGAAGTGCATCCCTACTTCGACTTTTTGACCTGGCGGAAAGGCTTCGCGGGGGACTAACTGCACTAAGGACTCATCATATTCGCCATAGCCGTCAGCCGGGGACACCCTGATAACCTTGCTGTCACCGATTGTTAAGCCGGTCAGCTCATTTTCAAGCCCCGGAATAATATTATGGTGACCGTGCAGGTAGTCGAGATCCCCACTGTCGATGTTTTCGCCGGCATCATTGGTCAGTTTATAACTGATACTGACTACAGTATTCTTTGTAACAATTGACATGAGATGCCGATAATAAATACGTACGGTACTGTCAAGAGATATACTATAATACCTATGATTGCACGCTTTATGAAACTTAAAATTTGGCTTAAGATGGTTCTGCTCTCGGCCATCTTTTTTTCCATCATTGGGCTTTCGATGAATTTTTTTACCTCACGCCAGCACTGGAATCTGGCTTTAGAGCAGCAGGAAGCTTTTGCCGATAGTATTGAACAGATAACCTTGGCAAGTCTCACCACGATGATGGTCACCGGCACCATCGAGCACCGCAATTTGTTTTTAGAGCAGATCAGAAAATCCTCGGCGATACGTGAGTTAAAGATATTACGCGGCTCTGCTGTCACAAAACAATATGGCGTCGGCATTGCTGGAGAAATGAACCCCACTCCCGAAGAACAGCAAGTCATGGAGCAAAATACATCCTTTAAGAGCATCGTCACGGTTGACAACGAACCTCGTCTGCAACTGGTTCGCCCAATAATAGCCTCGACCAACTACCTTGGAAAGAGTTGTGTTGGTTGTCACCAGGTAGCCCCCGGAACGGTCTTGGGAGCCATCAGCATGAGTATGTCTCTCAAACAGACTGAAGAGGCATCGTTTGCCTTTACTGTACAGCTTTATATTTTTGGCTTTATTTTGTTTTTAATTTTAGTGGGCGCAATTTATTATATATCCTGGCGCTATGTCAGCCGCCCCTTGGCTTATGCCAGCGCGCAACTTGAACGGGTAGCCAGTGGCGATCTGGGAATTCATATCAACGTATTGGGCGATGATGAAGTGGGTCGCATTTTAAAAGCAATTAACAACACGGTCACCAAATTGAGGGAAGTCGTAACCAATGTGCACACCTATGCCGATAACTTGAGCCGTTACTCACAGACTATTTTGGATACCGCTGAGCGGCTCAATCTCTCAGCCCAGGATCAGGAACAACAGCATAAGGCCAATTCCGAAACATTGCAGAGTATGACTGCCAGCCTCAACGAAAGCACAGCTCATGTGGAAGAAACTCGTCATTCCGCCTCTGCTGCTTCCCGCGAAGCGGCCGAAGGGGCCCGGGCGGTTCTCAATACCGTCAAAGCAATGCATGAAATTGTGCAAAAAATTGAGATTATTCAGGAAATCGCCTCACAGACCAACTTGCTCTCTCTCAATGCCACCATTGAAGCTGCCCGCGCTGGGGAGCATGGCAAAGGATTTACCGTGGTTGCCTCAGAGGTAGGCAAACTCTCTGAGACCAGCCAAAAGGCGGCACGGGAAATCCGCCAATTAGCGGCAAACAGTATGCAGGTAGCAGAACAGGCAGGACGGATGATCGAACAGCTAATGCCAGTAATCCACAAGAATGCTGAGCTGTCAGAAAGGATCGCCGCTAACTTCATGGAGCAAGCTAGAGAAATCAAAATGCTCGATGAAACCCTCATCGCCATGAACCAGGAAGCCCGGTTGACTTCCGATGCGGCGCGCAGCCTAAGCGAAACCTCACGGCAGTTACGGCAGCAATCTGAAGCTCTCGACAGCTTGGTTGACTTTTTTAAAATATGAATGGGCGTTCGACATAACCTGAAAAAAACTTGACAAACTCTCTATATTTTATACGATAATACTAAGGAGAGGATGTCTTGCATCCTTATCAAGGAGGAGTTATGAACGTCAAAAAAACTGATGTCATTAATATCGCCAGGGAAGTACAGTCATCCCAAAACGATATTGCCCGGCAAGATAAGGCACCGACGGCTACCTCTGGATCCCAGGGAACCCAGGAGAAATCTCTTCAGGTAGATACCCTACGCAGTCAGGTGTTGGCGATCCAGCATGATGTCAAGGAACTGCAGACCCAAATATCTTTTCGTCAGGTACAGATTGCCTTTCTCGAACAGCTCAAAGAAAACAGTAATTGGAAGAATGAGCTGCAGCGTTTCATGCAGGAACGCTTTAACGGCACCCGACCCAGCGATATCCAAGCCGATAGTCTAAGCGAATTTACCAGACAGACCCTGCAGTCCATAAATTCGCTTAACAATGCCCTACTCAAGAAAGAAATCCAATTGCAGAATATTCTCTCGACGGGAATTCTGCCCGAAGGGCAGTTGCAAGTATCTCTGTTTAAGGATCTCAGCAGCAATTCCGACGTGTTTGCCAAGCTCAAGCCTGATGCGGTCTCTGCGCTGCTGAAACAATCCTAAAACGGTGCTTTACTAACTGTGTGGTAAACCCAGCCTTTCGATTGTCAGCCTGTCTGTGATTTGTTGGTAAGGTCACATGACAGGCACCATCCGTAAAAATGATCTTATTGATTCTGTAGCCGCCGCGCTGCAATATATCTCGTATTACCATCCCGTAGATTTCATCCGCGCGATGAAAGCGGCCTATGAAAGAGAACAATCCCCGGCAGCTAAAGATGCCATTGCCCAGATTTTGATCAACTCACGCATGGCAGCTATTGGCCATCGCCCCATCTGCCAAGACACTGGCATTGTGGTAGTCTATGCTGGTGTGGGGATGGATATCCGTTGGGAAACCGATATGTCTCTTGAAGAGATGATCAACGAAGGGGTCCGGCGCGCTTACCTTGATAAAGATAACCCACTGCGGGCTTCGATTGTTGCTGACCCTGCCGGGGCGCGTAAAAACACCCGCGACAACACGCCCTGTGTTGTGCATACCCGCTTGGTAGCTGGCAGCAAATTACATATTACGCTTGCAGCCAAAGGTGGCGGCTCAGAAAATAAATCTAAATTTGCTATGCTCAACCCCAGCGACAGTATTGTGGACTGGGTACTTGAAATGGTACCCAAGATGGGCGCCGGCTGGTGTCCGCCAGGTATGCTGGGTTTAGGGATTGGTGGCTCTGCCGAAAAAGCCATGCTGTTAGCAAAAGAAGCTTTGATGGAGCCTATTGATATCCACGAATTACAGGCACGCGGGCCCCAAAATCGCCTTGAAGAATTACGTCTTGAATTATTTGACAAAATTAATAAATTAGGCATTGGGGCGCAAGGCTTAGGAGGGCTGACCACCATCCTCGATATTAAGGTAAAAGATTATCCCACACATGCCGCTTCTCTGCCAGTAGCGTTAATTCCTAATTGTGCTGCCACAAGGCATGCCCATTTTACCTTAGATGGCAGCGGGCCAGTATATTTGGAGCCACCATCCCTTGAAGAATGGCCTGAAATCCATTGGGATGTATCAGCCGCCCGCCGGGTTAATTTAGATACCATTACAAGAGAAGAAATCCTGACCTTTAAGCCCGGAGAGACATTGCTGTTAAGTGGCAAAATGCTCACCGGGCGGGATGCTGCCCACAAGCGGATTGCGGATCTTTTTGCCCGAGGTGAACCATTGCCACCGGGAGTAGATTTCAAAGGGCGTTTTATCTACTATGTTGGTCCGGTGGACGCCGTGCGCGATGAAGTAGTGGGCCCCGCTGGTCCCACCACCGCCACTCGGATGGATAAATTCACCGATCTAATGTTAGAAAAAACGGGACTTATTGGCATGATTGGCAAAGCTGAACGTGGCCCCGCTGCTATTGAGGCTATCAAAAAACATAAAGCGGTATATCTCATGGCAGTAGGTGGGGCTGCCTATTTAGTTGCGAAAGCTATTAAATCTGCCAGAGTGGTGGCTTTTGAAGATTTGGGCATGGAAGCCATTTATGAATTTGAAGTAAAAGATATGCCGGTTTCGGTTGCAGTTGACGCCAATGGCGAATCGGTGCATAAGACCGGCCCAGAGATCTGGAAGAAAAAAATCGCCGGTTAGACGTACGGGGGCTGGGCAACGCCCCCACAATAAATCCCCCTAAACTGCTTTAGCTTTTCAATTTCTCGCCGAAAATATCGATATGAGCGAGAAGAAAAACATACAAGCCTATGCCCGCGCCATCCTTGAGATATTGCGCTCTCTTAAAGAGGTCTATGAGCAACTCTCCACGGCAGAAAACGCCAAAAGAGAAGCATTGCTCAACCGCCAGTCTAAGAACCTCCAGCAGCTTGTGCTACGCCAGGAAGATCTGCTGCGTGAAAGCCAGCGCTACGAAAGTCTGCTCAACCTAACTTTACAAGACCTTTCTCGTGCCACGGGGCAGAGTGAATTACGCTTATCACAGATCAGCGAATTGGGGGATGTCGCGACAATTATCAAAGACGAAATCTACCGGTTGCGACTGCAACTGTTGGAAATTGGCACGACCCTGCGTAACTTGGCTTTAGGTAATGAAAAAATATTGCAGGACAATATTGAAATTTTCCGTTCCTTAGCGGAAAACCTCAGCCGAGAACACGATACCGGCTACGGCTTTGAGCAACGCCAAGCGAGAAGCAGGCGTCCGGTATTAGTCAACGCAGCCGGCTGAAAAAGCACAAGGAGAAAAGATTATGGCATCAACATTTATGGGTCTTGAAATTGCCAAACGGGGGATTGCGGCTCACCAAACAGCCATCCAGACTACGGGGCATAATATATCCAATGCAGATAACAAGAACTATGCCAGACAGCGGGTAACTATTGAATCAATGCACCCTTTGTATGAACCATCGCTAAACCGGCCCCATGGTCCGGGGATGTTAGGTCAGGGGGCACGCACAGGTGAAATTGAGCGTATTCGCGATCATTTTGTAGATAACAGAATTAACGCAACCGAACAAAGCGCAGCTTATTGGGAGACCCGTCAGAAGTACCTCAATCAAACTGAAATTATTTTTAACGAACCCAGCGACGAATCGCTGCGCACCCAGCTCGACCGTTTCTGGCAATCCTGGCAGGAACTGTCGCAATTCCCCGAAGAAATGTCTCACCGGGAATTAGTGCGCACCCGCGGCAAAGAATTTGCTCACCGCATGCGGGAAACCTTCCAGCGCTTGTTTGAGCTGCGCCAGCAAGTTGATTTTGAACTTGAAGTGTCTGTCAACCGTATGAATGACATGGCGGAGCAGATACGTGATTTAAATGAACGCATCATGAAGTCGCAAACGTTAGGAGACAATCCTAATGATTTAATGGATCGCCGTGATGCCTTACTTCAAGAGCTTTCTAAAATGGGAGATATTGCTGTTGAGCGCCAAGATCCTAACGAAATCATCGTCTATTTGGGCGGAGAAATGTTAATACAGGGAGAAACGCGGCATGTCCTTAAGCTTGAAGGCAATCCCGCCAATGAAGGACTCGCCCGTATTGTCTGGGCGCATAATAACCGCGATGCCCTCTTCCGTAACGGGAAAATACAGAGCCTGCTAGACATCCGCGACAGCGTATTAAAAGAAAATATTGAGAAACTCGACTTACTCGCGGTCAACGTACATGACATCGTCAACGAAGTACACCGTGACGGTTTTGGTCTGACAAAAGAGACAAATATCGACTTTTTCAAACTCGATTCACTATCACGCAATATCCGTGGTAATTTCGATCTTAACGGTGATGGCGTCGATGAAATCAGCGCAGTCTTCAAGGTTGCTGGGCGCAACCAGCTGGTTGCCGACCGCCCGATCGGCGTTGCCGGCACTCTGACCTTTTATAAAAACGATAAGGAGCACACACCGATATTCATAACCTACCGCCCGGACGAGACGCTCAAGGCGGTCATTGATAGAATCAACCGTTCCGGCGCTGGGGTTGTTGCCTATTTGAACCATAATAATAACTTGGTGTTGAAAGGTAACCTTGCCTCAGATGACTGGCGCACGAATTTTATGATCCGCCATATCGAAGATTCCGGCGAATTGCTGGTGGGCTTTGCCGGCCTGCTACAAAATTCCGGCGCTTCTGGGGCGTTTGATTACCGCAGGATTGATGACATTAACAAGCTACAGTCAGACTTAGAACGCATAACGCACACTCCGGTGCTGCACCCCGCAGGAATGCTGAGACTTTCTGATGCGGTTGAAGGCAATGTAGCCTTAATTGCCGCTGCAAGCGGTAAAGATGTCGGCGGTACCGGGGATGTTAACCAAGGCAATGGTGCTAAAGATGGCTCCAATGCGCTGCGTATTGCCCAAGCCCTGCGTCATAAAGAGACCATGGTCGGCAACCACCGTAACAGCGATGAGTTCTACAATGCCTTAGTTGCCAAGCTTGGTATTGAATCGCGTACTGCAAAAGATCAGGTAGAAAACCAGGCAATGATTATGAAAAATTTAGAAAACATTAGGCAGTCAGTGATGGGGGTGAACCTCGACGAAGAGATGGCCAACATGGTACAATTCCAACATGGGTATAATGCTTCGGCCAGAGTACTGCAAGCCATCAATGAAATGCTCGATCGCATCATCAAACTTTTTTAACAAGAAACGGGGGCAACAATGATACGCGTTACCAACTTAATGATCAATAACAATCTGGTACATACCTTAAATAGGCAACAAGGGCTAATGCAAAACACAGAACAGCAATTAGCAACTGGTTCTAAAATCCAACTACCATCTGATGACCCTGTTGGCGCTGCAAACCAAATGTTGCTGCGCAGCCGTATGAATGAATTAGAACAATACCAGCGTAATATCAACGAAGCCAAAGATCGCCTCAACCTGATGGATGGCCAGCTCGATCGGGTGGGTGAGATATTCCAACGTATGCGCTACCTAACGGTACAGGCGGCTAACGGTACCAACAGCGGCTTTGAATTAAAAGAAGCCATCGCTAAAGAAATTAACCAACACCTGCATGCTCTCGTGGATATCGCTAATACCAAAGATTCTACCGGACGTAGCCTTTTTGGCGGCAGTGTCATTGAACGCGATCCCTTTCTGCCAATATATACCCACCTGATGAGCCAGGGGATTGACCAGGGTAATGCCATGACCGGCGTGCAATACCAGGGCGATAACCATATTTTAACTCGTGAAATTGAGCGCCATGAACAGATGGCGATCAGTATTCCCGGGCATCGGATTTTCTGGGGCACGAATACTTCGATTGCCTCAAATAAAGACTCTTTTAACTGGGTTTCCCTCGGCGACCAATCTTTCTCGATAGATGGCGTAACGATCGATGTGTCTGCCGGTGATTCTCTCAATGACATTATTGATAAGATCAACACCGCTCCTCTCGAAGTGCGCGCCTCAAAAGGCAGCCAGAACGAAATTATCCTCACCACCAAAACCCCTCACATGATCTGGCTCGAAGATCTTAAAGGCGGAACCGTGTTGCAGGATCTCGGTTTAATCGACGGCTCGAACCCCGAACCACCCAATAATTTCAGTCCAACAGCAACCTTATCAGGGCTGTCTATCTTTGACGTTGCCATTATGCTACGCGACGATCTGATTAAGGGGGATATCCGGCTAATCGGTGGCCGTGACCTTGAAGCACTTGACATGGCTTTAGAAAATATCTTGCGCTACCGTGCTGAAATTGGCGCCCGGGTCAACCGTCTTGAACAACACGAAAAAAGACTAACTTGGGATAAAACCTACACTACCGAATTGCTGGCCAAAAACGAATCCGTTGATCCAGTAGAAAGTATTATGCACTTAAAATGGCTTGAAACGGTTTACCAGTATGCCCTTAGGGTCGGGGCCGGTCTCATCAAGCCTACCCTAATGGATTATCTTCGCTAAAAGGCAAAAGGGCGCCTAATTCATGAAAATTGAAACTCGATCGCTGGGCATTATCGAAATTTCTGAAAGCGAAATAATCAATTTCCCCGAGGGAATCTTCGCTTTCGAGCACCTACACCGCTACGTAATTCTCAGGGCTAAAGCAGACAGTAATTTTTTCTGGCTGCAGAATATCGAGGAGCCCAAGCTGGCTTTTTTGCTGGTAAAACCATCCGACCTGATGCCACACTATACGCCAAACATCTCTGCCGCCGCCCTGGAGCTGATCGGACTTACGCAGCTTGCTGACGCCGAAACCTGGGGGATTGTGACAATACCAAAGGACAAGCCACAGGAGATGACAGTCAACCTGCAGGGCCCGGTGCTAATCAACCAGCAACTAAAACTTGGGGGACAATTTATTTCAGAAAATGAAAATCATCCGGTACGGGCTTCTGTGCTCGAACTAATTGAAAAAGGCGGCCTCTAATGTTGGTCTTAGCACGCAAGATCAACGAATCGATTGTCATTGGCGATTCTGTTGAGATTATGATTGTTGAAATCAAGGGGGACCAGGTGAAACTCGGTATCAAAGCCCCCCGTGATGTCAAGGTGTATCGCGGTGAGATCTATGAACAAATCAAGAAAGAAAACATTGCTGCCGCTGGCACCGAATTACCCGATACCATTGGTGACCTCATTAAAAAAAAGAAGAAAAACTAATCTTCGTATTCTTCTTCTCCCTCTTCGTCAGCCCCTAAGGTCTGCGCCAATCTAGCAGCTGCTGCCTGAAATTGTGTATCTGCGCCAAATTTTTCTCCCGCCTGCGCTAAAGTCTGGGCCAGGGTACTCATCGATGCCTCTAACCTGCCAATGTGCCCCACTAATTCAGCCGGCGGCTCATCGCCTTCGAGTTCAGGATTCTTTCTGTCAAGCTCGACCAACTGGCTCTGAAAAGTCGCCATCCGGTTACTGAAGCCATCTATCGCTCTTGCTGCTGAAGCGGCGCTTTGGGCTTTAGCTAACGCAGCAGTTAGACCGTCGGCAGCAACTATCATGGAATTTATCAACTCGCCATATTCGCGTATGGCCGCAGCCCGCTTATTGCTCTGAGCGCTCACGGCAACCGTAAACAGAACTGCCGCGCTGGCGAACTTAAGTATTACTTTCATGTATTTCTCCTGCAGGGGGATATACCCGCTTTCGGTTAAGGTTCACCATCCCCTGAAAAACGCAAACCTTTTTTGTGCAGTAAATTACCATTCGAAATTCTGCCGCTTGGCCTGGTAGCGCACCGCCCGCAATAAGGCTTTATCGAGACTTTGCGCCTGCTCGCCGGCCTGCTTCTTTTGTTGCTCGGTAATATACTGGCTGCGCTTGACTTCTAGCTCTTTGATTCTCTGCTGCAAATCGCTGCGCTCTTTAGCTTTTTCAGCAACTTTTTTTTCTAACTCGGCCTTGCTTAACTTGCGGTATTCTTCAGGTAAATTTTCTTTGTCAATTTGCTCTAACTTCAGGCGACCAGCCTGCATTTCGCTTACTAAATCCCACGATTGGGCTGAATATTGCGATTTTGACTTAAAAATTTGTCTCTCAACCTCCGCCCCGGCCTCTGCTAATTCAGCTGCTTTTTTATCTTGTGCCTCTTGCCGCATGGCAGCCGAACGCCCCGCCTCTCCATACGGGATATAGGTCTTATTTATCTCTAAACCGGCAGCCTGGATATCTTTATCATATGGGGTTGTAATAGCCTTCGCCAGCACGTTCTGCTCAATATGGGAATAACTGCCGCCGCCAGCTTGGGCGCCGGCCTGCCAACCAAGTGCCACACCTTCGGCTTTGGGGCCACAGTAAATGGTATTGACATAAATCCCTTTACGTTGGGCTGCTTCCACGGCACTCTGCCATGGCACTGGCCCTTGGGAAAAGCCTTCATTACCTGCGACAAAAATAGCGCGGTAACTTGCCGGACTCATGCTCCAGGGCAGGTTTTCCGTGGCATGGCGCACGACAGCGCCGACATATTCCTCGCCGCCATTGGTGCGCAAGGCAAAAAGTTCTTCAGAGACTTTATCTAGATCGCGGGTAAATGGCAAAATCATCCGCAGGTAATTTTCTTCTGCTGGCAAACTTGCTTTGCCATATTCATAGAGAGCAACTTCCACGGCCGCAGGTTTGTTGGCCTGCTTGGCTGAGGCCAGCTCATTCACAATTTTCCACAAGTATGCGCGCGCCTGGTTAATCAAGCCATCCATACTGCTGGATGTATCCAACAGTATTGCAATCTGCACCACTGGTTCGCCGACAGTCACAGGAATATCCGGGCGGGCGATCGTTGAAACCCGGTTATTGAAAGTAGCGACAATTTTTGCGGTTGTAGCATCTACCAAACGTAATTGTAACAGCAATTCATTGCCCCCCCGGCGCAAAGATACCTTGCCTATGACCAGGGCATCCACCCCTAACCACTGCCCAACTTGTTTTGAATTTTTTTCATCGATAAGTCCCGATTGTGCCAATTCTTTTTCTTTAAGAATTTTTTCAATCTCGTCTCTTTCCAGTATATCCAAACTACCTTCTTCTACTAAAGCAAAGATTAAATCGTCTTGGGCATACTCTGCTTCACGCCTCGCAACTTCATCCTGGGTGCTAAACGAAGCCACTGCCAGGCGTTTGAGGCCGGCGGCGGTAGCCTTACCCGCAATGGCGGAAGCTAAAGCCCTAAAATCGCTTTGGGCTGAAAGGGAAAAAATTGGTAACCCCCAAAGCGCTATTAACAGTAAATACCTTTTGTTTTTCATACCTACCCCTCTGGTAAATTTGACGTTTTCAGAATAGGCAAAAGTTAAATTTTTTATCGGCTAACAGTTCTTGACAATAGGAAGCTTTAGTTTTATTCATACTTACCATGAAATATACAAAATTAGTGGGAGTCATCTTAGTATTCTGCAACACATTACCGTTAGCTGCCCAAAACCCCAAAGAGCAAAACTCCGATTTAGCGAAAGTGGCCCTGTTGCCATTTCATGACAATACTGGCAGCAAAAATTTTGCTTACTTGCCCAAGAGTTTACACGAAGCCATCGATGCCTCGCTGCGCACTAAATTTGAATACATCCCCATTGATCATAAAACAGCTGAGACTGCAGCTAAAGCCGCCAATACCCAAAAACACAAAAATGCAGATCAATATGATGACAATGTGTTAAAAACAGTTAAGGGGGATATTTTAATCTCGGGGGATTTTACTTATGATCAGAAAGAAAATCTGCTGCTTATCCGCACCCGCATTCGCGTGCTTGATCTAAAAGAAACTTTAATTTTACCAGAATTAAAAAACAAAGTCGATGATACTATCTTTGATGCTACCGATAAAGTGGCGACTTTAGTAGTAATAGAACTTACTAAATTAGCGCAACGCAATGCTACAGCTGCTAAAGGCCCAGACAAAAAGCCAACCGAAGAGAAAGAAAAACCAAAAGAAAAAATAGCCCTTAAGCGCGAAATCCCCCCTGATTTTGCAACTACCCAACATACCATTTCCATTAATTTAGGTCGAGGTTTTACCTTTGGCCATGAGTATCTAAGTATGATTGGCGCGCTTTCCCTTGACTACCGTTATTTACTCAAGAAACAGTGGTTTGTCGCAGGTGAGCTGCGCGCTGTCGCTTATAATCCAACAGAAGAATTTCAACAGAAAAACAACGCCGGTTATATTCTCAATTTAGTTTCTCTCGCCGTTGAGGGTGGTTTTTATTACAACTTAAGCCCACGCTTGCGCCTGCCACTTTCTGTAATAGCCGGTTATTACTGGGGTACTTTTGGAATAGACTCCGAGAATAATTTTAGCTACCGGCGCTCGATCCGCAATCCTGCGTGGGGTGCCACAGCGGGAGCTGAATACCTCTTGTTGCGCAATATAAGCGCGGGCCTGCGCCTAGCCACCTATTTTTATATTGACCAAAATCGCTCGGGCGAAAATAACTTGCTTACCAGTGTGGATCCCCAAGTAACCATAGCGTATGTTTTCTAAATAGGAGTTTTTATGATACACCGGTATAAACGAATATGGCTATTGCTCTTATCTCTCGCCAACGGCTGTACCTACAGTGGTATTTTTGAAGATCTCGATGACTTCAACTATGGCACACGTTTTTTTATTACTTCAGTAAATTTTCATGGAGACTTGCTAAGTTTGATACCGTTTAATTTCCCGCAGTGTGCGGGTAACAATGTTTCAGACATGGCCAACTGTGTTTGCCGGCAACAAGCAGCGGTGCTATTCCCTGAAGCTTCTCTACTTGACCAATTTAGGGCTGTCATCTCAACTACATCACGCCACTTTGTCTGTAACCTGCAAGATAAAAATGGTAGCTACTGTGATTATAAAATAAGACCCGGGCGTCGCATCTACCATATCTCGGACTGCCCAACAGGCCAAGATTGCCCCCATGACTTAAATGTAGCCATTAACCTGCAAGATTTTCTAAGAAGAGTACCCCCACCCCCTCCAATAAACTTTATGGCCGGGTTTGATGGCTCCCTGAAAACACAAGCTAATTGTGTTAATTTTACTTCTAACAATGCAAGTGACAACGTGGTATTTTGGGATAGCCAAAATCATCCCTGGCCGGGTGGAACGAACGTACCCTGTAATGGTACCCAACCCTTATTATGTATGGATAAATACTAACCCACCACTTTGCGCGCTGCGGCCGGCTTGATATGTAATAAATTGCGGTACTTAGCCACCGTGCGCCGCTGGATATCAAACCCCCGCTGGCGCAGCAAAACCGTTATTCGATTATCTGACAAGGGTCTGGTTGGATTTTCTGTCGCAATAATCGACAGTATTGCCTGACGCAAATCTTCACTACCTAAAGTAACTTCCGTGCTACTTTTAATTTTCGCGGGAAAGAAAAACTTTAGAGGAAAAATCCCCCATTTACACTGGCAGTATTTTTGCGAGATAATGCGACTTACAGTAGAGACGTGCAATTTCGCTAGTTCTGCCACATCAGATAAATTTAAGGGTTTGACAAAAGCACTGCCTTTCAAAAAAAACTCACTCTGGCGCAGCAGCAAAATGTGCGCTATTTTTTGCAGGGAATCCTGGCGGTAACGAATACTGCGGATTAAATTCTCTGCTTCGTGATAGGCCTCTTCCCATTGCTGCTCGACATTCATGGCTTGCATTTGGCGGTAGAGCTCTTCATTTAATTTTAAGCCCGGCAATAGCTGGTCTTTGACAATTACTTCAATAGTGCCGCCACTTTCAGCATAAATAATCTCCGGATAGATAATATTCTGCTGTGAAGTGCGCCAGTTGCGCGCCGGAAAAGGATCAAGAGTATGCAATTTATCCAGTGCTTGCTGCATTATCTCCAGAGGAATGTGCATTACATCGGCTAATTCGCTAGTTTCCCGCAGCGACATCCTACCAATACTGTCTTTATTTTTGCGAAAAATCTCAATAATGTCAATCAGTAAACTGTCACCAGGATAAAACACCATTGCCTGCCACCCAAGGGCCTGCCAAGTGTCTTCAGCACAAATACCAGAGGGTTCAAGCAAGCGAATATATTCAAGACAATATTTTAAATCGCGAGAACTAAATTGCAGCTCACTAGAAATTTCCTGGTGGGGACGCCTGGTAAAACCATTATCGTCAATTTCAGAAATAATCGCCCGGGCTAAAGCTAAAAGCTTAGCAGGCATTCTAATAAACTCTAATTGCTCATTTAGATACTCTTGTAACGATTGACTCGCTACTGCTAATTCTTCTAAAAATTCACTTTTACCTTCGGCAATATCTTCAGCAAATTTACGTTTTTCAAGTTCTGTAAGACTAAGTTCATTTTCTGTTACTGTCTCTTCTAAAAAAGGATTCTCTGCAAGACTGCGGACAATTTGCTCTTTGAGCTCAAGCTGCCCTAAAGAAAGTATTTTCAATGAAAACCGTAAACGGGCAGACAGAGAAACCTTTTGTCTTTGAACAAGCCTGGGACCCTGGGCTGCCATGTTAGATTTTGAAATCGTCACCCAAGTAAATCTCCCGCGCCTTGGGATCGTTAATTAAGACATCCGCAGTTCCCTCCACCAACACCTTGCCCTGAAACATAATGTAAGCCCGGTCAGTAATCTTAAGTGTCTCACGTACGTTGTGATCTGTAATTAAAATACCCAGACCCATCTCTTTCAGGTGCATGACAACTTTTTGAATATCCTTTACCGCAATAGGATCCACACCCGCAAAAGGTTCATCTAATAACAAAAATTTAGGCTCTGATGCCAGCGCCCGGGCAATCTCAGCGCGCCGCCGCTCACCACCTGAAAGTGTCACACCGTGCTGAGTCTGCACGTGTGTTATTTCAAGTTCCTTAAGCAAGCGATCGGTCATCTCTTTCATTTTTTCTTTACCAAAGCCGCGCATCTCCAAAATAGCCTCAATGTTCTGCCGCACAGTCAGTGTTCTAAAAATTGATGCTTCTTGCGCTAAATAACCAATCCCCTGCCGAGCGCGCTCATACATCGGCATATCCGTAATATCTTTATTGCCCAGAAAAATTTTACCCGCCGTAGGCTTCACTAACCCCACCGTCATATAAAAAGAAGTTGTTTTACCAGCACCATTAGGGCCAAGCAAACCCACCACTTCGCCTTGAAAAATATTATATGACACTTTAGTAACTACCGTGCGCTTACCATAGACCTTGTTGAGATCCTCTGCCCGTAATTCAAGCGCATTGGGGGGGATGGTAGATACTTTAACTGCCTGAAGCCCCTGCTCTGCCACCTTACCAGACGATTTAATCGTTTTTTTTGCAGCTCGCTTAGGCACAAACAATCTGCCTAAAAATCGCCATTAGACGTCAAGGAGTTTAGGATTTACACCATCCGTAATGAACACCTAAGCCATCCCTATCGTAACTTAAACAGTAGCAACCCGACACCTTATGTTCTCAGAACTTCCTTTACTAATAGGAAATTCCCCATCAAGAAAAGTAAATAAAGGGGCCTGCCGCCCCCGACTGCCCTACGGGCCACCGGCCAAGGCCTGCCCCAAGCACTTATGCCGGTTTTTGCGGCGTACGTCGCAAAAAAACTTGGGGCACCGGTTCCCGGTAACCCTCAACCTAAGCCTGCCGGGCTTCCACTACCCCCAGCTTTGCTTTTGTAAGACACGCCG
>CALHRC010000115.1 GCA_938038265.1 uncultured bacterium
CCAGGTGACTATCAAAGCCGAAAAAATGGGCGACAAAATTAAAATTAGCATTACTGACCAGGGCAGGGGTATTCCGGAAAAATTTCATGAAAGAATTTTTCAGAAATTTTCTCAGGCAGATGCGTCCGACAGCAAAGCCTATGGCGGCACCGGTTTAGGACTGGCGATCAGCAAAGAGTTGGTAGAGAGAATGTATGGTGAAATTGGTTTTGTGTCACAGGAAGGAAAGGGCTCGACATTTTATGTTATTTTGCCGCAAGCAAACGAGGTGGGAGTACAGTGAGTCTAAAAAAAATCATGATTGTAGAAGATGAGCCGGATATCAGAAAACTGATAGAGCTATCTCTTGTCAAAGTAGGCAAATTAGAGGTGATTGTTTGCGCCTCGGGTGAACAGGCGCTTGCGAAGGTGGAACAGGAAAAGCCTGATCTTATTCTGCTCGATGTGATGATGCCGGGAATGGATGGTGTTATGACTATCAGAGAGCTCAAAAAACGCGATTCATCCTGCAATATTCCGGTTATCTTTCTGACCGCAAAAGCCCAGCGTGAAGAAATTGCCTCACTGCTGAAAACCGGTGCTATTGAAGTGATCACTAAGCCTTTTGACCCGCTTACGTTAGCAGAACAAGTAAAAAAAATATACCAGAAGCAAGTTCACACCTAATCATCTCCATTCGCCGATAAAATCATACTCCATTGGAACACTGAGTTCAATTTGTGGCATACTGCCGATAGCCAAGCCGGCAGGTGCTCCCTTTACTGGCAAGAAGACGACTTCGTCAATTTCTGGAGAATCCTGTTCGCGGCGGGCAATGATTTCGTTGGAATGAATTTCATCTACCAGCACTGTTTCACTGCGTCCCGCAAGATTGGCCCTAAAATTTTTTCTTAGTTCCAGGTGCAGGTTGCGCAGTTCGTTAATACGTTCAATTTTTTCTTCATCGGGAATGGTATCTTTCAGATGGTCTCCGGCGGAAGTGCCGGATTCGTGTGAATAACGGAAAAGAGCCAGTTTGTGGATTATGTTATCCTGCAAAAATTTACCAAGCTCACTATACTCTTCCTGTGTTTCACCCGGAAATCCAACAATGAAAGAAGTTCTCACTTCAAATTCAGGTCTTATAGTTGTTGCTTTAGTTAGAATTTCCCGGAAAAGTCCGGTGTCAGAAGGGCGCTTCATCCTTTCGAGTACCGTTTTAGCAGCATGTTGGAAAGGCATGTCCAGGTAAGCTGTCAGTTTAGGATATTTCTGCCATAAATCGAGCAGCTTCAGTACCCGTCGGTCAGGGAATAAATACTGCAATCTTATCCAATGCACTTCTTCTTTCTCGGAATACCAGTTGATAATGCGCTCCAGTTCATCCACCCCTTGGCTGATGGTATCCTGGCTGACTAAAATTACTTCTCGGATGGGGGCGCCGTGGCGTAGTTTTTTTTCTTCATTCCATTGTCTTTGCAGGGCGCTTAAATCGTATGGGGTAAGTGGTCCGCGGATTTTAGGTAGAATACAAAAGGCGCAATGACGAGAGCAGCCCTGCGCAATACGAAAATAGGCCCAAGCAGCAGCAGCTGGGCTGTTAGTGCTACTGTATTGCTGCCAATTATCGTTTAGGGCGTCGTGGTGGGCTAATTCGAGATTAAATTTTTCAGCTAAAATCAGGGGGATTTCATGGTAGCGGCCGGTGCCAAGCAGAAAATCTAGTTCGGGGATCTCTGTTTTTACTTCTTCAGAAAAACGTTCGGCAAAGCAGCCGACCATCCCTACTTTGAGTTGTTTATGTTTTTTTTTCAGTTTGAGACTTTCGAAGACGGTTTCAATCGTTTCTTCTTGTGCTTCGCGGATGAACGAACAGCTATTGACGATGAGGAAATCGGCGTTTTCCGGCATGTCAGTTTCGCGCAAACCGGCTTGAAGTAGGGCGGCGCGCATTCTGCGGGAATCAACCCGGTTTTTCGGACATCCTAATGTTTCGATAAAAAAATAAAAGTCTTCGGCTTTGCGTGGCATCAACAGTCTTTAACTTCCACCTTAAAGCGCGTCTGTTCAATGGGATCTTTTACTTTGCGGTAGATGCGGCAGGCGGTATTACCCTTGCGTCCGAGAATTTCTTGTTTGCCGTTAATGCGCAGGTCAATGGCGCCCGCATCACCAATCTTCATCTGGATACTGTCATTGGCTTCATAGAAAATAGTTGAGCCGCTGGCGAGCTGGCCGCGTTTTCCCGGTTTGCCATCCACGTAGAATTCAACAAAATTATCGCCGGTGGTTACCGCTTCAAGTCGAATGATGAAGTTGGATGGATTGGCAATGCGTATTTCGTTGTCGCCCTCGCTTTCAGGTTGCACTTCCGTTTTGCTGCCAGCTTCGGGATTTACTTCCCCCATATCGATCTGTATTTTGGCGTTATTGGGTGTTGCACCTATGAGTGTCAGGCGGAATTTTTTCGGAATGACCGAATTTTCAATGATCAGACCTTCATTTTCTTTTAGCGTAACGGATTTCTTACCGGGATAAAATTCAAAAACAGCGGTGGATGGGGCTTCCCTTCGGTAGTTGAGTTCGCGCAAGATTAAATAGATTTCGGCATTCTGGATTGAAAAATCTATGCCTTTGCCAACCTGGATTACTGCCGTGGTAAAACCGGAACGTAACTTAACATGATCCGTTTCTACGTCGGGTATATTGGCTGAATTCTTCAGAAAAGAATCAATCTCACCGGCGCTGTCCGCGGGGTTCATGACTGGTGTTTTTTCGGGATCCTGGCTGAAATAGATACCCAGACCGAGAAGGAAAGCGAGGATAAGGGCCAGGCCAAATAACGGTCGCGCATAACGTTCTATCTGGTCGCCTATGCTGATAGTAGGTTGGGTAAGTTCCTGAAGGGGGACTTCACTTTCGCTGATTAGGGTTCCACGATAGAGCTGCAATATTTTTTCAGGATCGAGATCTAAATAGGTAGCATAGCTGCGCAGAAAACCTAAAGCGTAAGTTTCGCCGGGGAAAACGCTGTAGTTATCTTCTTCGAGTGCCGTAAGGTGCCGTGAGGTAATTCTGGTCTCTTCCGAGGCCTGTTTCAGGGTAATTTTTTTCTCTTCGCGGGCTTTTTTTAGCAGGGAACCGGGTGTTTCACGCATGGCATCTCTCTCTGTCAACCGTCTGTAGTGAGGGGATTTTCAACTACTCTTATATTTTCCGAGCCTTTAAATTGAAACAGTGACGCTGGTAGGTCGGTATTAAGCTCAATAGAACTGAAGCGCAACTTTACCTGGCGTCCGCTGGGTGAAAAAGCGGTAATTCTCTCAATGAGGTATGTTTGGGGATTCACATAAAGAATCATCTTTTCATACCCACCGGAAGAAACTTTTTCTTTCAGTTCCAGTACATAGTAGTTACCGCCTTCTATTTGCCTGGGCTGGGCGCTGTCATCAAAACGATAATGGTACCGCTGGAATAATCTAACTAATCCCTCATAGCTGGCCGTGTCATAAATATTTTTGCCGTCTTTTCCGGTTGTATTGAGGTCCTGCATGCCAACGGCCCGTAAGCGGGCGACATAAACCCAGAGTTTTTTACCGTCCGATATGATGGTATCCCCAGCTGGCTGGTTAAAGGTAAAATTAAGTTTACCGCCCCGCTGGAAGGACGCCACTCCAGACGAAGAGCGATTTTTTTTGTTTTCCTGAATATCGATGGTAAATTTTGCCTGATAGGATTTAGTATCTTTGAATTTCTTTTGCATTTCACGCACGACATCGGAGGGATGGAGAAATGGTT
>CALHRC010000116.1 GCA_938038265.1 uncultured bacterium
AACCAGCCTTCAGGCGACATAATGCAGCTTTTGGGGTCACTAACAACCCCTACAGGGGGGATAAAAGCTGCCTTTCGTTCAGGAATTCCGGAACTGTGATGGGGAATTCCCCAGCTACCAGGGGTGCCATAACTATAGCCAGATAAATACCTATCTAACGTTATATTTGTTTTAGTAACTAACAGTTCCTCACAAGAGGGTGATACCGCCCCCCTGTTCAGGAATTCCGGAACAGAAAAGCTCACCTTGCGCTTGACAAGCTTACAGGCTACTGTAAGAAAATCCCTATTATGAAGTATTTTATTGCCCCGAAAAAAAGCCGCTTAGTGCCGTGGCTGGCCTCTGTACTCTACTTTCCATTGCTTAAAGTCATGCAAAATATCCGTAAGATTGTCATCGAACCGGATGACTTAGCCATGCTTAGATCGCTGAAGGATAAGCGGTTGTTGTTTTTGAGTAACCATCCAACAACTGCCGAACCACCCATTGTTTTTTATTTAAGCCGCCTGGTTGGTAAGCCCTTTTACTTTATGGCTTCGCGCCAAGTCTTTAATTGGCAGGGAGGTGCCATTGGTTTTTTTATCCGGCGCATTGGGGCTTTTTCCGTAATTGCGGGCGTACCTGACCGAGAATCACTCAAGATGGCACGGACGCTACTTGCCCAGCCAGCCGGTAAGTTAGTGATTTTTCCTGAGGGTGAACCCACCAGTGGTGAAAATGACAACCTCATGCCTTTCCAACCCGGGGTGGCACAATTGGGCTTTTGGGCTTTAGAAGATGCCCGCAAGCAAGATCCCCAAGCCGATATTACCGGACTGTACTGCTTTATGAAATACGTCATTGATGTACCTCGGGACAAAATCCTCGCTGATTTAGACAAATCTCT
This sequence comes from uncultured bacterium, assembly GCA_938038265.1. GTDB lineage: Bacteria > Spirochaetota > Leptospiria > Turneriellales > Turneriellaceae > CALHRC01. The sequence continues at coordinate 887 of CALHRC010000116.1, forward strand.
CAAAAAAATTGAAAAAAAATTAGGGATTAACCCGCAGGGCAAACATTTATTACACCGCTTTTTGACGGTTGGGCGCTATCTGCTTGAACAAGCCGAGCGTGACTATGGCATTGAAAAATCCCCCGACCGCGATTTTGATTATCGCATTGGGCGTCTGCGCCATGCTATGCTAGATGGTATTGCCCAACGTTTGGGCGTCTCTCCTTATGAAAAAGACGATGATGCCATTACCAAATGGCGTAAAATTTTTGCCCTAATTGAACTTCTGCAATTAAACTATCCCGACCCTAAACTACCGAAAGTCTCCAAAGCAAATATCAAATGGGCCCACCACCAGGCAGTACTCGTCTTTGACTTTATTGTTATCAAACGAGATTACATTTTAGAAAAACCAACTGCCGAACGCCTGTACGAATGGTTAGATCGCTATGAATCATATTTATACAATAAAGTACCCCGCGCTTTAGGAGGAGTACCCTCTCACTTGCCACGGCGAGCGCATCTATTGTTTGGCAAACCCTTTAGTTTAGGCGAGCGCTACCGAGACGATCGCCAGGGCCGACGCGAGGCAGTTGACAAACTCACAGCGGACCTGCGGCGTGAAATGGAGCGCTTATTAGAAAAGGCATCCCCCCTGACCCAACCTTTATTTTCTGAAGAAGAAGTTGCCGCCGTGCGCCGGCAAATCACCAATAAGTAAAGTTACCCCGCCTACCGTGTTCTATAGCAGCAGGATGTAACCGCGCAAGTTAGCGACTAACCAGTTTGGCGGGAACCATGGCAAACTCTAACTCACACTGGCAGGTAACTTTGCCATCCACACTGGCCACACCTTTGGCACTGACTCGTTTTACATTGCCTTTGTTGTCTTTTTCAACATTGGTCAGGATAACTTCTAAACGCAACTGGTCACCCGGCACCACAGGACTTTCAAAAGTACAATTATTTACTCTGGAGAACACCCCAATTTTGTCTTTAGCTTGCTCTGCCGCTTCGGGGTCCCACAGTGGCCCATAAAGACCTGCCGTTTGCGCTAAAGCTTCCACTTGCAAAACCCCCGGCATGATGGGAGCCGCGGGAAAGTGACCATTAAAAAAATCTTCATTGGCACTGACATTTTTTATCGCGACAATGCGGTTTTCAGCCAATTCTACCACCCGATCTACCATTAAAAACGGGTAACGGTGGGGTAAAATCTCGCGGATTTTATTGATTTTCACGGGAACCTTAACTGGCATATTGTCTCCTTCAATTTTATTTTTTGGTAGGCTTGCCAGTTTGCGCAGTTTTACATAGCCTGTCAGTTAAGTTTTGCCTCTTGTACCAGCCCCCCTACCAAGCCCAAATGAGAATCGGGGTTTGGTAACTACCCCCAAAATCCCTATAATAAGGGTGCTTAAGTTCAGGAATTCCTGAACAAGATAGGGAATTTCTCATCAAAAAACCAGCCTTCAGGCGACATAATGCAGCTTTTTGGGTCACTAACAACCCCTACGGGGGGGATAAAAGCTGCCTTTCGTTCAGGAATTCCTGAACTGTGATGGGGAATTCCCCAGCTACCAGGGGTGCCATAACTATAGCCGGATAAATACCTATCTAACGTTATATTTGTTTTAGTAACTAACAGTTCCTCACAAGGGGGTAGCTAAAGGCCGGGCAGGATTCAACAAATGTTTAGGGCCTGCACGAAAACGTCTTTGCCTCGCCCAAGCAAGGCGAAAACACAGGCAAAGCCTGATGTTTTTTGTAGCATCCTGCCTGAAGAATTCCGCCTTGGGCTCCTCAGAGGCTGCCTGCTACATCACAGCTCAATAAAAAATCATCGAACACCTGCCCTAAATAAAGCTGGTTACCCACCAGCGCTGCCGTTGAAACCGCACTGATACGTTTACCTTCATCCGCAAAAATTGCTTTTATTCCACCAGATACTGGATTTACCAAATACACGACAGAGGGCGCTTTATTGGCAGACTTTTTACGGTGTCTCATGAATTTTCTGGCTGAGGGATGTGAAGTTACCAGAAGGCGGTTCCCGGCGGCCATAATATTGTCTGGCATGGCAAACTTAGAAATTACCTTACGTTCCACGAGACTACCATCCGGCTGCCTAACAAAACGCAACAACTCGTCATCCCGGGTCGCCGTGGCGAAAATCTGGTTTTCATAATGGATAATGCCATTGGCCATTGCCAGATTTGTCGCCGCAATCCTAAAGCCAGTCTTGGACGAATAATAGACAATATTAGACTTCCGCATGCCCCAGAGCATCTCCCAAGAGCTGCCCCGCTTGCCGGCATCGTTGGTAACATAAAAACTGCCATCAGGTAAGACAGCGATGTCATTGGGGGAGTTGAGCAGCTTGTGCTGGTATTGCTGTACAAAGATCAGGCGGTCATATAATACTTTATACACCGCTACTGCGTGGATGTCATCATCCTGTTCGGGGCCATGCAGTATAACATAAAGAAAATCGCCATTATTGCCATTTTTAAGCAGATCCATCCCATGCGGACGAAAGGAAAGAACTTCTGGTTCACCTTCACGCTCCATCACGGTAACCTTGCCATCCTGCAAAGAAACCGAGGTTATCTTACCGGTCGATTGCCAATTCCGCCGGTCATGAGATGACACCAACAGTCGGCCAAACTTGTTATCCACAACAAAATCTTCCGGGCCGGCTGGTACCGGAATGCGACTGCAGTTTGTCTCAGTGGTTTGCGGCAAAGAGCCGCAGCTAAGGCCGAGAAAGCAGATTGCTGTTAGAATCAGGCGCACTATCATAGGTAACAAATTCACAGGTCTGCCCCACGGAAAAGCGCTATTTTTGTCCCCCAGGCAATTTACCTTGCCCCGTGCGAGTGGTTAGTTACCCCAAAACGAGTTATGTCGCCATGGGGGATGGTGTTGTGGATGGGGAATTCCCCATCTGTTCAGGAATTCCTGAACAAGGTAGCCGCCGTGGTGGGCTCCAAACCACCCGCTTTATCCATCGGGAGTTTTTTAGTTACTAAAAACGTGCATTATGTCTCATCTTTGATGGGGAATTCCCCATCAAGCTATGGAATTCCATACCCCGGTGTGTCTCAAATAAAAAAGAGCCGGGGGTAGCTAAAGGCCCAGGGTATAGCCCCGGATGTTATCCCGTGGTTACAGGTTGGCTGGTTAAGAAACCGAGTGCCTAAGGTTACCAGTTACTCACGCAGCAGATCACGATTTCTTACGTATGGTAAAGGAGTTTAGGTTGCTCCCCCGCTTTTTCAAGCGGGGGAGTTTTTACTGAAAAGCGACAGAGTTTAGTGCACTTCAATTTTAGTCTTACTGGGCAACAGCCGCTTGAGCACCACGGTGAGTACCCCGTCTTTGAGGTTGGCCTCGATATTTTCGCGGTCAATTTCTTGGTTCAGGGTAAAAGACCGTCGGTACACCCCTGGGCGGAATTCGGCATAAGAGCAACCATATCCCTCCGGACGGCTGTAAGAAGAGCGACCTTCAATTGTCAGCACGTTTTTCTCTAAAGTAAGCTCGACGGCACCCTTGTCAACACCCGGCATATCAACCGCCAGATAGATAACGTCATCTTTTTCATAGATATCTACATTCGGTGTCAGACGGCTGAGTTCTTCGTTACGAATTGGCTCGCTCTGCTCTACGGCTTCATCGCGAGTTTCGCGCACAGTCTCATTTTCCTTTTCTTTGTTGCGTGTCAGCCACATATTCTCCTCCTTTAATGATAAGATTACTTCCTGCTACTTAGGCAGTTTTCACGGCGATTTTCCGTGGTTTGTCGGCTTCACTGCGGGGCAATTCCAGCCTAAGGATCCCCTGCTCCAGTTTAGCCTGTACCTTGTCAGCTTCTACAGGGAATGGCAGGCGGATGGTCTTGCTGAAACGTCCCGACTTTCTCTCCCGACGGTGCCAGACGGCATTTTCAATTTGTTCAGCCTTTCTCTCACCGGAAACAGTCAGAGTCTCGCCAGAAACCGTGACATCCAGCTGCTCTGCAGTTAGCCCTGGTACTTCGACATGTACTAAAACATTGTCTGCATTGTTCCAGATATTGATGGGCGGATAGTCATACTCAACCGGAAAGTCTTCAAACACCCGGCTCATTTCATTTTGCAGGCGGGCAATCTCTTTGAGGATTCCCGAATATAGAAACTGGTTGTGTGTCATAAAGTTTCCTCCTTAAAGATAAGTAGTTAATAAACTAACTAACCCCAAGTATAATCACTCATTATTATTAAGTGATAGCACTCAATGGGTTATATTGCTAATTTAATATTTTTATTTAAGATGGCAAGTTTTTTTTTGAATTTTTTACATTTTCTGTCCCCCGGCAAATTCTTAGGAAATAATAGTGCGCATGAGTTCGCCATCTATCCCCCAGTCTGCCGCACCACGGGGCTATATCCGCTTGCCGGCAGCTATTTTGCTTAGCCGTGAAGGCGCTGAATTGATGACTAAATCGGGCAAGACCTTGTTACGTCTCAAAGGTAAAGACGGAACTGCTACTGACGGTATGCGTGCGGAGGGTTTTGTCGCCCCCACCCTGCAGAAAATGATCATGAACTCTTATGTCGATGAGATCTTTTTGTCAGAACCAGATCTGCTCACGAAACGCTCCGATATCATCAGCACGAATAATTTGGTACTCTACGCTATCCTCTACAAAAAACTGAGTCCCACCCTTGGGGCGATGATCATTGATTCGCCTGTCTTCAAGGAATTCAACCGCAAGAACCCGAAAAATGCTATCTGGGATATGCAGGCCATCCCCCTTAAACTGGCAAGCCACTTGGTAGAACAGAAAAAAAACGTGGTGGAGCAGATACAAAATGAGTTGGAGCGACTTATTACAGAAAGGCTTAACGCTCTAGATCTGGAGGAAGAAGACCGGCAATTGCGCATTCGGAGTACTCCGAAATTTATACGTTGGGCCGATGCCCGGGTCTGGTACCTGTATCTGGTAGTCTATGGTACACCGCTACGGCAGCAGATGCAGAATTCATTTGTGGAAATGTTTCTGCAGTACCTTGACAACACCCAAATTGCCTCACACCTCTCTAACCTGCTTATGGAGTTTATCCAGAACGCCGAGAAAGCACATTTTGAACGCATTATTACCCGCAATGGCTTTGCTGAACGTTCCAAAAGCGATTCTTTCCTGCGCGACCGCCATAACCGCCAGATGGTCATTGATGCCGCCCGCCGCAGTAACCAAATGCTTGAGCTCAGTTGGCAGCTTAAAACAAACAAAAATTCTTTTGGTAAATCTTATAAAATCGGCATTTCAATCTCAAACTTTGGCCTGATCAATGAAGCGACCCGCAACCAGCTGGCGCAAAAGCTCAAAACCAATACCGAGGGTATTTCTCTCTCCGACTTTTACAAAGATAGTGGCGACGCTGAAAAACTCGGTGCGGGTCTGGGGCTTTTATATAACTCATACCTCGAAGATTTGTGCCGCGCCAAAGGGATTAAATACTTCTGCAACATTTACCCTGAGCCGCGTACGGAAAAAACCACAGTGTATATTGAAATTACTTTCTAAAAAATCCTTTGGTTTACGCCCCGCTGCCTCTTTCTAAAAAGACCAATCATGCGCCCTTTGGTTTTCATGATGCTGTTGCTTCTTGGGGGTAGGTGCCAGGGTGACCATGAGGTTCTGGCAAAATCAGAAGAATACTGGGAAAAGCTCAAAAAAACAGAAAGAACTATTATTGAAAAAACTCCTATTTGGGAAGATTTTTCTGTACGGGGCGTAGAAAGTGAACTGCGTAAGTTCCTACTGCCACATCATCTGCAACAAGCCAAACATTTCAAAGCGATTAGAACCGACAGTGAAATTGAAGTCATTCTGCAAGAAAACCAGCTAATATCTCTCGAGAGCGACCATGCCGGATGGTTTTTTTACAATGTGCCGGCCAAGTACCGTTATGGCCGCCCTGAAGTGCTGCAGGCATTGCGTGACATTGAAGCAGCCATCGCACGACAGATGCAATTACGCAACGCCGATGCCACACTTAAATTTGCAATTTCTTCTGCTATTAGGCC
>CALHRC010000117.1 GCA_938038265.1 uncultured bacterium
GTGGGATGGGCGCTGGCTTCACTGTTCTTAGAATTCCTGAACAAGTGGGGAAGTGCCATGGCCCTGCGCGGGGCAAGATAGCGCCCCCAGGCGACATAATGCGCTTTTAGTAACTAACAACGCCCCCTGCGGGCAGGATAGACCCGTGCCATAACTATAGCAGGGGTAATGCCTATCTAACGTTATATCGGTTTTGGTAACTAACAGCCCGCCGGGGTTTCTCTGTTCAGGAATTCCTGAACAGATGGGGAATTCCACATCAAGAGAACCAGCCCCCAGGCGACATAATGCGCTTTTTAGTAACTAACAAGCCCCCCGCGGGGCAGAATAGACCCGTGCCATAACTATAGCAGGGGGGATGCCTATCTAACGTTATATTTGTTTTGGTAACTAAGAAGCTGCGCGGGGCTCTTCTGTTAAGGAATTCCTGAACAGATGGGGAATTCCACATCAAGAAAACCAGCCCCCAGGCGACATAATACGCTTTTTAGTAACTAACAACCCCCCTGCGGGGGGCCGCCTATGCCATAACTATGGCAGGGGTAATGCCTATCTAACGTTATATTTGTTTTGGTAACTAACAACCTCCGCGGGGCTTCTCTGTTCAGGAATTCCTGAACAGATGGGGAATTCCCCATTATGAACCATCCACCAGGCGACATAATACAGTTTTTAGTAACTAAAAGCCCTTCAGGTGCCGTGGGCTGCTCTTCTGTCAGGAATAAAGTTTATTGCAATTACATTTGCGAAGCGAAGTTACTAAGGCGAGTTGGTAAGGGATTTGTTGGGTGTTGGGATATCTGCCAATGCAACTAAAACGTTGACGTGCTATCGTTTGACCCTGCTTTGACGTCTATGAATTCTTCTGACAGTATTTTTTTGTTAGCTCAGGCTGCTCCGGTTACTTCTGGACCGGCGGTCAGTGCCACTACCGCCCCTGCTGCGGTTTCTGCCGATGCCCAGCAACCGAGCCCCTGGGGATCTTTATTGTTTCCAGTTCTTTTGGTTGCTGTGTTTTATTTTCTGCTCATTCGGCCGCAGCAGAAAAAAGAAAAAAAGCGCCAGGAGATGTTGCGCCAGTTAACTAAAGGCGACAAGGTGATTACCCGGGGTGGCATTTGGGGTGTGGTTGTCGGTGTGCGCAGTGAGGAAGGCGTGGCTGTTATTAAAATTGCGGATAATGTTAAGGTTGAGGTATCGATCCAGGCAATTGAGCTGGTAAATCCCACTGCGGAAACAGTGAAAGAAGAGGCTAAGAAAAAGTAAAATGAAGTTAGTCGCAGCCCACGAAATGTTACGTAATGGTTTGTTGACTGCTGTTGTTTTTTGTTTTTCTTATGTTTTATCTTCTGGTCTCTGTGCGGGGTATTGGGAGTCTGCTCCTGAAGATCCTGCTTTTCTGCGAGACGCCCGAGATATTCCTGAGATTGACGGTTTTATAAATAAAGGGGAGGCTAAGGCTAAACCTGCACCGGAGCGGGAAGTTATCATTGAAAAAGTAAAGTCTGACAGCGAACGGGAGCTGGGGAGTAATCTAATTTTGAATCTGCCTAACCTTTCGCAGATTCTTTTGGTTGCTGGTATTGTCATCTTATTTATCATTTACCGCACTCGGCAGGCCAGGGCGGGGCGTACCCGAAGGCGCTGATGCGATAGCTGGTATTAGTATAGTTTAATGACAGAAAACTTTTTACTGTGGAGGATATTTTGAATATCACTTCTAGATTCATGATTATTGGGTTTATTATTGTTTTATCTATAATGTTGATCTGGCCCAATATTGGCGAGCGTACGGTCAACGTGTACTTTCAGGAAGAGATTAGTGAAGAACAGCGTGAAAGTTCTCTGCAGGGACTTCAGGAGTACCTAAAGCGTAACTATGGCGAGCGTTATTCTTTTGAAAAGCGTGAACTTAAAAAGGATGATAAATCCCCCGCTGAAACTGTATTGTCAGTGAAAGGAAATTTTATCCAAACGGCTTTTTTAAATGAGCTTTCCCGCCAGCCGGGTGTTGATGGGGCGCGGTTGCAGCTTGAGCCAATGTGGGTGGAGCGCAACTTAAAAGCACGTCCTTTTAAGTTAGGTCTTGATTTACAGGGGGGGATGAATTTAGTATTGGAGGGTGATTTTGAGAAATTGAAAGAGCAGTTAGAGCGGCAATATCCCCCTTCGTTGTTAGAGGAATTAAACAAGCAATTGGCTGCTGAAACGGACCCTGAAAAAAAGAAGGAAATAGAATTTAAAATTTCACAAGTTAAAACAGCATTTGATTTCAGCGACGAACGCAAGCGGATGGATACCGAAGGTGCACTGGAGATTATCCGTTCTCGTATTGACCGCACGGGAGTCTCTGAGCCTTTAATCCGCTTGCAGGGGGCTGATAAAATTGAAATTTCGCTGCCTGGAGTGGCATCGCCTGAACAAGCTAAAAAAATTATTTCTTCTACTGCGCGGGTGGAATATCGCTTAGCCGAACCATCCGCCGGAGGCAGCAGCGGTCCTTTTACCACAGCGGCCAATGCCCGTTTTAAGGACTATTTGCAATTGCAAACAGAATACCAAAGAAAAGAGTTTATACGCAAGTTAGAGTCTGAAATTAAGTTACCTCGCCAGTATGGTATTTTTGTATATATGGAGCGCACGGATGAGTTAGACAATCGCTCTAAAGCGGGTTTGGTTCCTCGTTACTTTATGGTTTTAGAAAATGAGGTGGCGTTATCTGGCGATATGATGAGCCGCAATGTCTATGCTAACTTTGATCCCGAGACCATGCAAAATACGGTAGAGTTTGAACTAACTGCGGCTGGCCGTGAGCGTTTTGCCGATATTACTACCAAAAACCGCGGTCGGCAGTTAGCCATCCTCATTGATGGGATTGTACGTTCGGCGCCAAATATCAATGAGCCGATTACGGGGGGGCGAGCGCGTATTAGTGGTTCTTTTTCCCCCCAAGAAGCCAAAGATTTAGCACTTATTATCCGCGAGGGCGCTTTGCCGGTGCCGATGAAAATTGTGGAAGAGCGTTCTGTGGGGCCTACCATGGGGCAGGAGTCTATCGAGCGGGGCTTTAAGGCGATTATATTTGGTCTGTTTCTGGTGATCTTGTATATGGCTGTTTACTATCATGTAGCAGGCCTTATTGCGGATATATCCCTCTTATTAAACTTGTTGTTCATGGCGGGTATTTTTGCACTGATGGATTTTACCATTACCTTACCCGGCTTAGCTGGTGTGGTATTGACACTTGGCATGGCTGTGGACGCTAATGTAATTATCTTTGAGCGCTTGCGGGAAGAATTAGGGCGGGGTAATTCCCTAAAAAAAGCTGTGGATGCTGGTTTTCAGCGGGCTACTTGGACCATTCTGGACAGTAACCTGACAACTCTAATTTCAGCAGTAATTTTGTCTTCTAAGTTGGGAGTGGGGCCCATTAAGGGATTTGGGGTTACCTTATTTGTTGGTATTGTCACAACGCTGTTTACCTCTCTGTATGTTGGCAAAGCGATATTTTTCTGGTTGGTGTTTGATGTAAATATACAGAGCCTGCCGCTGGGTTGGGGTAAATATCGCAAGGCGCTTAAAGCAAAAGTGGAGGCGCGGGCTGTATGAAAATCCAATTCATGAAATATAGATGGTATAGCATTATTGGCTCTTTATTGGTATTGCTTGGCACCTTGCTGGTAACCGAATATCACTTTGGTGGTTTTAACAAGGGTATTGATTTTGCCGGAGGGATAAAAATTGAAGTAGCTGTAAATGAAAAAATAACTGCCGATACGCTGCGTGCCTTTTTTTCACAAAAGAATATCCCCGCGCAAGTTTTTGCTACTGATAAAGACCAGCGCAACACTATTAAAATTGAAATTGGTGGCCAAACTGAAGTGCTACTAACAGCGGAGGCAGAAAAAAATAAAGCTGACCTTGAGGCGCGCGGTTTTGCGGTGAATTCCGTTGATTACCTGCGTGCCATGCTGATCGATTCCCTGGCAAACAAAAAAGAATCTGACGTGCAATTTATCAATGCCGATCATGTCGGCCCTACTATTGGTAAGTACTTGACGGTTGCTGCAGTAAAGGTTCTTTCTGTAGCTTTAATTTTAATTACAATATATGTCGCTTTTCGTTTCAGGCTCAATTTTGCCGTTGGAGCTTTATTTGCCTCCATTCATGATCTGGTAATTACCTTTGGAGTTATTGGCGTGCTACAAATACCCCTGTCAGTACCAGTAGTGGCCGCTTTGCTTACTATTCTGGGTTATTCCATAAACGATACTATTGTTATTTTTGACCGCATTCGTGAAAACCTCCAGGGACAAGAAGAGTTAGGTATTGATAAGGTGGTGGATCGCTCTATTGTGCAGTCGATGACCCGTACTATTAACACAACCACTACGACTATCTTGGCCATTCTGCCCGTCTATTTCTTGGGCGGCGAAGGCCTGAGAGATCTTGCTTTGGTATTGATTATCGGTATATTGATTGGAACTTATTCTTCAAACCTGATAGCCGCACCTGTGGTTGTTATTTGGGATAATATTGTAAAACGGCGTCGTTTCAAGCGCGCCTAATACCGATCTTGAAGGGGGTAGTATGAAAATCGGTGTCGCAAAAGAATCACTACCGGGAGAGCGCCGTGTCGCGCTGGTACCTGAATCAGTTAAAAAACTAAAAGACAAGGGCTTTAGCATAATCGTCCAAAAAGGAGCTGGCGAAGCTTGCTATATTTCGGATAATGAATATGTCGAGATGGGCGCTGAGTTGGCAGAAAATTTTTCGCAACTGGCCTCCCAGGTGGATATCCTGGTGAAAGTAAGGTATCCGACTGCCGATGAAAAATCCTCCCTGAAAACTGGCAGCATGCTCTTTGCAGTGCTGGACCCAATTAACCAAAAAGAGCTGCTTACTACTTACAAAGAAAAACAAATCACTGCCTGGGCCATGGAATTCATCCCCCGCATTACCCTCGCGCAGTCGATGGATGTACTAAGCTCGATGGCGAGTATTGCTGGTTACCGTGCGGTACTGTTAGCTGCTCATGAATTTGGCAAATTTTTTCCTATGCTAATGACTGCTGCGGGCACCATTCCCCCGGCCCGCTGTTTGGTTTTGGGCGCTGGAGTAGCGGGGTTGCAGGCTATTGCTACTGCTAAGCGGTTGGGAGCGGTAGTGGAGGCCTTTGATGTGCGTCCCGTAGTCAAAGAACAAGTAGAATCGTTAGGGGCAAAATTTGTGGAAATGGAAATCACTGAAGATATGCAGGATGAACAGGGCTATGCCAGAGAAGCTTCTCCAGAGTTTATTAAAAAGCAAATGGAGCTCATCGATAAGCACCTGGCGAAATCTGATATTTGCATTACAACTGCGCAGGTATTTGGCAAAAAATCCCCCATTCTTATTAAAGAATATATGGTAAAAAACATGAAACCCGGTTCTGTTATTATTGACTTGGCAGCAGAAACGGGCGGCAATTGTGAACTGACGAAATTGGGCGAAACCGTAGAAGTCAATGGGGTTAAGATCATTGGGCCGGCGAACTTGACAAGTACCATGGCGCCCCATGCCAGTAAAATGTACTCCAAGAATGTAGAAAACCTGCTGGTCTATCTATATCGAAACGGAGAAATTTTGTCTGACGAGAAAGATGAAATTGTTGCCCGAACGAAAATTACGCGCTCTGGTGAGTTAGTGTCACCTATTATTAAATCCGCCCTGGGACTGTAAAAGGAGAGAAACATGAATGCTGAAATTATCATGACGCTCTATGTATTCATTTTGGCAATTTTTGTGGGTTTTGAGCTTATTTCTAAAGTGCCCCCCACATTGCATACGCCCCTTATGTCGGGCTCAAATGCCATTTCTGGAGTAACTATTTTGGGCGCGCTGGTGGTTGCCGGCCACGAAAGTACCTGGGGGGATCTCTCAAGCTGGCTTGGCTTGGCGGCAGTATTTTTTGCCGGCCTCAACGTATTTGGCGGCTATGTCGTCACCGACCGAATGCTGCAGATGTTTAAGAAAAAAGAAAATAAACCAGAGAAAAACTGACCGGGAGATAAGCCATGCAAGAATTGAAACAAATAATCCCGTTAGGTACCACCGATCTTTTCTATTTGGTGGCTGTGATTCTTTTTATTCTGGGCATTAAAAACTTAAGTAAGCCTAAAACCGCCCGCCGAGGTAACTTTTTATCCGCCGTGGGTATGCTTATTGGTGTAGTTGTTACTTTATTAGATCGGCAAATTGTCGAATATGATATTATCTTAATCGGCTTAGCCTGTAGTGCTACTTTAGGTATTCTCATGGCCAAAACAGTGCCCATGACTTCTATGCCGCAGATGGTTGCTCTTTTAAATGGTTTTGGCGGAATTTCTTCTTTTATCATTGCAGTTTCTGAGTATGTCTTCAAAGGCGCTGATCTCATCAATACCGGGTGGATTGATTTCACTACCCTGATACTCTCCACCTTGATTGGTATGGTAACCTTCAGCGGCAGCCTGATCGCGGCCCTTAAACTGCAGGAATGGATCAGTGGTAAACCAGTACTGTATCCGCTGCAGAAAACCTTAAATGCGCTTATGGGGCTCTCCGTTGTGGTACTGGCAGTGTTAATCTACCTCTCGCTGTCTGATGCCTCCTTTGATTTGGCGGCCAAAGAAAATGCCGACCTCTATTACTATATCCTAAGTGGCCTTGCCTTTATCTTAGGCATTACTTTGGTCATTCCCATTGGCGGCGCCGATATGCCGGTGGTGGTATCCTTGCTTAACTCCTATTCAGGAATTGCTGTCGCGATGACCGGCTTTGTACTGAAAAATAATGCCTTAGTTGTGGTTGGCTCATTAGTAGGCGCCTCAGGCATTATCCTTACCAATATCATGTGTAAAGCCATGAACCGCTCGCTGCTCAATGTGTTGTTCGGTGGTTTTGGCGCCGGACCCGCCGGAGTGGATGCTCGCGAAATTACCGGGACAGTGAAAAGTATTTCGCCGGATGAAGCAGCCATGATTCTCGATGTGGCTGAAAAAGTTATTATTGTACCCGGCTATGGTATGGCAGTGTCACAGGCGCAGCATGTAGTAAAGAAGCTCACCGATTACCTCACGAAAAAAGGCACCTCGGTAAAATTTGCCGTACATCCTGTGGCTGGCCGCATGCCGGGTCACATGAATGTTTTGTTAGCCGAAGCCGGCGTTGAGTATGATCTGCTCTATGATATGGAAATCAATGATGAGTTCCCCACCACGGATGTCACAATCGTCATTGGTGCCAATGACGTGGTAAACCCAGCAGCTAAAGATAACCCGGCAAGCCCCATCTACGGAATGCCCGTGCTAAATGCTGAACTTTCCCGCACTGTGCTGGTATTGAAGCGTTCCATGAACCCGGGTTTTGCCGGTATTGAAAATGAGTTATTCTATAAAGACAATACCATGATGGTCTTTGGGGATGCCAAAAAAACCATTGAGGGTTTTATCACTGCGCTGCAGGAATTAGACTCCTAAAACATCCTCGGGGCGATCACACCCCCGAAAAATAGCCTGCTGGCGGGACTAAAGTTCGCGATATCACTTTTTAGTTACTAAAAAGTGATATTATGTCACAATTCGGCGTGGAACTTTCGTGTGGTGTTCGTTACCGACATAAGCAGGGATTTTTGTTAACTAAGCAGAGGCAGTCAAGGTGCTGCGGTAAACCTGCTCCGCCGCCGGAGCCGAGGGTAGCAGAAGACGGGTGGCCATGGCCGCTGCCAACTATTCCCCCGGTTGCTAAAAGTTTTGGTAGTTACTAAAAAAAGACATTATGTCGCCTGGGGGATGGGGAATTCCCCATCTTAAAGTTCAGGAATTCTTAAGAATAGAGATTTTACCTTTGTGGTATGGAAATCCATACCAGTATTTTTAGAAGTCTTAAGAGCAAAAGATTTACAACAGGCCTATCAGTTGGCCGTGGATTAAGCCATTTGAAACTGCAATTTCGGGAGTAAAAATATCTGCGGCGCTGCCGTCAAACTTTGAGGCCATCCCCCCCGCTGCTTTAAGAATGGCTAAAGCCGCACAAGTATCCCAGGGTTGTAAGCCCGTTTCAAAGTAGCCATCGGTGCGCCCGGCAGCGACATAGCAGATGTCAAGTGCCGCTGACCCCGTACGGCGTATGTCATGCACCTGGTGCAAAACACGGGCCAGACGGGCCATGAGCTCGTCCATATGCTGCCGGCGGGTGTAGGGAAAGCCGGTGCCCAGCAAGGCCGCTTGGATTGAGGAGACTTGACTGACCGTAATGGGTTGGCCATTGAGTCGGGCCGGTAATCCATCCCCCCCTAAAAATAACTCATTAAAAAAGGGGTTATACACTATCCCGGCCACTGGTTGACGGTTGCTGTCCATTAAGCCAACGGCCACGGCAAAGAAGGGAAAGCCATGGGCATAGCTGGTGGTGCCGTCAAGGGGATCGATGACCCAGTGATAACCATTCTGACTATCACGGCGCCCGCCTTCTTCGGCCAGAATACCGATCTCAGGGAACTGGCGGCCGAGCTCTTCTATCAGGTATTTTTCTGAGGCTTTGTCGGCGTCGGTGATGAGATCGACATCCCCCTTATGTTGGATATTTTTGTTGCCGGTTGTATAAGACAGCAGGATGTCGCCGGCCCGTCTGGCAATGGGTTCCAGGTTGTTCAGGGTTTGCGCTAAGGTCACGGTGGATGGTTATGTTTTGCAAGACACTTTGGCCAGCAGGAACTTAAAGCATGCTGGATTTTTTGATGGGGAATTCCCCATCTATTCAGGAATTCCTGAACAGCTGCCATTGTAACAGAAAATCCAATAAACCCCGCATAGCCCGCGCCCGATGGCTCAGACGGTTTTTTTCCTCCGCCGGCATCATGGCAAATGACCTGCCGGTCTCGCGGCTGATAAAGATAGGGTCATAGCCAAAGCCGCCTTGGCCTTCAGGCACTTGTGCAATTACCCCCTCGGCTTTTCCAATAAAATACATCGGATTGCCATTTTCGTCAAGGTAGCACAAACAGGTAACAAAGCGGGCAGTGCGCTCGCGCTCTTCGGGAAAGGGGGTGAGTTCCTGCAGTAGTTTAGCAATCTTTTCGCTGTCGGTCGGGGCATAGCGGGCTGATTTCACTCCGGGACGCCCCCCTAAAGCATCGACTTCCAGGCCCGTATCTTCGGCAATCACAGCCCGCCCGGTGAGGCGGTAAAGCGCCTCAGCCTTGGTATGGGCATTCTCAAGCAGGGTGGGAGCGGTTTCTTCCGCGACATAAGCGGTGCGCAGCGTCTCGTCTAACTGGTGCAAACCCATGAGTTGCAATTCAAGAGCCGGTTGTTCTTGTTGGTATAAGCCGACAATCTGTGCTAATTCCCGTAACTTATGAGGATTACTGGTGGCTACCAATAACTGCATAGGCCAGGGGGGATGGTTTAGCTGTTTCGTCAAGAGTTTGCCTTTTGTCATATTTTTGTTACCTTTTTGTTTGACAGGTCGTCTAATAATATAGATATAAGGTAGGGCTATATGAAATATCCGCATATAAAGCTTGTGGTTCTCATTTTGGCTTTTGTCATGGGAAAGGCTCTCTGGGCTCGCGATATTTTCAGCGAGCTGATGCGTGATAGCGTGGCTACTTTTAGCGATGCCAGTGAGCTGATGTATTATTCAGTTAAAGCTTTGGTGGTACGCCAGAAAAAAGCAGATGACAAGCTGACTGCAGCCGAGCAGCAAGAGGCACAGCGGCTGTTAGCGGAAAAAGGTATCCTGCTGGAGAACAAGAACCAGCCGATACACCGTTCTGCCTTTGCCCGTACCTTGATACAGCGTTTTAACCTTTCTACCAGCTTTATGACAGACCTTTTCCGTGCAGATGTTCTTTATTACCGAGACGCGCTGCGCCTGGGTTTGTTTGACGATAACCTGCCTGCTGACGCTACTTTAACCACCCGGGAACTGCTGCGGGCCTATCTAAAGGCTGAATCTCTGCAAAACGGCAAATAGTGCCAGCCAACCTAAACTCCACCAAAAGGAAAAAAACAAACAAGGGTAAAAGAACGCCCCCGTTTATCTGGGGGGCGGCTACCTCTGCCTTGCAAATTGAGGGAGCGGCCTTAGCAGATGGCAAAGGCCTTTCCATTTGGGATACGTTTAGTGCCCGTAAGGGAAAGATCAAAGATGGCACTAATCCCGCCAAGGGGAGCTGGCATTATGAACGCTGGCGCGAAGATGTTGCTTTAATGGCGAAACTGGGGCTTGCTGCCTACCGCTTTTCTATTTCCTGGCCGCGGGTTATGCCTGAAGGAACTGGTCGGGTGAACCAGAGAGGGGTGGATTTTTACCGCCGACTGGTGGATCAATTGCTTAAAAAAAACATCCGCCCTTATGTTACCTTGTACCATTGGGATTTGCCGCAAATACTGCAAGATAAGGGGGGATGGACCAACCGCGACATAGTTCACTGGTTTAGTGAATATTGCGCGCAGGTAGATAAAGCACTCGGCCCTTTGGTTGACAGTTACATAGTATTAAATGAACCTTTTGTTTATACAGTTCTGGGCTACCTGCTCGGGGTACATGCGCCTGGTCGGCGCGGTTTTAAAAATTTTTTTGCAGCGGCTCACTATTCACTGTTGGCACAGGGGGCTGCGGCGCGGGTACTGCGCTCGGCTAACCGCAAGGCTCGTATTGGTACTACGGTGTCCTGCACGGCAGCCTATCCGTTGCGGGCGGTTGAAAAAGATATGGCGGCAGCACGCCGCTTTGATGCTTTCTATAATCGCATGTTTGTCGATCCCGTTGTCGGGCGGGGGTATCCTGCCGGTGAAGTACCATTCTTGCGAAAGATAGAGAGATACATTAAAGACGGCGATCTACCGCAGATTCAATTTGATTTTGATTTTTGGGGGATCAATACCTACACTACGAAAGTTGTCAAGGCCAACCGTCTGGTGCCTTATTTGGGGTTTCGGGAGATTTCCCGCGGTCTGCCCCGCACGGAGATGGGTTGGGAAATTGACCCGCGTGGCATCTATACCTTGCTTAAACAATTCGGCTCTTATCCCGAGATAAAAGAGTTGATGATTACCGAGAATGGCGCGGCGTTTGCCGACACGGTAGTTGCTGGCAGGGTGCATGACAGGGAGCGCATAGAGTATCTGCGCGAGCATATTGCTATGGCAGAGCAGGCCCGCGCTGGAGGGGTTAACCTTACCGGTTATTTTGTTTGGTCGCTGTTAGACAACTTTGAATGGGCTGAGGGCTATCGCCCCCGGTTTGGTATCATATATGTCGATTATGTCACCGGCGCGCGCATACTTAAAGACAGTGCCCTATGGTATCGGGATTATATTAAGGCTAACCGAAAGTAAATCCCAACTACTTCTTAAAAAGGGTTCTTCCGAACGCTGTAACTCTCAAAGCTTAACCGCCAGCTGCTGCTCTGAGCTACTCCCGGGCTTTTATATTTAGAGGATAGATTGTCATATAAATTAGATAAGTGCTATATCTTCTTAAAAAGCGTTGTTTGTTCAGGAATTCCTGAACAAGAGAGTGGGAGTACTGCTGTGTATCTCCCTACCGTTACAGGGATTGCTTGGTGGTGACCAACGTTACTGTTTTTTAGGATATTGCTATTTTTTCAGAAATAAGCTGCTGAAGGCATCGGCCAACGCATTGAAGCCCGCCCGGATGCGATCCATTGGTTCACCGGGTAGTTTGCCCTGCTCATCAGGTTTAAGCCAGGTACGCTCAAATTCATCGTATTGTTTCTCGAGGGTTTTGATTCTCTCTTCCAGTTCGTCAAGCCCACGTTTCATTTTCGCGCCTTCTTCGCCTTCAAAATTACCAAATTCATATTCTATGATGTCTTCTTTGATAGGGCCTTTGGTTAGCAGGTTAAATTCCACTTTGGCATATTTTTCAACCAGGGCAAAGCGCCCTTCTTTTTCGAGGCGGCGTACACTGACCATGATGTGTACGGTCTCTAAAAAATGTAGGGGGCGCAGGCGCGAGGCGCGTTGCACTAAATCATGGTCCTCGGCGAGTTTCAGGGTTTCATCGAAGCCGCCAATGCGGTTGAATAGGCGCCGGGTGATGAAGATACAGAAGCCGGCGGCCCTTGGGTTGATCCTCTGGTTGAGTTTTACCGTGAGGTTGGTTAGGCTGAACATTATTCGGTCAAGGCGCAGGTCTGAGATAGGTTTAAATTCACAGGTTGCCAAATCATAGAACCGATCGTCAAATTCTGTAATGGCGCGGCTTAAGAAGCCATCCGGCAGAATTACATCAGCATCAAAGAAAAAAAGCAGCTCGCCGCTCGCGGCATCGGCTCCGCGGTTGCGGCCGGGGCCGGGCATGCCACCGGGCACCACCTGGGCGCCATATTCTCTGGCAATATCTGCCGTGCGGTCTTTGGAGCCGGCATCAGCTACGATAATTTCATAATCTTTGAAGCTTTGTTTTTTTATACTTTCAAGCAGTAGTGGTAAATATTTTTCTTCGTTTAACGTAGGAATGATTATACTGATTTTGGGCGGCATAGGTTTCTCCGGCGGTGTATATTTTTATTTTAGCAAGGAAAGACATTGTATAAATGGCGTCAAGGCAAGAAGTTTTCGGTAGTGCAGCGCTATTGGGCGCAGCAGTCCCTGTTCGTTTACGGAACCCTTAAGCGACACAGTTGCCTGTGGCGTGTTTTGGGCAGGGTACCCTACCAGCGCAGCGCGCGGCTCTTCGGGTACCGCCGGGTAATGCTCTACCAAAATGGCCGGCAATACCCTGACTTGCAGAAATCTTTATCAGACAGCGTGCCTGGTTTTGTGCTGCAGGTATATCCAGCAGAGTTGGCGCTGCTTGACGATTATGAGGGTGCGCCATATTGCAGAACCAGAGTTAAGTTGGGGGATGGATCTACCGCCTGGGTATATTGCTCCCCACCTACAGGTGAAAGACATCCTAATTGGCTGGGGTTTAAGTCGGGTAGTTGAACTCAATGACTGAGCAAATTTAGTCTATTGCGGTTAAATTGTCCCAAACCTCAAAAAACCACATCGTGGCCGAATTCTCTAATTTGCTCAATGCGTTTGAAAATTCCCGCGTCGATAAACACATCGAGTAAGTTGCTGTCGATATGGCCATCTCTGGCTTCGAGTTTCAATATATCCAGGGCTTTTTCTGGCGGCACTGCTTTTTTATAGGGGCGATCCCAGGCGGTAAGAGCGTCATAGATATCCGCAATGGTCATCATGCGGGTCTGTAGGGAAATATTTTCGGCGCTAAGCCGCAGAGGGTAGCCGCTGCCATCAAGTTTTTCATGGTGACCGTGGGCAATGTCAGGTATGTTGCGTAATTCTCTCGTCCATGGAATCTGTACCAAAAAGTTATAGGTATGAACGACATGTGACTCGATCTCTCGTCGCTCTTTTTCGTCTAAGGTTCCTTTGCGTATCGACAAGGAGAGTAGTTCATTCTGTCTTAGAAAAGGGATAATTTGTTTATTTGGTAACTCAACAGTGCGCTCAGCTATTGATTTCAAAAATTCAAAACTCCCTTCTTCAAGCACGGAAGGCTCATTGGCTGAGAGAATTGCGTCAAACATCTGATCAATTTCTCTGTATTTCTCTGCCAACTCTGCAGCAAATTCAGCTTCGAGGCGCGGCCATTGGGAGCGGTCGCTGTTTTTGAGAGCTGCAAGGTGTTTTTTGTGGATATCCGCCTCGATGGCTTTGCGGATATAATTGAACCGCATGGTGATCAATTCAAGCTCTGCCGGATATAGTTTTTTTGCCTTGACTAACACATGTTCTCTGACACCGACTTTGCCGAAATCATGCAGCAAGGA
The DNA here is from genome assembly GCA_938038265.1 of uncultured bacterium. Classification (GTDB taxonomy): domain Bacteria; phylum Spirochaetota; class Leptospiria; order Turneriellales; family Turneriellaceae; genus CALHRC01. Next base: position 13,838 of record CALHRC010000117.1, read on the forward strand.
TGCATAACGCAGTTCCCTGAGCTGCTCTTGGGTGAATTTAATTGCCTCGAAAGGACCACTGCGCGCCCGATCTACGGTTTCTGCAAGACTGACCGCGTAGTCAGCCACCCGAAAGGAATGACCGCTCGTGGTTGGGTCGCGCTGCTCAATGGCGGTTACCGAGGCTTTAACAAAACCCTCAAACAGGTTTTGTATCTCTCCTAATAAAATATTATTTTCAATAGCAATCGCTGCCTGACCAGCCATGGCAGCGAGGATCTCATAATCTTTTTGAGTAAAAGAAATGACCTGGTCAGATTTCAGCTCTTCTAACGTGAGTTTTCGGTTAAATTGAACTTTCTTATTGATAAGCTGCAATACTCCAATGACATCCCCCCGGTGATTTTTCATGGGGATAACCATCATTGATTTTGTATAATAATTATGCGCTCTATCGAATTCAGCATTAAAGGAATATTCACTATCTTTAGGCAGATCATGCACATTGTCAATCATCAAAGGCTGCGCTGTCAAGGCTACATATCCGGCAATTGAATTTCGATTGATCGGCAAAAGAAATTCATGAGCGTCAAGTACCAAAGCCGAGCGCATGAATCTAATGTGGGTCGGGGCCTCGCCTTTCTTGCGTTCCGTGATATAAATGGAGCCGCCATCTGCTGAGACAAGTTCACGGGCTTTTTGCAAAATTAAATCAATCAATTTATCAAAATCTTTTTCATTGGCTAACGCTTGTCCCACATCGGTCAAACGTCGGATGTCGCGGTAACTCAGGGCCAGCCTTGACTGCAGGTTGATACGCTCAATGTCGCCCCTGAGCAAATCAAAGCCTATTTTTACGCTTTGGCGTATCGTTTCAAGCGCTTGGGTCGAAGTTAGATGAATAAGAATTGAGTCGGCCGGCAGCGGGTTTTCACCGGGAGCAAGCGCATCTCCCACGATAATAATTTTAAGCAAGAGGCTGGCATGCTGCTGTACCTGGCGATCAAAATCTGCGGGATAGTTTTTTAGATCTTGTGACGAGATGACCCACACGACCAGCGGGAATTCGTCTTCGTTAAGGTTGTGGAGATCCTCAATAAGATTAAGTCGCAAAATTTGTTTGTCAAAAGTTTCAAATAAATAGTTTTTTATTACATCGGGACACTGCGGGGATACAATAAGACAATATCGAAACTTCTTGGCTTGTTCACCCATATCACCTTCTAACTTCGGCGGCCAAGCTATCAGGGTCAAGAACTTTACGGGCAGCCGCGCGTAAGGTACCAACACCGGCATCGGCGCGGTGCATGTGTTCACTTAAATAGCGGCGGTATGCACGACTGCCGGGCAGACCATGGAACAGATTGAGGGTGTGGCGCAGTATCCGGCGGGCGGGTACACCTTGCGCAAGGCGCACTTCCAGATAGTAAGCTAGTTTTTCAAGTACAGCAGTTGGTGCGGGGGGGATAGATCCATCCCCAAAAATTTCATGATCTGCTCGGGCAAACATAAATGGCTCTTCAACGGCAATGCGCCCGAGCATGGCACCGTCAACATAGCGCAGATGCTCGCCTGCCGCCTGAAGGGAACGAATACCCCCGTTAATGTGGATATCTGCGCCGGGAAAGTCCTGTTTTAAGCGGTACACCCAGTCATATTGCAGGGGGGGGATTTCACGATTTTCTTTGGGGCTTAATCCCTCAAGGATGGCAATGCGTGCATGGACAATCAGTCGCGCCGCTCCCGCATCGAGCAGGGCCGCGGCGAAATCGCGCAGGTGCTGGTAGTCTTTTCGGTGGGTGATGCCAATGCGGTGCTTAACACTGACGGGTTGTCGGGTGGCATGTACCATGGCCTTTACCAGCTTAGCGGTATTGGTGGGGTCGGCCATCAACACGGCCCCAAAATTGCCATTTTGCACCCGATCAGATGGACAGCCGCAATTTAAGTTAAATTCATCATAGGGCCACTCGCTGGCTTTTTTCACTGCTTCTGATAGATCCGTTGGGTTGTCGCCACCTACCTGCAATACCAGTGGTTTTTCCGCAGGGTCAAAGTCCAGGTGGCGGGCTGCCTCCCCCCGCAAGATAGCCCCGGTGTGGATCATCTCGGTATAGAGCACCGTACGCCTGGTAATGAGCCGCATTAGGTAGCGGTAGTCTCGGTCGGTATAATCCATCATCGGGGCAATGCTCAGTCGGTGATCCACCATCCACCTTG